>JAFGIS010000154.1 GCA_016929495.1 Polyangiaceae bacterium | reverse complement strand
GACGACGACGACACGACGACCGGCGGAACGACGGGCGACGACGACGACGACGACGACGACACGACGACCGGCGGAACGACGGGCGACGACGACGACGACGACTCGGGGACCGGCGGCGCTTCCGGTGGGGACGACAAGCTCGACGACCTCATCGCGGCCATCTGCGACTGGGAGTTCCGGTGCTGTGACGCCGGCGAGCGCAAGTACCGCCTATCGCCGTACGTTCAGGATGCGGCGGACTGCAAGGAGCGATTCGTCTACCAGCTCCGGGAGTCGAACGAGACGGACAATCCCTACGAGTCCGGCAACGCGGCAGGCGGGCTACTGGCGACGCTCGGCTACGTGATCGACCTGTCCCGCGTGACGGTCAACGTCGAGAGCGTCGAAGCTTGCATCGACGCGTGGAACGACGCGGACTGCTACTCCAAGGACATGTTCACCCCGGCCGAGCACTGCACGGCCGCCTCGGGAGAGGCCGAGGACCCCTGCGCATATGACAGTCTGTTCAGCCCCAAGCTCAAGCAGGGTGAGGACTGCACACTCGCGCTCGCCGAGGGCGCAACGAACGACATCGAATGCCTGCCCGGGTCGACCTGCGCGATGCCAGCCGGCTCGACGCGGCCGATCTGCATCCGGCGAGGTGTACAAGGCGGTCAGTGCACGAAGAACGCCGACTGCGACTTCGACTTCTACTGTACCGACGCGGGCAAATGCACCGCCAAGGCCGGCGCGGGCGAAGACTGCTCGTACGAGGATCCCGAGGAGCCGCTCCCCGGCGAAGAGAGAGACCTCTGCAAGGCAGGACTGACCTGCAATCCGGCGACCGAGAAATGCGTCGAGGCTTGCACCGTGGGCGCCATCTGTTCGGGCGCCGCTTACGATGCCGAGTGCCCGGTGGGCGCATCCTGCGCGCCGCTCACGGTGAACGACGACACGACGAGCTTCCATGTCTGCCGTGCGCTCGGCAAGTCGTCGTCGGCACGCTGTGACGACGAGGCGGACTGCGAGCCAACCTGGTACTGTGCGGCCGCAAACGTCTGCGCATCGGATGCTGACATCGACGACGACTGCACGGTGGACGCGCAATGCCCGGAGGGCACCTACTGCGACGATACGACCGTCGAGTGCACCGCGTACGCGCAGCCCGGTGACGAGTGTGACCGTACCGGGGACCTCGTCACCAACCTTGCCGAGGAATGCGGTTCGCGTCTGTGCATCGTCGATCCAGACACAGCCCCCTCCCTGACGACGGTGTGCAGCAGCAGCAAGCTGAACAACGGCCAGCCGTGCCTGTTGAACTACGACTGCAAGTCGAGCCTTTGCGAGCAGGCCGATGAAGCCGACGAAACCTACACCTGCATTGCAGGAGCCAAGGCGGGCGACGATTGCGACACCGACGTTACCACCGCGGACGGTCTTACCTGCGGTCCCGGGCTCGCGTGCGATCCCGACGATGGAACGTGCGTGGCGCAGGTGGGCCCCGGCCAGGACTGCGAGGTTGAGGCAGGCGGCTCTGGCGATCCGCTCATCTGCACCAACACCAGCTGCGTCGCTCAATGGGACCAGTTCATGTGCACCGACGCGCTGGTGCCCGAGACCAACGGAGGAAGCGGAGTCACCTGCGACGGCGAGTAGACTGCGACGACGATAGCCTCAGAACACGGCGCGCCCCCCTGGTCGAGGGAGGCGCGCCGTGCGCGTTTCGGGGGGGGAGCTGACCCCGGGCGAGGCATCGGTCACGCGGGAGCCACCCCCAGATCCGGCCATTTTGCTGCACCCCTCGCCCCGCGGCAAAGGCTGTGTTAATGCCGGACCCATGCCAGAGATCATTCAAGTCAGTGCTCGCGAAATTCTCGATTCACGTGGCAATCCGACGGTCGAAGCCGAAGTGGAAACCGTCAGTGGCTCCGGTCGCGCTGCCGTTCCGAGCGGCGCCTCGACCGGGGAGCACGAGGCCATCGAACTGCGCGACGGCGACAAGGGCCGCTTCCTGGGCAAGGGAGTGCTGCAGGCCATCGCCAACGTCAACGACAAGCTCGGCCCGGAGATCTGCGGCATGTCCGCCCTGGACCAGGCGGGGGTCGACGCTCGCTTGCTTGAGCTCGACGGCACGCCGAACAAGTCGAAGATGGGCGCCAACGCCATTCTGGCCGTGTCCATGGCCGTGGCCCGCGCCGCAGCCGACACCGTGGGACTACCCCTGTGGCGCTATCTCGGCGGCACCCAGGCGCGGATCCTTCCCACGCCCATGATGAACATCGTCAACGGCGGACAGCACGCGGACAACAACCTGGAAGTCCAGGAGTTCATGATCGTGCCGCTCGGCTTCGACAGCTTCCCGGAGGCCCTGCGCGCCGGTGTCGAGGTCTTCCACACGCTGAAGAAGAACCTGAGCAAGGATGGCCTCACGACCGCCGTGGGTGACGAGGGCGGTTTCGCGCCGAAGCTCCGAGCGAACGAAGAGGCGATCCAGCGCATCCTCGCCGCCATCGAAGCCGCCGGCTACAAGCCGGGCGAGCACGTGGCCATCGCGCTCGACGCGGCTGCTAGCGAGTTCTACGAGAATGGCAAGTACACCTTCGACGGCAAGCCCCGCACGGGCGCGGAGCTCTGCGACATCTACGCCGCCCTCTGCAGCAAGTACCCCATCGTCAGCATCGAGGACGGCTTCGCCGAGGACGACTGGGAGACCTGGAAGCTCATGACCGACAAGCTCGGCAACAAGGTTCAGCTCGTCGGAGATGATCTGTTCGTCACCAACCGGCTGCGGCTCGAGCAGGGGATCGCCAAGGGGATCGCCAATTCGATCTTGATCAAGCTCAATCAGATTGGGTCCGTCAGCGAGACGCTGGACACGATCCATCTTGCCGGGACGGCAGGATACACGTCGGTGATCTCGCATCGCTCGGGCGAGACGGAAGACGCGTTCATCGCGGACCTGGCGGTCGCCACCAATGCCGGGCAGATCAAGACCGGGAGCCTCAGCCGCAGCGATCGGGTGGCCAAGTACAACCAGCTGCTCCGGATCAACGAGGAGCTCGGCGCTGGGGCGGCGTACTCGGCAAAGACGCCGTACAAGAGGAGGTAGTCGCACTGCGCCAATCGGCGCTGGCTGCGTGGTGCCATCAGCTCGACACGGCGAAGCTCAGCTGCGAAGCGCCGTGAGCGGTCTCCGTCTCGGCCGTCAGGCAAGGGCCTCGAGTCATTGGGACCGGGGTCCGAAGGGTCGGTAGTGGCTACGGCTCGCGTCCGCCGCTCGCTGCCAAGCCGGACACGCACGGCAGCGTCAGGCGGCGGCGCTTGGCCTGTGGCACACATTGTGCCGTTGGCACGGTTCCCTTGTGCGGGAACTGCCGAAAGACGGCGTGGCTGGGCGATCCGCTGCGATGGACCGCAGCTTGCATGCGCAGCGCGCCACGCCATGGCTCACCATCCTCGAAGCGGACTACTGCCTGCAGCGACGTGCCTTCTGCTTGCCGTGTCCGCATGCGGGGCCAGCAACGGTTCGCCCTCTGACAGCGACCCAAGCGCAGCCGGTCAGGCGGGCGCGTTCGCGGACGCCCGAGACCACAATGGGACAGCTGGGGACAGCGGCGCACAGGACACAGCGGCAGGTTCCGAGCCGGGGGACGTGGCTGATTCCAGAGGCTCCGCGGGAACGGACAGCGACGCGGGCACCGGCACGACGAGCAGCGGCGGCGCGAGCAATACGGGAGGCGACCCGGCCACGGGCGGCTCGACGACAGGCGGCTCGATAGCCACCGGCGGTGGCGGCGGCGACGCTGGCGCTCATCCGCAGCCACCACTCGAACCCGCGGAGGGACAGCGGCTGCTGTTCGAGCGCGCCCACTCGAATTTCGCGTGGGGTCCGCAACACGTGCAATCCAACGGACGGTTCGTCACCGCCGACGGCAATGTCTACGAGTATTCGACGCCGGTCCAGGAGGATGGCACCTTCGGCGACCTCCTGCGCCGCAAGGATCGGATGACGGAACAGCAGGTGAGCGCGAAGTACGGGTCCTCGCCCGAGCTCGTGGCGACGGTCTCCGAGTCAGAACTCTTGGCCATGTTCGCGCTCGTTGCCGAAGCTCGCACCGGCGCGCTGTTCGAAGCGTACTGTGGCAACGATGCCGGCGTAGATGAGTACGTCGCATGGCTCTACGACCCATCCACGTCGCTCTACGGTCCAGTGCTGGTAGGGGCAGAAGGGGACACATGCGTAGTCAACTCCAACCCCGCCGCCGCCACCATCATGGACTGGCTCTGCACGCTGACCGGGGGCATGCGCTGCGGCTATGCCCATGGAACCCGGGACGTCCCGAGCTGCGACGGCTGCACCGATAGTGACATTTGCGTCATGATGCCGGATGGGAAGAGCCATTGCTCGTCTGCCGGTTGCCCACCAGAGAATTGCCAAGCGACCTTCTCGTGCGGGACTATCCCCAATGCCGAGGCGACCTGCGACTGCGCCGGCGCTGAAATCTGCTCGGGTGGGCGCGCGTGGTGCAAGCAGCTGGGTCAGGAAGAGTTCACTTGTGAAGCGCCGTGAGCGAAGTGAAGGAGCGTCCTATGCGAGCCCCCGTTCTCCGTCGACGCCGACGACATGGGCCGTCGGCATCGGGAAGAGCAACCTCCCGCCCGCTTCGAGATACGAGCGCTCTCGAGCGATGAGCTCCTTTTTGAAGAACCAGATCAAGACCAGCATGTCGCTGGGCTTCATGGCCCGAGCCTGCTCCTCCGACACGATCTCGATGTCGGTACCCAGCGTGCGAAGCCCCACCTTTTCCGGGTTGCGCTCGCTGATCGCGGGAAGCAGGTGCTTGTCGATTTCGAAGAACTGTAGCAGTACGTTCCCCTTCGTCGAAGCCCCCAGACCGACGACCGTACTGCCTTCTGCGCGTCGAGCCTCGAGATACGCACGAACCTGTTGCTTGAGCTCGAGCACACGCGAGAAGAAGCGATGGTACGTTTGGGGGTTGCCGAGTCCGAGTCTCTGCTCGGCATCGAGGAGCCGCGCATACTCGGCAGTGGGCGACGGAGCAAAGTCCGCCTTGGCTGCGAATACTCTGATGCTGCCGCCGTTCACCTCGTTCCTCGAGGCGTGGAACAGGCGCAGACCGTGACGCTCGACGAGCGCGGACAGCGTAGCGAGCGAGAAGTAGTACAGATGCTCGTGGCAGACGTCGTAGAAACTCATGGACTCGAGCAGGGCCGGCAGGTAGCTGAGCTGGATACACCACACCCCGTCGTCGGTCAAAAGGGAGGCGATGTCGCCGACGATGCCGTCGAGATCGGCCATGTTGTAGAGCATCGCAATGGTCGTGATCACACGGCAGCGGCGACCGTCGGTCTCACGCAACGTCGCTTCCCGACCAAAGAAATCGTTGATGATTTTCGCCTTGCCTTGCACGTGGGCCCAGCTGATGTTGCTCGCCGGGTCGACTCCCACCCGAACCAGCTCTTGTGGGTACATCATGAGCATGGTTGCGTCGTTGCATCCGATGTCGAGCACGACGTCGCCCGGCGACAGCGCGACCGTGCTCCGGATCTCACGCACGACGTCGGCAAGAGCATCGCGCATCATGGGGTTGGTCGCCGAGCGGTAGAAGTAGTCCCGGAACAGCGCATCGCGATCGACGTCTTCGCGTAGCTGGACCGTGCCACAGGCTTCGCAGAGCACGACGCTAAGCGGCACCTTCACGCGGGAGAGCGGCGTGTGCTCCTGAGACTTGACGAAGGACGAGGCCAAGTACTGCTCGCCGAAGCTCATGACGTCCGCCAGGGCGCTGGACCGACAGATGCGGCAGGCGGTGATCTCTTCGTAGAGCTTGGACACGATCAGCCCTTCCTTCTTCTGGCTCTCAGCCACTCGAGCCCCATCACTCCCGCGATCTCCAGTCCGGTTCCGATGATGCGCATTTTGCGTTGTCCGCCGATGCGCGGCGGCTCATCACCGCCGATTTCGCCACACTTCAGGCCGGCGAGGTAGAAACGAATGGCCTCTTGCGCGGGCCAGCTCAGGCCGTTGGCGCTCAGGCCGAGCCGGAAGAACAGCTCCCGCCGGTAGGCGCGATAGCCGACGAGAAGGTCCGTGTAGTGCGTTCCGAACAGAAGGTTCGACATGCCCGTAAACAGCTTGTTGCCGATCGCAGTCATGAAGTCGTCGTCATGGCTTTTCGCACCGTCTTTGTAGCGCGACACGATGACGAAATCGTATCCTGACTCGATCGCGGCGATGGCCTCGGGCAGCTTCTCGGGCAGTGAGTTGCCGTCCGGCGGAAACTCGATGACGATGTCGCCTTGGGCGGCAGCGACTCCCGCACGAATGGCGGCGCCGTAACCGCCGCTGACGTTCTCCAGGACGTGGTAGCCGTGGTCCTTGCACCACTGTACGGTTCCGTCGGTCGAGCCGCCGTCGACGATGATGACCTCGTCGGCCAGATCCTTCGTGATCTTCGGAAGTACCGCTTGAACCGCCTCGATCTCGTTGAGAGTGCAACCGATTACCGAGCTCTTGATCATCGTGCTTCCCGCTTCTTCTTTTCGGCCAAATACCAGTCGATGGCGAGCCGAAGTCCTTCGCGAATGCCCACCCGAGCCTCGAAGCCGAAGACCTCGCGAGCGCGACGCGTGTCGCAGCAGCGCCTTGGTTGTCCGTCAGGCTTGGAGCTGTCGAAGACCACGGGCTGTCCGATTCCGAGCGCAGCGCGGATGAGCTCAGCGAGCTCGCGAATCGAGACCTCTTCGTCGGTGCCGATGTTGTAGGGCCCGCGCGCGCCGCCGTGCGCGCACATCTCGAGCACGCCACGCGCAGAATCGGCGACGTACAGGAACGAACGCGTTTGGTTGCCCGAACCCCAGACCGTCAAGTCCCCGGAAAGGAACCGCTTGACCAAGCCCGGGATCACGTGCGAGTACTCCCGAAAGAAGTCATCGCGAGGCCCGTAGGTATTGTAGGGCCGTGCGATCCCGATGTTCATTCCGTACTGGTCAGCATAGGCCTGCGCGAGGTACTCCACCATGCGCTTGGACCAGCCGTACCCGGCGTTGGTGGGCTCTGGAGCGTCTCGGGTTCCCTCCTCCTCCGGCGTGGGGCAGCTGCAGTCACGAGGGTAGACGCACGCGGAGCTGACGACCATCGTGCGCTGTACCGAGGCGTCTCGGGCAGCGTCCAGCACGTTGATCGAGCCGAGCATGTTGTCCCGGAAAAGGCTGCCGTGGTGCCCGACGCTGTGGGCGATGCCACCGCCCTTGGCGGCCGCGAAGTGGAGCACGACCTGTTGTCCTTGGACGGCGGCTCGCGTCGCCGCTGCGTCGAACAGGTCCGCCTCGACGGTGCGGAAGCGGCCCTTCACCGCGTCGAGGTTGTCGAGACGGGTCGTTCGGCGCACCGGCACGCTGACCTCCGCCCCCCAGCCGACGAGCAACTCCACCGCATGGCTGCCAACCATGCCGGCGCCGCCCGTAACGAGCACCTTGCGCCCCGCGAAGTAGCTCGGGGCGTCGACCGCGTCGTTCATCGAAAAGCCCCGCTGTGGGCCATGGCCTCGTCCTCGGGTCTTCCCAGGTGGACGGCGTTGAACCACTCCAGCCCCTTGTGCTTGAGGGCCCGATCACCGTCACCCGGCGGCTCGAGCCCCACGGTGCGGAAGTCTGCGTCCACCATGACCTTCACGAGCTCCGCAAACGTGACCCTCGGCTCCCAGCCGAGCTGCGTCTTGGCCTTGGTGATATCGGCCTTGAGATAGTCGACCTCGGTCGGCCGGAAGTAGAAGGGATCGACCTGCACGTAGCGCTCCCAGTCGAGCCCCGCGTACTCGAAGGCGGCCTGACAGAACTCGCGTACGGTATGCGCTTCGCCGGTGCCAATGACGTAGTCGTCGGGCGAGTCCTGCTGGAGCATCAGCCACTGGCATTCGACGTATTCGGGCGCGAAGCCCCAGTCGCGGCGAGCGTCGAGGTTGCCCAGATACAACGCATCTTGCTTGCCGGCCTTGATGTTGGCGACCGCGCGGGTGATCTTCCGCGTCACGAACGTCTCGCCACGCCGCGGGCTCTCGTGATTGAACAGGATGCCGTTGCAGGCGTAGATGTCGTACGCTTCTCGGTAGTTGATCGTCGTCCAGTAGCTGAAGACCTTGGCGGCGGCGTACGGAGAGCGCGGGTAGAACGGCGTCTTCTCGTTTTGCGGAGGAGGCGTGGCGCCGAACATCTCCGACGAAGAGGCCTGGTAGAACCGTGCCTTGATTCCCGTGCGACGAATGGCTTCGAGCATCCGTAGCGTGCCGAGCCCGGTGATGTCGCACGTGTGCTCGGGAATGTCGAAGCTCACGCGAACATGGCTTTGCGCGCCGAGATGGTAGATCTCGTCGGGCTTGAGTTCGGCGACGAGCGGCGAAAGCCTCCCGGTGTCCGAGAGATCGCCGTAGTGGATGTAGAAGCGCACGCCGCCTGTCTGAGGCGCGACGTACAGATGGCTGACGCGGACGGTATTGAAGGTGCTCGCTTTGCGGATGATGCCGTGGACCTCGTAGCCCTTGGACAGCAAGAACTCCGCAAGATAGGAGCCGTCCTGGCCTGTGATGCCCGTGATCAGCGCGCGTTTCACGTGGTTTCCTCTACGATGGGGCGGGCGAGAAGGGAAACGAGCCATAGCACGGGAACAGAGCCCGGCCCAGCAACCGAGGAGCGCGACGAGCGTTTGGCGCGGGTCAGCGCCGAACGCTGAGCGCGGGCCGCTCGGGTCTGCCCTCAAACTCGGCTCGAAGGTCGCGCCAGAGCGTCGGACGGCTGGGCAGACTGACCGGCGCTCCCCAGATCCGACAAGGTGCTCGATCGCCAACGAGCGGTGCCGCCGGAGGCGGCCCCCGGGGCACGCCGGACGAAGGCGCCACGATCAGACTACCGTTCCGCCCTCGCCGGCAACAAGCCTGATGGCTCGCGCTGCGCCGATGTGTTGGAAGCGGTTGGGGCTGCAAGTCAGGATGATGATCTGGCAGTGCTCGCCCGCGTGGCTCAAGAGCGCGCCCATGCCCTCCAGCCGCTCGGGATCGGTGTGACCCAAGGTGTCGTCGAAAATGAGCGGAACGCCGTCGGCCGGGTCCACGAGCAGGGAACAAGCAAGCCTGACGATGAGGCCGAGCTGCTCCTTGGCTCCGACGCTGAGGCTCTCAAAGGGCAGCGTCAGGCCCCCGGAGGTCCGCTGGATGATCGCGAGCCTGTCGTCGAGCTCGACATCGAACGTAGGGTCGTAGAGGTATCTACCGAGCTCGAGTATCTTGGCACGAAGCGGCGCGGCATACGCGCGGCGCGCGGCGTCGCGCTCTCGTTTCATCGTCTCATAGAGCAAGCTCGCCGCGGCCGCGCGCGCGTCCACTTGGCGCCGGCGCCCGAGCGCGTGCTCGAGCCGCGCCCTCGCATCCTCGAGCGCATCGTACAGGCCTTTGGCGCCGAGCAGCTCCAGGTTCGCGAGCGCCGCGTTCAGCTCGTCCTCGCTCTGGCGCAGCTCGCGCGCCAGTCGAGCGCAAGCGTTCTGCGCATTGCTGGCCAGATGGCGAACACGGTCCGGATCCTCGCCTCGCAGGGCCTGCTGTGCCGTCTCCCAGGCCGACTCAGCGAGAGCCACGGCGTCTTGAGCCTGTTCGAGGTCGCGGGCGAGTTGGCTGTCAACCCTGTGGTTGCGGGCAATTCCCAGCGCATGCTCATGTTCCGCCACGAGCTTGGTATGGAAGGCGACCTCAAAGCGAGTGCGCTCGTCCACGGCCAGGATCTCGCGAAACTGACGGCTCGCCGCCTCGTGCCTCGCCCTCTGAGCCCTGAGTCCACTGTCCGCCTGCTCGCGGCGCTCTTCGGCACGTTGCCTCGCCGTCCGCGCTGCATCGAGGTCGACGGGCATCGGCATCGTTGCCGCCCGTGTTGCCGGGTAGCTCTCCACCCTGGACTCTAGGCGTGCGATTCTGCCCAGCATCTCCTCCACCGTGAGATCACGCAGATCTTGCTCGATCGCTCGGTCAGCCGCTTCGACCTTCTGCTCTGCATCGCGGCGCGCGAGACGCGAGTGCTCGGCCTCCTCGAGCCCCTCGATCCCAGCCTGGTCGAGCAGACACCGGAGCCGCGCCTGCGCCTTGTCGCGGCTGGTCACCAGCTCATTCAGGCTCGTCCCGGCGATGACCTCGACTTCGGCCACCCCGGGGATACGCACGGAGGTTCTCTCGCCGACGGTCTCCTCGAAGGACTCTCCCGCCCGAAGCGCGCGAGCAGCGGGTCCAAGATCGAACGCGAGCTCGGCCAACGCCGTGATACGCAGCCTTGGGCTTCCGGCTTCGAGCTGTGCTCCAAGCCGCACAAGCTCCCCGTTCGCCTTGCGCAATTGCTCCAACAGCTGGTCATCGACCTTGGTCCTGTCCAGGGTTTCCTGGGCCTGCTCACGCTCGGCCCGCCAAGACTCGATGCGCTGGCGGCGTTCCCCGAGCAGCTCCAAGTCCAGCCTGTCGCGGTGGTACTGCTCGTCCTTGGCGCCGATGTCCGCCTGCGAGCGGGCATCCCCAGCCTCCTTCTCCGCTTTCTCGAGGGCCATGCTTGCCGTGTCCAGAGCCGCGGTTGCCTGCTCGAAAGCGGCCCTGGTGCCAGCTTCCCGCTGACGCAGTTCAGCCACTTGCGTCGCAGCCTGCCTCACCCTGCCGACGAGCTCCTGGCGCGCTTTGGACTCCTGAAGTCGTCGCTGAGCGGCTTCGGCAGCCTGCGTGCTCTTGAGTCTGAGCAGCGCGAGCTTCTCCTCCTGCTGGGCGATTTGACTGACCTCCTTCTCGCGTGCCGCCTTGATACTGTCCGCCTCGAGTACCCGCTGTTTCAGCTCCACCACTCTGCGCTCCAGGCTTGCAGCGCGGTCGACCAGCTCTTCGACGGCCCGAAGCTCACGTTCGAGACCAGATACCTCGCATTGGGCTTCCTGTACGGCCATCGCCGCATCGGTCCGTAGCTTCTTCGGATGGCCTGTCTCGGTGAAATACGCGCAGTATTCTGCACGCACGGCTTCGAAGATCCCGTGATCGCGCTCGCCTGCCACCTCCCCGCCAGCTGCCCTGTCCAGGGCCTGCGTGAGCGAGGCAGCGTGCGCGAGGCAGGCCTGGTCGACGCCTCGGTCCTGCAGGACACGAAGCGCCTTCCAGAGATCCGAGTCCAGTCCCTCGGCCAGAATGCGCTGCACGCGTTCGTGTGCCTCGCGACCCGTGTAGTTCTCGGGCTTGGGCGCGGTGATTCGGAGCAGGGTCTCCGGTCGCTTGAGAAAGCGCTTGGAGAACGAGAAGCGGTAGGGCCCCAACTCGAGGTCGACCTCGACTTCCGGTCCGACGTCACGATCCACGGGTTGGACGCGGCGAACCGCCTGCTTCTTGGTGTCGTCCAGATTCTCGAGGATGAGGTCGAGTGCCTCGGCGAGCGACGACTTGCCGATTTCGTTCGGGCCCTCGACGACCGTGACGCCCGTGGGATCAGGCTCGACCACCCGGTCGACCACGCCGCGGTAGTTGTGCAGCCGAATGCGGTGGATCCTCACGACACGCCTCGCGCAGCCAGCCTGTAGAGCAGCGCGAGCGCGTCACGGGCCACCCCGGCCCCCTCGCCACCCCGACTGACTGCCTCGCGTAGCTCATCGAGCGCTGCACGCGCAAACCCAGAGAGTCCCAGACTCTCGAGATCGAGCCGGTCCGGAAGAACGACCAGATCCGTGTGGCGCTCCCAGATCTCCAGAGCTGCGAAGAGCGCTCGAGCTTGCTCGAGGTTCGCGTCGAGCTGCGCCTTGGCGCCGAGACTCAGGGAGCCCTTGAGCGTCAACTTGAGGATGGTCGTGTCCTTGTGCTGCAGCTGTAGCAGCCTTCTGCTTGTGTCGGCGACGTCCTCTATCGACGACAGCTCGAATGTCTCACGCAGGAAGCGCCACTTGGCTGTCCGCACGGCGCGCGCCGTGCACGCATCGCGCGACAGGTCGACCACGACGACATTGCCCGAGTCGACCTCGTCGTAGTCCGTCGGCTCCGGTGAGCCCGAGTAGCCTATGCGCTCGGCAACCCGGGTCGTCGAGTGACGGTCGCCGAGCGCGAAATAGTGGACGCGACCGTCCGCGAGCGCTGCGTCCATCGCACGACGTGAAATCGCCGCGGGGTCGTTGCGATTCGGCGCCAGCTCGTCCACGATACCGTGTCCCAGGCAGATTCGAACGCCCGTGCGCATCGGCTCGAGTTCAGCGCACGCTTCGGAGACCAAGTCACGGCGAACCGTCTTGCTTCTCCAGGGGGCGCCGAAGATCTCCACGTCGGGAGCCACCGTGACCGGGGATCGCGTCTCGATCACGTGAACGTTCGACGGCGTGCCGGCAAAGGCGGGACTGCGGTAGACGCTCCCCGAGTCGAGCGGGTCGTGGTTGCCCGGGAGAAGATAGACTGGGCAAGGGATCGTGGACAGCGCCTCCAGAGCACGGCCGACGACTCGTGGGCTCAGCTGGTTGGATTCCCACACGTCGCCACAGACGGACACGAACATCGTGTTCTCGGCTCGTGCCAGCTCCGCGATGGTCCGAATGGCCTCGATGCGAGCTTGGGCGAAGCGCGGGAGCGCGTCCTCATCCAGATAGTGGCGCCGCATGCCGAGCTGCCAGTCGGCCGTGTGCAGAAACCTGACACCAGTCATTACGAAGCAGGGCATCAAACCACTGCTGCGCCGGGGGCACAACGGCAGGCATGACGCACGAAGTCCGGGCGAGCGCGGCGCAGCAAGCTGTGCACGTGTGGGTCCCGGAGTGGATGCCGACGGGCCCTGGTCCTCGCGCACCAAGCTCTGCGCGGGGCCCCAAGCCCCCGCCTTCCGTGTTCTATTGGCGGGGTTCTCACGGGCAACGGCCCGATTGACAGCCGTTCGAAGTACGGGCCACACTCGACCGCATGAGGGATACAGACGGGCGCTTGGCGAGCCCTTCTCGGCAAAGATCGCGGTGATTTGTCGATGTGACATCGGCCGTCCGAAGGGCACGCGGGTACCACTCGAGACACCCCAGGGGGATCCATGCAGACAACGGAACAGACGCCCAGCACGCACTGGCAGGCAACCTGCTTCGCTCCGGCAGAGCGTGCCCCGGCTCGCGAGCTCATCGAGGAGTACCAGCTGTGCCTCGATCACCCGATTGTCACGGCGATTCTCGACGCAGTCCAGGGGCATGTGCTGATTCTCAACGCACGGCGCCAAGTCGTGGCGGCCAACCAAGCCATTCTGGATTCGCTTCGGCGCGACGGACAGCCCACCGTGGTGGGGCTGCGCCCCGGCGAGCTGCTCAGTTGCGCGCACTACACGGACGGACCCAACGGGTGCGGCACGGGCGAGCATTGCCGCACGTGCGGCGCCGTCTTCGCGATTCTCGCCAGTCAGCAGATCGATCGTCCCGCCACCGGCGAGTGTCGCTTGACGATGAGGCGCGACAACGAGCTTTCGGCCGTGGACTTCAGCGTCCGCGCGACGCCGCTCGTGCTCGGCGAGCGGAGACTGACAACGTTCGTGCTGCACGACATCAGTGCCCTCAAGCGGCGTGATATGCTGGAGCGGGTCTTCCTGCACGACATCTCCAACACGGTCACCGCCATGAGCGCGTGGGGCGAAACACTCGCGAACGGCGTCAGCGACGGGGCCGCCGTTGCCGTGGTAACGTTTTTGCGCCGACTCAGGGATGAACTCGACGCGCAACGCGCCTTGATTCAGGCGGAGAGTCGTCAGTTGCCGGTTCGCCACGTCGTCTGCAGCGCGGCGCGCCTGCTGGAGAATCTCAACGAGACCTTCGCGGACAGCGGGCTAGTGTCACGCCGACAGCTCGAGATCAGCGTGCCTTCCGGCGATACGGACTTCGTCAGCGACGCCCGGCTCGTCCTGCGCGTGCTCGTGAACATGGTCAAGAACGCGCTCGAAGCCACCGAGCGGGGTGGAGTCGTCCGCGCCTGGTTCGAGTGGCGAGGGGGGCGGCCTGCGTTTTTCGTGCACAACGAAGCCGTAATCGCACCAGCGCATCAGTGCCACATCTTCGAGCGGTCGTATTCCACTAAGGGCGAAGGTCGAGGAATCGGAACGTACGCCATGAAGCTCCTCGGTGAAAACTACCTGCGAGGCGAGGTCTCCTTCTCCTCCTCCCGCCCAGGGGGCACCGTGTTCGCGCTGATACTGCCGCGGGATGGGAGGACCGCAACCGCCGACGCCCGTGCGGGTGCGAGCGGCAACGGCGACCAGGCCTTCGCCAACGAGGAGCCCGACATCGCGGATACCATCCTCGTCGTAGACGACGAAGACGTGCATCTCAACCTGGCTAGCATGCTGCTCAGGGGGCTGGGGCACAAGGTCGCTGCTTTCCAGAGTCCTGCCGAGGCATTGAGGGTGTTTGCGTCGGCGCCACAACGCTTCAAGATGGCTGTCGCCGACCAGTACATGCCGCACATGAACGGGATGCGCCTCACCAGAGAGCTACACGCGTTGCGCCCCGAGCTCCCCGTGGTCTTGTGCGCGGCCCTGGGCGATGGGGTGGCCCCCGCCGATGCTCCCCGCGGCGAAGTGGCCAAGGTCGTGCTCAAGCCCCTGACGCGCGATCAGCTGCAAGACGTGCTGTGAGCGCGGACGGCGGGGCGTCGGACGGCGAGGCCTCAGGGGGATCGCCATGCATCGTTTCGGCCACGCGGTGCTCTGCGAGCGTACCGGCCGATGAGCCCGCGTTCGCAAGCCCTACACCCCGGGCGATTTGCGCGCTAACTAGGCTCCATGAAAGCCAAAGTCGCGGTCCTCAGCGTCAAGCCCGAGTCGATCCTGGAGGACATCGGTGAGCTCTGCTCCCTGTCAGGGATGGCCAAGTCCCTCGACCGAAATGCCACCACGATTCTCAAAGACAATATCTCGTGGCACTACCCGTTCCCCGGAGCCAATACGACGCCCTGGCAGCTCGAGGGCGCACTGGTGGCGCTGCGCGACGCCGGCTTCTCGGATCTGAGCTGTGTCCAGAACAAGACCGTCGTCACCGACGCGTTCAAGGGAGAGGACCTGAACCACTACCTACCTGTGTTGAGGCGCTACGGCGTCCCCGTGCTCTACAACTTCCGCGAACAGGACATGAAGTGGGTAGACTACCGGCCGAAGACGCGGCTGCGCGTGCTGCACAAGGTCTTCCCGCAGGGGCTCAGGTTGCCGGACTACTTCTTCGGCAAGAACATCGTGCATCTGCCGACCGTCAAGTGCCACATCTACACCACGACCACGGGCGCCATGAAGAACGCTTTTGGCGGCCTGCTCAGCACACGCCGGCACTACACCCATACCTGGATCCACGAAACGCTCGTGGATCTTCTGGCCATCCAGAAGGAGATCCACTCCGGGCTGTTTGCGATCATGGATGGCACGACCGCTGGCAACGGGCCTGGTCCGCGCACCATGATCCCCGTGACGAAGAACGTCATGCTGGCCAGTGCCGACCAGGTCGCGATCGACGCGGTCGCGGCCAAGTTGATGGGCTTCGATCCGATGAGCCTACCGTTCATCCGGCTCGCCCACGAGGACGGGCTGGGCGTCGGTGACCCTTCGGAGATCGAGGTCGTCGGCACCAGTATCGCGGGCCAGAACTGGGGCTTCTCGGTGGGGGACAACGCCGCCAGCCGGGTGGGAGACGTGATGTGGTTCGGCCCGTTGAAGCGGTTTCAGAAACTCTTCTTCCACACACCGCTGGTGCACGCGTTCGTGCTGGGCAGCGAAGCCTATCACGACTACTACCGCTGGCCGCGCAAAGACCGAGCCACCTTCGAGTCCTGGCGATCGAGCACGCCTTGGGGCCGGCTCTTTGCCGAGTACGGGGAGCGCGCAACGCCACGTATGGCGGAGCCTCGACCGGAACCATAGCCCACGAAGAGAAGCGAGCGCAGGCGTGGGGCGACGCCCTTCTACCGTCCGCGAACGTTGAGCTCGAGCTTCCAGCGCTCGTCTTCGACCAATGGTTTCGCCGGAACGGCCTCGAGCAGCAGTGTTCCGACCGGCGTTATCTGCGCGCTCAGCCGAACCGGTACGACGTCGCCCTCGACGCGACCTTCGGCGGGCAAGGTGACCTCGATCGGCGCCAGCTCTTCGAGCTCCCCGGGAGCCCAGCGCTCGACGTCCGTGCCCACCGCGTCATCGCGACGCACGGTGGATCCAAGAAATCGAAAACTCACCGGCTCGCCCACGACCAAACCGAGCTCACGATCCAGCACCTGCGCCTCGCTCCCTTCATCCATACCGAACGGCGCAACGCACACGGCCGTGATCGGCGGCTCTATCCCGGGAACGGCCGGCACCGGGCTTTCCACCCCGACATAGTACGCCCTTGCCGTTCCGCCTCGGATCCGAACGCCGTTGCCGCGCCGTACCAGACCAAAGTAGGCCGCGCCGCGTGCCACGGCGAGCTCCGGGTCATCGCCGGGCAGCAGTGTGGCCGGAGCGGATCCCTGAAGCTCGAGCCAACGGTTGAGTGTAGAGAGCAACCGCTCGCGAAGCAGGGGCGCCTTCAGAACGCCGCCGTTGAGCAGCACCTTCGTGAATGGCAGGATATGTGTGCCGTGGGTTGACGACTCGCCGCTGGCTGCCGCCGCGCCTCGCAGCTCGGCTCCCGCCGCTGCTTGACGCACGAGGAAGGTCGCGAGGTGTCGCGTAACGGCCGGGTCTGCCGCGTAGGGCAGCCCAATCTCGGTGAGCGCACTGCGTTGTCGCAGCGCAGGACGAGCCTCCGGCCCAACCTGAGGAAGGAAGCCGTCGACGAGCACACTCTCCACGAGCTCGCGACCGAGCTCCAGGCGCAGCGCCCCGCCTACGAGGGCGGCGCCCCGCTCGGCCACCACCACGGGCGCCACGTCTGGACCGGGGCCTTGCAGCAGCTGCTCTTTCGCCGAGCGGCACGCATGCGTCAGCGCCGCGAGCTGCCAGCGGTCCAGCGACGCGCCCTGGTCAGGCATGCCCGCCCGCAGCGCGTGCGCAAGCGCCAGATCCATGTTGTCGCCGCCCAGCAAGATGTGGTCACCGACCGCGATGCGCCGAAGCTCGAGCTCCCCTTCGCGATCCAAGACGTAGATCGCAGAGAAATCCGTCGTGCCTCCGCCGATATCGACCACCAGAACGATATCGCCCACCTTGAGGTGTTGGCGCCAGTTTTCGCCCTGAGCGTCGATCCACGCGTACAGCGCCGCTTGCGGTTCCTCGAGCAGCGTGACGTCTTCCAGACCCGCCGCGTACGCCGCCTCGACCGTCAGGTCGCGAGCAGCGGCGTCGAACGAAGCCGGGACCGTGAGTACCACCGGCTGTTCCCCGAGGGGTTTCGCCGAAGAAGCATAGGCTGCGCGCCAGGCTTCCGACAGATGGTCCAAGACCCGCCAAGCCGCCTCGACCGGCGAGATCTTCTCGACATCTACCGGAGCACCGAGGGGCAACACCGACGCCCGCCGATCGATACCGGTGTGCGACAGCCAACTCTTCGCACTCGAGACGACGCGCGTCGGGGCATCTGTGCTCCGGGCCCGAGCGAGCTCGCCCACCGCGAAGCGACGCTCCTGGTCCCAGGGCAACGCCAAGGCGCCTTCGCTCGGATGCGCGAAGTAGACGAAAGACGGCAGAAGTGGGCGCGCCTCGACCACGCCGCGTGCTACCAGCTGCGGCACCTGCACGACGTCGGGCCTTGCCCCACGATGCCCTAGAGCCGCGCGCGCCAACGCCGTGTGTGTCGTTCCGAGGTCGATCCCCACGCCGAACGCTGCGTCCGTCACGTTTGCACCTCTTCCTCGAAGAGCCGCCCCTGTCGCTTCGGCCGCCGCCGCACGCTCACAGATCCACCTCTGCGGGCGCCAGAATCGTCGCATCATGCGATCCGACCGCTTGCGGCAGCTGGAACGACTCGGCTCGCCACCCGCGGTGCTTGAGCACCCCTCGCTTCGGCTCAGCCGCCCCCACGTTGCCCGTCAGCTTGATCGCGGCGGGATCGAATCCCTCCTCCAGCTCGATCGTCGCGCCCTCTGGTTCCTGTCGCACCGGAACGATGTGCGCGCGGCTCCTGAGGGCGCGGCGGCAGCCCTCGTGCACGACGCGCGCGGCCGCGCCGACGGCCATGTCCTCGAAGCCGGAGATGTCTTGTTCGAGGAAGTCGACGAACCGTCCTTCTCGCTGCAGTACGCCGAGCAGCTGCAGCGCCGCCTCGACCGAAGGTTCTCTGCCCGGGCTGGGCGCGACTCCATCCGGCAGAGTCGGCTGAGTCATTCGGTTGTCCATGGGGGGTTCGGTGACCCTGTTCAGCTCGCCCCTGGCTGCCCGTTGCACCAGCGCCGCGTAGTGCCCGTCGAACAGCACCCGAACAAAACACGCCAACGCAAGCCATGGACGCCAGAAAAACGCAACGCGGTCGTCAGCCACGCGCCGAGTCTACAGCGTGTGCCGATCGAAAGGCACACGCGCAGCCGAACAAGATGGGCGGCTGACCAGACCGTGTCTTGGCCGAGACCCTACCGAGCGGCGCGGCGTACTCGACCGGACGACCGTTGTCCGAAGGCGCCACGAGCCTGGATACTCTGTATGGTGGCGGTACCCCTAAACTGCGCGTCCGCCGGAGCCGTAGTCCTCAAGCGAATCCGAGCGCGGTCCAATGGCCAGCCAGACCCGAGCACTGATCGACGAGCTGATTCAGTTGCGCACCGCCCAGGGCAAGGCGAAGGGGACCGATCACTTTCTGAGGGCACATCTGATTCTGCACGGCATCGACCCTGATGCCGTGGGGCCGACCGACCCGGACGATCCCGAGCACGTACGTGTGCTTCGCAAGATGATCAACGACTTCCGATTGCAGGGGCGCTAGGCCGGCCGCCCTCAAGCCCTACCACCAGGAGTAGAGAGATGGCGCTCCGCATCGCACATTCCAAGGAACAGGACCCTGGGCGGCTTGCGGCCGACTTGAAGGCGCAACTCACCGGGATCTCACCGACTTTCATCCTGTTCTTCGCGTCGTCCAAGTATGAGCCCACAGCGTTGGGCTCGGCCATGAAAGCGTGCTTCCCGGGGGTCATCTCGCTGGGTGCGAGCACCGCCGGCGAGATCGTTACTGGTGAGATGCTCAAGGGCTCGGTCGTGCTCATGGCTCTCGACGCAACCATCGCGCCCAACGTCGCGGTGGCCGCGATCGAAGATCCTCGAGACGATGGGGCGGTGGACAGAGCGCTCAACGAGGTGTGCCGCGCCCTCGGTCGCGCGCCCGGACAACTCGATGGTACACGCCATCTCGGACTCGTGTTGCACGATGGGCTGAGTGGCTCGGAAGAGGCGGTCATGGCGGCCATCACCAGCCGCAGCAACTTGCCGTTCGTCGGCGGCTCGGCCGGCGATGACCTTCGATTCCAGGCGACGCGCGTTTTCGTGAACTTCGAGCCCCGTGGCGGAACCAGCGCGGTTGCGTTGATGGAGATGGAGCGCCCGTATGCGCTGCTCAAGACGCAGAGCTTCGACGTACTGGACGACGTGTTGAAGGTGACCGACGTCGACGAGGCAACTCGCACGGTACGAGAATTCAATGGCCGTCCGGCCGCGCTCGAGTACGCGCGCGTCCTCGGCGTGTCCATCGATGAACTGCCGGGGCATTTCCTGGACCAACCACTCGGGTTGCTCGTGTCTGCCGACGAGCCTTTCGTACGCAGCCCACAACAGCTGAAGGGCGAGTCCGTCGTGTTCTACTGCCAGGTCAAACGCGGCATGGCGCTACGGATGCTCCGATCACGGAGCATCGTCGCAGAGACTCGCCGCGAGCTCGACCAGAAGCGTGCCGAACTAGGCAAGGTGGAAGGCATCATCCAGTTCAACTGCATTCTGCGTACCCTGGAGCTCGAGCGGAAGGGCGAATGTGAGGCCTACGCGGGCCTGTTCCAGGACGTGCCCACGATTGGCTTCTCCACGTACGGGGAGTCGTACATAGGACATATCAACCAGACTGCGACCATGGTGTTGTTGAGCTAGAGCGGCAATTAGTTTGATTGCCGCGCACAAAACAAGGACCTAGAGCACCGAACACGCGGCAGACCACGCCAAAGGCGACGCCGAAAACGCACCCTCGCCCGCCGAGGGGTGCGTTTTCGGCGTCGCCGCCGCGGTTGGCAAACTG
>JAFGIS010000153.1 GCA_016929495.1 Polyangiaceae bacterium | reverse complement strand
TAGGGCCGTTCGGTCACGCCCTGGCCTTTCGCGGACGAGCGCAGAGTGCGCACCTCGCCCGTCTCCGTGACCTCGGCCACCTCGCCCAGACCGCTCGCTTCGAGCACGCGCGTCTTGAGCGTGCTGATCAAGGCGCGGGTGTCCACCACGAATCCCTCGTACTCGGCGCTCGTGCCGCGCGGTCGTGCGAAGACGAGCGTGTCACGGCCCACGTCGACGGCGCTGAACGGCGTGGCATCGGACTGTGCGCCTGCGCGAGCAGACAGAAGCAGCACGGCCGCGGCAAGCAGAGACGCCGAGCACCAGAGCACCGGGCGGACCGCGGTCCGGCTCGGGTCCGGTCTAGTAGGCAAGCATGTCGTGTTCATTCTTCGACGCGGCCGGAGCGCGCTGCTGACGGACTTCTCCGGCCCGATTGAGTTGCTTCAGGATATCCGGACTGGATCGCGGAGCTGCGCGTCCGTCCGTGGCGGCGCGCTTGGGCATAGCGGCTGGCGCAGGGGCAGGCGTTGCGGGTTGCGCTTTGCCCTCGGCCTGGCTTCGCTCGGGTATCATCTCGCGGCTGGGCTCGGCTGCGGGGCCCGCCGCGCCGGGGCGCTTCTCCCACCGTGCCAGGGCCCACGCCATCCTTCGCCGCCGCTCCGGGGCCAGCTCGCTCTTGGCAAGGACTTCGGGCCCTGCGCGCCCCACGGTGAAATAGCCGACGACGAACGGAGCCCAGGAGTCCGCGCTCGTGGGCGCATCGTAGGCCAGGCTCGGGCGCCGTGACTCGCGATCGAGCAGGTCCGTCAGCTCGCGTTCGAGCTCGTCGAAGATCCGTTCACCGACGACCTCGTGGCGGAGCCGGCGCTGGGTTTCGAGGCGCTGGTTGGCCGTCGACCACAACAGCCCCAGGGGGCCGAGGAGCAAGGCGCCGAGCACCAGAAAACCGAGCCGCAGGCGCGTCAGTGGCTTGAGTCGCACCATCGGTATCCCTGACCTCGCACGGTTTCGAGCAGCTGGGCTGCCTCGAGGCCGAGCTTCTTCCTGAGCTTGGCAATGTGCACGTCGACGGTGCGCGTTTCCACGGCACCCGCGTTGCTCATGCCCCAGACGTCTCGCAGCAGCGTGCGCCGACTGACGATCCGGCCGGGGTCATCGGTGAGCAGGCGAAGGATCGCTATCTCGCGGGCAGACAACTCGACCTGGGTCTGGTTCGAGCGCGCGCAACCTCGTTCGGGCAGCACTTCGAAGGGCCCGGCGCGAAACGCGGCCGTGCTCAGACGCGAGTTGCGCTTGAGCAGCGCCTGCACGCGTGCGAGAAGCTCGCGGACGCTGAACGGCTTGGTCACGTAGTCGTCGGCACCGGCGTCAAAGCCGTTGAGAACGTCCTGCTCGTCGCCCTTGGCTGTCAACATCAATACCGGCACCTCCCGGTTATTGCTGCGCAGAGAGCGGCATACGCTCAGGCCATCCAGCTCGGGGAGCATGATATCGAGCACAATCAGATCGAACTGCCCTTGCTCACCCTTGGCCAGAGCGTCTCTGCCGTTGTCGGCGCTGTCGACGGCGTAGCCGCGGTAGGTCAGCACGTCGCACAGGCCCTGACGAATGCTCGGCTCATCCTCGACGACCAGAATGTGCGCCAACCCACTAGCCGCTCTGTCGTTCACCAGAGACAGTGTAGCGGAGGCCAGGGGCCAGCACACGTTAAGCGAACGTAAAACCGACAGGACGCGGATTTACCGAACCTTTCCCAACGCGGGGCGCCGCATCGGCTACGAATAGAGGCATACCCCGACCCCACAGGGAGGCCTCATGACCCTATCCAGTCGACTCAAGTGGCTCGTGATCGCCGGGCTCGTCGTGGTGACGCTCGGCCTCAACTCGGCCTACAAGGCCTACGCGAAAGGCGCGTTCGGCACGTCGTCGCGCGATTCGGCCCAAAGCTCCGATGTCGGTTTGCGCGATGCCTCTGGGAAACCCAACAAGGCGGTGTCTTCCCGAGCCATCGAGGTTCACGGGCGTGGGGTGACGATCCGCGCCGAGCTCGATCGCGGCGCCGTGCTCCGGCACCGCGATGACACGGTGCACGTGGAAGTGACTCTGAACACCCCGCCTGGGCTCGACGGCCGTTCGCGCACGGCTACCGACATCGTCGTGGTCCTGGATCGCTCTGGCTCGATGCGCGGGGACAAGTTCTACTTCGCGCAGCAGGCCCTGCGCGAGCTCATCGGGCGCCTGGGCGATGACGATCGGTTCGGCCTGGTTGCGTACAGCAGCGACGCCCAGACGCTGGTACCGCTTTCCTACGCCACTTCCTACGCCCGTCAGTCGTGGCTTTCGATCGTCGATCGTCTCGAGGTCCAGTCCAGCACGAACATGAGCGCGGGACTCGACCTGGGGCTCGGCCTGATCGAGCGCGCGCGGACCGCCCATCGTGCCCGCCGCATGCTGCTCTTGTCAGACGGACTGGCGAACACGGGCGACGCTTCTTTCTCCGGTCTGATGCGGCGCGCGCAGCGCGCCGTGCGCGGAGACACCGTCCTGAGCACGATGGGCATCGGCGCTGACTTCGACGAGCGGCTCATGGCCTCGCTGGCCAGCGCAGGCACCGGCGCGTTCTACTACCTGGCCAAGCTCGAGGTGCTGCCCGAGTTCTTCGACGCCGAGCTCAGGACGGCCTCGCAGACGTACGCCTCGTCGGTCTCGCTCGTGTTCAGACCGGGACCGGGCGTGCGACTCGTACGGGTCATGGGGCTCCCGTTCCAGTACGAGGGCAGGGACGTCATCGTGCCGCTGGGCAGTCTGTACACGGGTCACGAGCGCAGGATCTGGCTCACCCTGACCGTCTCTTCCGACCGAGTGAGTGAGCTGGGCATCGGGGAGCTCTCGGCCCGCTTCCGCAGCGGCGAGGGCTACCACAGCCTCCCGGCCGGCAGCCTGCCACCGGTGCAGTGCGTCGACGACTGGAACGTGTTTCGTTCCCAGATCCATGCTCCCGTCTGGGAACGCGCCATCGTGAACGAAGAGCTCAACCGTGCGCAGGAGAATCTGGGTGATGCGATCTCTCGGGGCACACCTGCGGACGTCGATCGCGAGCTCGCCGACGCGCGTCGACACAGCGCGCTCGCCCGATCGCTCGGCAGCCAGAAGGTGCTCGACAGTCTCTCGAAGCTCGAGAATAGCGGCCGGCTAGCCAAAAAGGCCCAGGCTGCACCAGCGCCGGCTCGATCCATGGAAGCCAAACGTCAGAAAGCCGACGGCTACATCCAACGC
Source organism: Polyangiaceae bacterium (assembly GCA_016929495.1). Lineage (GTDB taxonomy): Bacteria > Myxococcota_A > Polyangia > Polyangiales > Polyangiaceae > JAFGIS01. Next base: position 2,482 of record JAFGIS010000153.1, on the reverse strand, counting down.
AACCACGGTTCCTACGTCAACGCCGACGCGAAGGCCGGCTACTGAGTCCCGGCCATGCTCTGGCTCGAACGTCTACAGCGCGCTCTATCGTCGGTGGTTCCCTGCGCCCATGGGTCGTCTCACGACCGGGCCGCAGCACTGCAGGCGCACCTCGGCGACGCGGCGCATGCCCTGGAAACCAATCGTGCTCGGCTTCGGGAGCTCGTGAGTCGAGCCGAGCAGCTGGAAAGCGAACGACATTCGATGCAGCAGAGTTGCTCGAACCTCGAGCGCGACGTGGACATCGCGCTCGAGGAGGACCGGGAGGACCTGGCGCGCTTCGCTCTGGTACGTCTGCTCGAGCGCCAGCGGACGCTCGAACGGATCAGCGCGAAACTCGCCCGTATCGAAGAGGAACGCGACAGCCTGCAAGCCTTGGTGGCAGAGCAGCAGACCGCTCTCGCGGACCTCCAAGCCAGGGCGCGTCCCTTCATGGAAAAAGGCGTGCCCGAAGGCATGGACCAGCCGGAAATCATCGAAGACGAGCAGGTCGAGCTCGAGCTTCTGAAGCGCAAGCGCCGGCGTGCCGCCCGAGCTACCGAATCGGCGCAAGGAGAGACATGACCAGACCCTCTTTTGGGCTCGCTATGCTTTTTGCCGCTCTGTCCGGCGCCGGGGCGCTGCTCTGGATCTCGAGCGTGCGGCGCGCGCTCGGTGCGGACGTGGCGCTCTCGGTGTATGCGCTGGGCGTCGTGCCGCTCTTCTTGCTGTGGGCGTCGCCTTCGTGGGGCCGTGGAGCAGCGGCAGCCGGCCTCGCGACGGCGCTCGGTCTGCCGACCGCAGTGTGGTGGCCGACTCCCCTGGTCGCCGGATTGACGGCCGTCTGCGCGCTCGGCGTCGCCAGGCTCGCCTTGCTCCAGCGTCCGTTCAGGCTCCGCGCTGTTGGGACGGAGGCGGTCCAGGGGGCGGCGGCACTGGGCGCTGCCGCGTGCGCCTACGACGGCGCGGCCTGGGGCGGCGCCACGGCCGTGTGGGTCGCTTGCCTCGTGGAATTCGCCGGGGCGGCGACAGCCGCAGGCCTCCAGCGCGCCCCGACGGCCCGGCAGAGTCCGTTCGAGGTGGCCCGTCGACAGGTGCTGCGCATCCTCGACGCAGAAGAGCATCGTGGTTCGGAGGGACAGTGATTGTGTTGCGACGTACAATGGCGGTCCCACATGGCGACCCTGGCTCTGAAGCTCGATCCTCGGACCGTTGCCGCAGCGGGAGCGCAAGTGAAGCGCCATCTGCGTCGGCGCATGCAGGCTCTGCGCAAGGCACTTCCGCCGGCGGTCCTGCAGGCGCGGACAGAGCGGGTCATCGCTCGGCTTGGTGCACTGCCTGAATTCGTGCGTGCCGATCGAGTCGCTCTGTTCAGGGCGATCACCCGACGTCTGGAGCTGGATCTCGCGCCCATCGACGCGCTGCTGCGTGCCCGAGGCAGTGCGGTCTACTACCCGTTCATGGTTCCATCCGGCGACGCATTCCTCACGGGTTTCCAGAGAGTCATGGCGCTCGAGGAGCTCGCGGACCGTGGACGGGGCTTCGCCGAGCCGCTGCCGACAGGCACGTCGGCCGCCCGGGATGAACTGGACCTCGTCGTAGTCCCTGCGCTGGCAGTGTCTCCGAGCGGCCACCGGCTTGGCTACGGCGCGGGCTGGTACGACGCAACCCTCCCTGACGTGTGCCCGCCCGCCGTGTCCGTGGCGGTTGCCCATGACTTTCAGCTCGTCGCGGAGCTGCCGGTCGCGCCGCCGGACGTGCCGTGCGACATCATCGTGACCGAGACTCGAACGATCCGCGCTCGTCGCGCTCGAGAGTAGCGGGGGCAGCTACTCCGACTCGTCCGGCTCCGGCTGTTCCTCCTGCTCGCCCGGCGCCGATTCCGCGCCCGGCGACTCGTCCGGGGTGCCCGGGCCCTGGTCGTCCGCGCTCGAATCGTCAGCCGGTCTCCGAAGCCCACCGAGCCGTGCGGCGGAACGGCTGCTCACCCGCTGTGACCGTGTAGTCGAGCTGCTGCGCGACCCGGCGCTCGTCCCCTTGCGAGCATCGGGCTGATCAGAGCTCGGTTCGTCGCCGCTTCCCGGTGCAAACGAGTCGGGAACCAGCCATACCGCGAGCAGAACGTACAGCAGCGTGAGCAGCACCGGGACGACGAACGGAAACCAACGCCAACCAAAGAAGCGTCGAAATGAGTCCGGTGCGCGCATCGGTTGCTTGTCGAGCCAGGGCGCCAGACTAGTAGCCTAGAGCGATGAACGGCTTGCCGCCAGGCAAACCGTTTGTTGCCCGATACCTGGCCCCAAGGCCGCTGTGGGCCTTCCGATCGAGGTCTAGAGCGGCAATCAGTTTGATTGCCGCGCACAAAACAAGGACCTACAGCACCGAACACGCAGCAGACCACGCCAAAGGCGACGCCGAAAACGCACCCTCGCCCGCCGAGGGGTGCGTTTTCGGCGTCGCCGCC
>JAFGIS010000152.1 GCA_016929495.1 Polyangiaceae bacterium | reverse complement strand
GAGTCACCCACCTAGTTGAGCTAGGGGTTCAGCCAAGCGCGCGATCACGGCTCACGCGGTAAGGAACGCACGAACGGGTCGGTGATGCCGACCCGTTCCTCTATGGACTGGAGTCGCGCACACATTGTGGGTCTTTCTGATCGACCCAGCTCGACAGCGCGAGCGCTGTGCATCCTGCAGCTGGGAAGACAGCGCAGCGCGCACGTTCGCGCGCGACCCCTCCTCGAACCCACATCCGGGGCCGATCGCGCGCTGAGGCTCGCGAGGCCGCCCGCTGCTTGACCGGATTTGCTGGCGCTTGCCGTCAAATTGTACGTTTGTCTCCTCGCGGGAAGCGGCCCGTGGACTTGGCGCCGACCTGGTTCTCGAAAGGTACGTCTTCCGTCCTGCGGCACTCTCGACTAGCGTGCCTGAATGCTATGAAACGCAACGAATCGAAGGGGCCAGAGTGCTCCAGACGTCGCGCCTGGTGGACTCGAGCGAGGGGATGGGGCATCGGTGCGTCCTGCATGGCTGCTCTGATCGGCTTCGCCAGCACTTCGGACGGGGCGCTGGTTCAGGGGAAGGTCACCGGCTATCTTGAACTGCGCAACCCGGTTTGGCTCGCTGCCAAGAATCCGTCCGAGCACGGCTATTCGTTCCGCGAGCCAGTGACTACGGTGCGCAGCGTGTTCCGGGCGCTTTTTCCGTACATCCCCCGGGAGCTGTGTGTCGCGGCGCTCGGTGCGGAGTCGATGCCGCCGCCCCAGGAGGCCATACAGGTCCGGGTCGGCGGCGGTCGTACAGCACCCGTGACCCTGGTAGCCCGCCCAGGAACCAAGATCGTGTTCCTGAACGCCGATCCCTTCTCCCACGCCCTCTATGGCGTCGGGCTGGCAAGTTTCCCAGCCAGCGAGACCAAGGGCGGCGACACGCGCGCCTGGAGCGTTCCCGGTCCCGGCGTCTTCGAAATCCGTGATGAGCTCGCGCCCAGTGTCAGAATGTGGGTCGTCGGCGAGCCACGGACGGTGAGCATCGTGTATCCCTCACCCAAGGGCGAGTTCTTGTTGTCGCTCGACCCTGGAGACTACACGATTCAACCGTACTTCGCCGGCAAGCCCGTTGGGACGGCTGTGGATGCCCGCGTGACCACGCGCGACATCGACCTCAAGAACAAGCCTATCAAGGTTGCGGACAAGGCACCCGCGAAGAAGGACGACAACGACTGATGCTACTGTCGCGTTTCTGGTACGTTACGCTGTCCCTCCTTCTCGGCGCGGCGGTGTTCGTGCTCTACCTCGCGATGAGCATGTACAACCGGGCCGGCGACCGTACGATGAGCGAGGCGCTCAACTCGGATAGTCAAGTCGTGGCCTGGTATCTGCGCGGCGACGCGCGAGACCGCGCGGCACAGCTCATCCGGTTCGCCGTCGACCAGGATCTGGCGAAGAACCTGCAGAAGTCGTCGGACTCCGACAAGAAGATCCCCGACGATGCTCAGGACGCCGTGGCCAGGGCGCTCGCCAAGATCAACGGCACGATCCCCAAGGCAGAGGCCTTCGATGCGGTGTTCGCCGTCGACCAGCACGGTCGCGTCGTGGCGCATATGGGCTACGAGCAGGTGCGCGCGATGGGCCACTTCGAGCTCGGTGGCTACCCGGTGGTTGCCGACGCGCTGCACGGATACATCCGTGACGATACGCTTGTGCTCGACCGCATCTATCGCGTCGTCGCACGACCCATCGAGTTCGAACTCGGTCAGATGCCGGCCGGCGCGATCGTCGGCGCGCGAATCGTCGACGACCGCTTCGCGCGCGAGCTCTCGGCACGGACGGGCGCGGTCATCGCGTTCCACTCCAAGGGAGCTCGAGTCGCCACCGGCGCGCCGGAGGGGTTCGACGTCAGCCAGCTCGACCAGATGTTCGGAGACATGGCCCGGCTCGGCGCCGACAAGGAATACCAGGAGAAGGGCCGTAGCAGAGTCCGCATGCTCAGCAGCCAAATCGGCGTGCAGTACTCACGTTTGCCCGGAGAGGCTTGGCAGCTCGGGGCGGGGTATGCCGTGGGGCGGCAGCGCAATGCGGTGGACAGTCCACTCGGCTTCTTCAGTCAATCCGACGACGTCGACAAGGAACACGCGAATCTGCGGCTGGCCATCATGGTCGCAGTCGCAGCCGCCCTCGTCGGGCTGCTCCTGAGCATTGTCGAGCACACGCGGCCGCTGCGCCAGTTCCGAAGCGAGGCCCTCAAGCTTGCTCAGGGCCAACTGGACCAGTTGCAGCCGAGCCGGTTCCGCGGAATCTGCCGGAAGATCGCTTCGGACCTGAACGACGGCATCGAGGTGGTCGCCGCAAAAGGTGGCGTGCCGCGTCGCGCAGCCGACTTCAAGCAGGTCCTTGGCGACATCCCCGACCAGCCGATGATGAGCGCCTTCGCCTTTCCAGATGAAGGACCGTCTCCCGCGTCTGCCGCGGCGAGGCCGCCCTTGGATTCGGCCCCGCAGGCCTCGATGCCTCGTCGGCCGCCGCCCGGCCCCGCGTCGGCGGGCAGACCTGCGCCGGGGCCGGCAGCCGTTGCGGCCCCGGGACAGAACCCGGAGTGGATTCGCGTTTTCGAGGATTTCGTTGCCAAGAAGCGCGAGTGCGGGGAGGACCTCCAAGGCTTCACGTACGAAAAGTTCGAGAAGACGCTGCGCAAGAACCAAGAGGCCATTCTGGAGCGGCACGGAGCCGCTCGAGTGCGTTTCAGCGTCTACGTCAAGGCTGGCAAGGCCGCACTCAAGGCAAGCCCCATTCGGGACTAGACCCCGCGACCTACGAAAGAACGCGGGATCGAGTACGCTGGTTCTGGCTGAAGGCAGACAAACGGGCAATCCTGGGGTAGGGATGTGCCCATGAGCGACCCTCGGCTTCACAACGTCCTCATCATCGGCTCCGGGCCAGCGGGCCTCACGGCGGCCATCTACGCCGCACGCGCGAACTTGAAACCGATATGCATCGAGGGATTCAACGCAGGTGGCCTCATTGCCGGCGGCCAGTTGATGTTCACGACGGATGTCGAGAACTTCCCGGGCTTTCCCGAGGGGATCCACGGCGCCGAGCTGATGCAGCGCATGCGCGACCAGGCCGAGCGTCAAGGCGCCGAGCTCGTGACCGCGGATGTCCAGAAGGTCGACTTTTCCGCGCGCCCGTTCAAGGTTTGGGTCGGGGAGGGGGAGGACGTGCTTCACCTGGCCAAGGCCGTGATCATCGCCACAGGTGCTCGCGCGAATTATCTCGGTCTTCCCAGCGAGGACCAGCTCAAGAACAAGGGAGTGAGCGCATGCGCTGTCTGCGATGGTGCCTTGTACCGTGGCCAAGACGTCGTCGTGGTAGGGGGCGGCGATAGCGCCATGGAGGAGGCAAGCTACCTCGCTGGGCTGTGCAAGAGCGTGACCCTGGTACACCGCCGTGACGAGTTCCGTGCGTCCAAGGCGATGCAGAACCGGCTCACGAGCCACGACCGGATCCGGATCCTGTTCAGCCACGTGGTCGAGGACGTCCTCGACGTCGCCGAGGACCGGGTCACCGCCGTGCGCGTGAAGGATCTGAAGACGGGCGACCCGAGCATCGTCCCCTGTCAAGCCATGTTCGTCGCCATTGGGCACACGCCCATGACGGAGCTGTTCAAGGGACAGGTCGAGATGCATTCCAACGGCTATCTCAGAACCCAGCCGTCCACGGCAACCACGAGCGTTCCCGGCGTGTTTGCAGCGGGTGACGTGGCTGACTGGGTCTATCGGCAGGCGGTCACTGCTGCTGGCACCGGGTGCATGGCGGCGCTCGAGTGCGAGCGTTGGCTGTCATCGCACGAAGCGTGAGGCCCGAGGTGAGCGAGCCGAACGCCGATCGTGAGGAGCTGTTCAACCTGGCGGCTGGCTTGCGTGCACACGTCGAGTGGTTGCGCGCGACGGGTGCCAAAGGAGTGCCGCCCGACCCGCAGGCAAACGCGCAGCCGGTCGCGATGGTAGGGACACCGGAGCGACCCCGCGCCCGCGAGAGCGCGGCGCCATCGGCCGATGTACCATTGGCCGCCCATGCCGTCAGCGTGCCGGCCCGCGACGAGTCGGCGCGTCCGCAAACCGTGCGCTCGCCGGCGCCGGAACGGGTCAAGCCGGCTGCGGCGGACGCCGCGCTGGCCGAGCTGGCCGACGAAGTCGCTCGGTGCCAGAAGTGCGCCCTGTGCCGAGGTCGGACGCAGACGGTCTTTGCGCGTGGCACGGGCAGCAGCGGCGTCTGTTTCGTGGGCGAAGGCCCCGGCGAGGAAGAAGACCTGCAGGGCGCGCCTTTCGTCGGCCGCGCCGGACAATTGCTGGATCAAATGCTGGCGGCGATCGGGCTCCGCGAGGAGGAAGTCTATATCACCAACATCGTCTATTGGCGTCCGCCCGGCAACCG
>JAFGIS010000151.1 GCA_016929495.1 Polyangiaceae bacterium | reverse complement strand
GGCCGGCGGCCTCTGGTTCTGGGATGGGTGCGCGGATCGAGCGAAGGCACGCTGCCCCTCGGGGGCAGACGGCGTCCGAGCCTCGCGTCGATCAAGGGCGTCGTCGCCGGGCACAACATCCGGGAGTTCGACCTACCGGTGCTGGAGGGCGCCGGACACCGACTCGGCGCCTCCCTCGTCATCGACACGCTGGTGCTCTCGCTGCTCTGCGATCCGCTGCGCACCACGCACGCGCTCGACAAGAGCAGCACGCCCGCCGGAGCCGTTGCCGATCCGGTCTCCGATGCCAGGCAAAGCAGGGAGCGTTTGCGCGAGTGCCTTCCTGCTCTGCTCGGGATGGATCCGAACGTGCTCGCCTTCGAGGCCGCGCTGCTCGCGGCAGGGGGCGAGCCCGGGCTCGCGTGGATCCTCGAAGGAGAAGACCCTGCCGCACGCTCGCTCGACCAGCTCGTGACCGCGCTGCCCTCCGAATGGCTCGGGCGTTTCTGCAGGGTGCGGCTCGGCGTGCTGCTCGGGACGCTCGCGGCCGAACGACCGCGCGAGTACGTCTCTTTGGCTCTGGCTCTGCGCTTCATCGAGTGTGCGCAGCCGACCGGCGGAGCGCGTCGCGGCTGTCTGGGCGCGCCGCCGAGCCCGGCGCTGGCGAGCTGGCCGCGCTTCGGCGAGCTGCTGACGAGGCTCATGGGGCCGCTCTGTCCGGACGTGCACTGCGAGCACCGCCTCGATTGCGACGTGCATCGGCCCTTTGCCAGAGACATCCTGCAGGCCACCTTCGAGCTCGATGACTTTCGTCCCGGGCAGGAAGCCATCGTGCAGGCCGTGCTGGCCGATGCCACGCCGCTCGCCATCCTGCCGACCGGAGGCGGCAAGTCGCTCTGCTACCAGCTCCCGGCCGTTCATGGAGCGCAGCGCCTGCGGGGACTCACCGTGGTCGTCTCGCCGCTGCAAGCTTTGATAGCCGATCAGGTGCGGAGCCTCTCCGACCGCTATCCGGGCACCTGCGTCATCAACTCGCAGCTCTTGCAGGCCGTGCGGCGCCAGCACCTGCAGGGCCTGCGCACCGGGACATACGACATCGTGTATCTGGGTCCGGAGCAGTTGCGTAATCCCTCGGTCGTGCGTCTGCTCAGCCGGCGGCCGCCTTTTTTGTGGGTGGTGGACGAGGCGCACTGCATCAGCCAGTGGGGGCACGGCTTCCGCACGGACTACACCTACCTGCCACGCGCCATCGGACGCATCCATGCGAACGGCCACCGGCCGCTCTTGTCGCTGTTCACGGCCACGGCGACCCGGGAGGTCATCGAGGACATCGGTGCTCAAGTCGAGCGCGGGCTCGGCATCGTACCCCAGGTCTTCGACCAGAGCGCGCCCCGCGAAAACCTCCGCTACGAGGTGGTACGGGTGTCGGACGACGCACACAAGGAGCGCGAGCTCCTGTCGCTGCTCGCCGCCCACCCCGAAGGCGCCCGGCTCGTCTACGCGGCGACCGTGCGCGGCGTGCGCGACCTCGGCGAGCGGCTCCGGCAGCAGGGCATCGCGTGTGCGCACTACCACGGCCAGCTCGCCCCAAACGAGAAGCGAGACCAGCTCGAACGATTCTTATCGGGTCGCGTCGATACGGTCGTGGCCACGAGCGCATTCGGCATGGGCATCGACAAGCCGGACATTCGCCTGGTCGTGCACCACGACCTGCCAGGCTCGGTCGAAGACTACGTGCAGGAGACCGGCCGCGCAGGCCGCGACGGCCAGCCCGCCCATTGTGTGCTGCTCTTCTCGGAGGCTGATCTCGAGACCCAGTTCTTCCTCAAGCTCTCGTCGTTGGTCACCGAGCGCGACGTGCGCGTAGTCTTCCGCGCGCTATGCCACCGCGCGCGGAGGCTCAGGCGCGATGCGGACGGGTGGGTCGAGATGTGGGTGAGCCCGGAAGATCTCTTCGTGGAAGAAGAGCTCGAAGAGGCGCTCGACTGGTCGCGCGAGGGGCTACACGGCAAGGTGAAGTTGGTCCTGTACCACCTCGAGGCCGACGGCGCGGTCGAGCGGCTCGAGAACCGCACCCGGACGTTTGCCGTCGATCCGCTCAAGCCTGGGCTGGACGCAGCGCTCGCTGCTCTGCCCGAGGCCAGGTCGCCGGCAACCGAACGCGTCCTTCGCTACCTCTACGATCCCGAACGCCCTCGTGAGCTCAGTATCCTCGACGTGGCCGACGAGGCAGGGCTGACGCCCGCAGAAGCGTTCAGAGAGCTGCACAAGCTCGCGGATCTGGGCATCATCGGGCAGGAGCTCCGATTCGACGTCACCTTCGCACGGCAGGTCCCGGGCGACACCGCGGGGCGCGCGCGCTTTCTGTTCGCGGTGCTCGACAGGCTGCTCAGCATGAACGAAGATCTCGAGACCGCGCCGGTTGTGGGGCTCAGGGCGGCTGCGGCGGAGCTCGGACGCGAGGGGCTCCGATGCCCTCCGCACGAGCTCTTGGCCGCCCTCAGGTCGCTCGGCAAGCTCGGCTGGTTGCGTCTGGCCAAGGCCGGCCCGGGGAGGTTCCGCGTGGCGGCCGACGACGGCATCGAGGCGTTGCGCTCGCGGGTCGCTGATCTCGGGCGCACCGCGCTCGCGCTCGTCGGGTGGGCCGATGAGCGGCTCACGGGCAGGACGGGCCGCGACCTGCGGCTCGAGCTCGATGTGGCTCGGTTCGTCGACGACCAGCGCACGCTGTTCAGCGATCTCGCATTCGAACGGCACGGTCGCGATCGCGTGGTGGAGGCCGCGCTGCTCCTGCACCATTTCGAGGCGTGGCACTTGTCCGATCCTCCGGTTCTGTTCGATGTGGCGCTCAAGATCCGGCTCGACCCGCGGCGCACCATCGACAGCCTCGATCTGGGCCGTCCCCGCCGCCAGCGACAGCACGAGATCCTGCTCGTGCACCTGCTGCGCGAGTACGCGGTCCGGCCGCCGGAGGAGCGCGCGGCCTACGTGGGCGACTACTTCAGGGTTAGTCGAGATGACCTGGTGAGCAAGTGGCTCCCGGGTCGAAAACGCGCCCTGGAGCGTCCGGTCACCCGAGCCACCGAGCAAGCCGTGCTCGAGGGCCTCACACCCTCTCAGCGCGATGCCGTGACCGCCGAGGACGAAGCCTTGCTCGTCGTCGCCGGACCCGGGTCGGGCAAGACACACACGATCGTCCGGCGTGTGTCCTACATGATCCGTGCGCGCCAGGTCCGAGGCCAGGAGATCCTGGTGCTCGCCTTCAGCCGCTCGGCTGCTCGAGAGCTCCGCCAGCGGCTACTCGACGAAGTGGGACGGCGAGCGCGAGGCGCACGCGTGCGCACCTTCCATGCGCTCGCCCTGGAGCTCACCGGCGAATCGGTGCGTGAAGACGACCAGGACCCCGAGACGCGGCTGGCAGGCGTGATCGGACGCGCCGCGGAGCTGCTCGAAACGAGCGATGGCGGTGATGACGGGCACCATCGCGAAACCGTGCTCGGCGCGATCCGCCACGTCCTGGTCGACGAGTACCAGGACCTGGACGCGGACCAGTACCGGCTGCTCGCGGCCCTGGTAGGCCTGGTACGCGGAGAGCTGCCGCGCGGGCGGTCGCGCACCGAGCGCAGCGTGGTCGTGGTGGGCGACGACGACCAGGCGATCTTTGGCTTCCGACAGGCGTCCGTCGAGTTCCTGCGGCGCTTCGAGCAGGAGTTCTCCGCGCGGCGCGTGTGCCTGGTCGAATGCTTCCGCTCGCGGCCCGAAATCGTCGAGGCCGCCTCGCGCTTCGCCGCCGAGCTGCCCGGGCGCCTGAAGACCGAGCCTCACGAGCAGCTGCGCCCGGTGCGCGGGCAGGCGGCGGACAGCTCGCGCGCCGACGCCGTCCGCAGGTTCCGCTACTCGAGCCCCGGGCAATTGGCGGGCCACGTCGCCTGGGTGGTCCAGAAGAGCCTCGAGGCCGGCGTCGGATCCATCGGGATCCTCGCTCGCCACTGGAACGCGCTCGACCCGGTACGCGGGGCGCTCGAGTCCGCGAGCATCCCCCACTGCCTGAGCCATCGCGATTTCCACCGAGCGCTCCACCGTCGCCATCCCGCCGAGAGGGTCATCCACAACCTGTGGAAATCGCGCGCCAGCATCGAAGGCTCCGCGCGCGGGCACCTGCTCGGGCTGCTCGAAGCCATGGGTCGCGGACCAGGCGATACCGTGAGCGACGAGCTCCTGGCCTTGGGCGCCGAAATCGACGACGAGCGGCGTCCGTCCGGCGCCGGGCCCGGCGGCGCCGCCGAGGACGAGACGCTCTTGCCCATTTCGAGCTCCGAGCTCGCCGACCAGCTGCTGCTCGGCTCGCGCGAGGCCGACCGGCGCACGAGCAACGCCGCCCCCGTGTGGCTCGGCACGTTCCACGGCGCCAAGGGCCTCGAGTTCGACAAGGTCCTCGTGCTGCCCGCGCGCCCGGACCGTCGCTCGGACTTCGCCGAGGAGCAGAGAGCCTTCTACGTCGCAATGACCCGCGCGCGCGACGAGCTGGTCCTGGCGTCCTTCGGCGACTCGAGCGAGCTCGGAGCCCGAGTCACGGCCCAGCCCGTCGATGTCCGGCGTTTCCAGGCAAGGCTCGGCGCCCGGAGCACCGCCTACCTCGATCTCACCCCCCGCGACGTGGTGCTCGGCAGCGTCGATCTCGGCCGAGCTCAGGCGCGCATTGCGTCGCTGCGCGAAGGGGAAAGCCTGTCGGTCGTCGATCAGGAGGACCGCGTCGTGTTGCTCGCGGCCGCGGCCATGCGCCCCGACTCCGCCTCGTCGCTAGCCGATCCCGGCGGCGACCGCGACGCCGTTTTCGTCGGCGAGCTCTCGGCGCTGGGCGTCAAACGTTTTCGCGAGCTGCGTAGACGCGCTGCCGGCCTGCTCTCGGCGCGGGTCCACGAGGTGTTCGTCCAGCTCCGGCGCGATGCCGAGGGACGGGTGACCAAAAAGACACTCGTCGTACTGCCGACGTTCATTGCACAGAGCTCGGGGGCGGCGCCGCTCGCGAGCGGGGGGCGCAGGGGGGCGGGGGAGCTGGTGTCTTGCGGGGAGTAGCTCCACGACGACGGATCCAGGCGTGAGTCGGGCGGCTCACGCCACGAGGTCAAGTTCCAGCCGCGCCCCCAATGCGACCCTCCAGTTTGTTGGTCGGCGGTCATTGCGGCATACTCGAGACGCTCTCGTTGCACGCAGGCGGCCTGCCTTGCGCTGACTGACGGGCCGAGCTACCTTGACCCTCGTGGCTGAGCTGCTCTCCCGAATCACGGTCGACGCGCATGTCTGCGGCGGCCAGCCATGCGTGCGAGGGCTGCGCATCCCCGTTTCCATCGTTCTCAAGCACCTTGCGGCTGGGAAGTCATCGAGCGAGGTCGTGGATGAGCTTCCGGAGCTCGAGCTAGACGATATCAAGGCGTGTCTGCGCTTCGCCGCGTGGCTGGCTTCGGGTCGAACCATCGTGTTTCCCCCTGCCGCATGAAGCTCGTTGCGGATGTCAACGTCTCTCGACGTGTCGTCGAGCAACTCAGGTTGCTTGGTTTCGATGTGGTTCGCGTGTCCGAGATCATGGATCCGCGGTCTTCCGATGAGGCGATTCTTGTCGAAGCTCGGCAACGTGGTGCCGTACTGATCAGCCACGATCAGGACTTCAGTGCTCTGCTGGCCATCACCGGGGCAGACGGGCCATCGCTACTCAACCTCCGCGTGTCCGAGGCGGACGCCGCACGGCTCACCGAGGCCATCGCCGTGGTAGTGCGTGTAGCCGAGCCGGACCTGCGCGCCGGCGCAGTCGTCACGCTCGACGATAGCGGAGCGCGGGTTCACCGGCTGCCGATTGAATGAGACCGATGACTCAAGGCGGAGGCCCCGGTTGAGGCGCTTGGCATGCTCACGACGAGCTCTGCACGACGAGTCAAACGGACCACAAAGGGGATCGACCGCAAATCGTCGCGGCGCCGTCGCTCCGGTTTGCGCGACGAGGCGACAGCGAAGCTCAGCGTCTGTGGCCTGTGTCCCGAGCCCTCAGCGTGCACGCTGCCGTGAAGCGGCTTGGTCCAAATCCTGCTACCGGAGCGCGGGTTCACCTACCCCAGCAGCCGCCTCACACTCGCGTGCAGCTGACTCTGGATCAGCCGCATCACGCTCTTGAGCGCCGCCGTCGACATGCGCAAGCGCTCGCCGAGCTCTCGTCGCGTCGCGGCGAGCAGCGCCGAACGGGCGCGCGCGACGCGGCGGGCGGCCGTGGCGCGGTGGATGCCGAAGGCGGCTGCGATTTCGTCGATGGTGAGTCCGGCGCTGTAGTAGCTTC
>JAFGIS010000150.1 GCA_016929495.1 Polyangiaceae bacterium | reverse complement strand
TGTCGAGTGCGCTCGCCAATCGCTTCTGCCACATCGAGGTCGAGGCCGAGCTCGAGGATTGGGTCGCCTGGGCCAGGACCGAAGGGCTGCACCCGGACGTGATCGGTTTCGTGCGCTTCGAACCGCACCTGCTGTTCCAGCTGTCCGGCGACACCGAGCGGGGCTGGCCGAGCCCGCGTTCGTGGGAGCGGGTGAGCCTGGAGCTCGAGCACGCCGTCAGGCTCGGACTCGATGACGCCTCCCTCGCGCTCATCGTGCAGGGTCTGGTCGGGCCGGCCGCCGCGACCGAGTTCCTGGCCTTCCGTTCCTGGTCGAGCGAGCTGCCCGCCGTGTGCGCCATGATGCGCGGACAGTTGCCGATCGCGATCCCGAAACGCGCCGATCAACGCTACGCGCTGGCCTGTGCCGCCGCGCACCACGCGCGCCGCGAACCCGAGCTAGTGACCGGCTTGCTCGAGCTCTCCGGTGCCATGACGTCGGACTTCGCTCTCATGAGTGTGCTGGACTACCTCGGCGCCGAGGGCGAGCATGGCGTCGAGCGCCGGATGAAAGAGCTCGTCTCCAGCCCGGCCTTTGCCGCCTGGAAGCGCACCCATGGCTCGGCCCTGCGCGCGCGCCTGCCCTCGCTCGGTGCCGAGAGCGTATCGGGCGACGGATGACCGCTGCGGCGGATCCGCGAGCCAGAGCGCTCGAGCGCGTGTGCGGCGACCGGGCCGCGCTGCTCGTGCTGCAGCCGTTCCTGGCGCATCTGGCCCTGCGCCTGGAGCCGGTGGTGGTTCAGGACGAACGGCTGCGCACGGTGGCCACGGACGGCGAGCATCTGTTCTGCGATCTGGGCACCGTGCTCCGGTCGACGCAAGCCGAGCGGCTCTTCCTCATCGCGCATTCGGTCTGGCACGCCGCCCTGCTCCACCCCTGGCGACACCGACCGGACGAGCGCGGTCTGTGGGACGTCGCCGTCGACCACGAGGTCAATGGCCTGCTCGAGCAGGAGCTCCGCCTGCCGCCGGACTGCGTCTGGTTCGAAGAGCACGCCGGACAGAGCGCCGAACAGATCTACCCGTGGCTGCTCGAGGACCCCAGCCGGGCCCCGAGCCGCGGGCACCTGGCGGACCAGCATCTGTCCGCTGCCCGGCGCTCCGAGCCGACGGGCGGCTCGGTCGTGGATCCGGCGTACCTGCCACTCGTGTCCGAGTCCACGAGGCACGCATGGTACGAGCGCCTGCTCGTGGCCGCGCAGCAGCTTCGAGCGCGCCGCGTGGCCGTACCCGAAGCCGTGCAGCGTATCCTCGGGCGTCGGCGCGCGCCCACGCTCTCGTGGTCGCGCATTCTACACGACTTCGTGGCCTCGGCGTTCGGCGACCGCCGGCAATGGCTGCCCCCGAACCGGCGTTTCGTGCCCCAGTCGCTCTACCTGCCGAGCCGGCGCAACGAGACGCTGCGGCTGGCGGTTGCGATCGACACCTCGGCCAGCACGCGCCGGCTTCAGGCGGCATTCTGGGCCGAGATCAGCGGCATCGTGCGCGCCTACGACGACTTCGAGCTGTGCCTGGTGCAGGGGGACGACCGGGTGCGGTCGCTGCAGCACTTCTCACGCGCGGCCCCACCCGACCCCGAGGGCCTCGAGCTCTTCGGCTTCGGTGCCACGGATTTCCGACCCATCTTCGAAACCCTTGCCGCCTGGCCCGAGCCGCCGCGAGCCCTCGTGTTCCTGACCGACGGTCTCGGGCCGGCGCCGGCGTCGGCGCCCGCGTTTCCGGTGCTGTGGGTGCTGCCGCAAGGGGCCAAGCCGCCGTGCTCGTGGGGTGGGGTGGTTCGCATCCCGGAGCTCGAGGCGCTAGTTCTATGACCATGGTTCGGTTTCTCGCTCGGCTGGGCGTGCTCGCGCGTTTCGGGAGCACGGATTTCGGCGAGGTCTCCCGGCTCGACGTCGGGGAATACAACGATCCCGATCAGTTCGGGGCGCAGTACTACGTGTTCAGCCACGATGTCCGTCAGGGCGTCGTGCGGTTCACCAGCCACGCTGCCGAGGCGCCGCTGCTCGGAACGATGGCGGAGCTCGTGCTCCGTCACCAGGGTGCCGAGTACCGGGCCGAGGCCGCGTGCACCGAAGCGGCGCCGCGCGCCGACGGCCGGGTGGCGTACGTGTTCGAGGTCCAGGGACAGCCCCGCATCACTGCTTCGGCGCGTGAGCGCCACGGGGTCGACTGCCTGGCCACGGCCCTGCTCTTGGATGCCCTCGAACAACCGGAGTAGACTGTTCGCCTTCGAGGTCCCCCATGGTCAACGCCGTCGTCCTGCTCAACGTCGAACGCACCCAGATCAACGCCGTCGCCGAGAAGCTCGCCGACCTCGAACACGTCAGCGAGGTCTACTCCGTGAGCGGCCGCTACGATCTCATCGCCCTGATCCGCGTCATGGACGTCGACGACCTGGCCAGCGTCGTGACGCGCGAGATCTCCCAGGTCGAAGGGATCGTGCATTCGGAGACCCTGCTCGCGTTCAGGACGTACTCGAGGCACGATTTGGAAAGGCTGTTTTCGGTGGGCGGGGAGGGGCCGTAGGGAGGGAACGGCGCCTGCGCAGCAGCGCGCAGCATCGCGCCCCAACCCGAGCAGGATCCGGGGCGAGTCGCCGCGCGGTTCGGTCAGGACGCTGGACTGCTCCACCCACGCGCATCGAGCGCCGTGTGAAAATCGTACATCGCCGCCCTCTGCGTGTTCGAATTCGCTTGACGCGTCGCCAGCCGTCGAAGCCTCCGTCGGGGCGCACAGGCTGGGCCGGCATGGCGTAGTGGCGTTTGCCGCGCGCCTGACGAGCGTTCATCGCGCAAAGGTCTTTCGGCGCGTTCACCTCGACCCAACACGCCCAGCGCGCCTCAGAAGAGCTCGAAAAAGGCCATGATAGCTTGAGGTATGACATCCAACGCCCTGCAACCCGCCGCGCTCGGCAATGTGACTCCCCGCTGCTCGCCCAACGCAATCCGGCTATCGGGCGATGTGCTCCGAAACGTGTCTCGCCTTTCGGACGCCGAGCTCACCCGAAGCCTCTGTGCGCTGGTTCGGCGCGATCACCAGGTCACCGCGGACCTACTCATCCATCTGGGGGAACTCGACGCCCGACGGCTCTACGCGGCGATGGGCTACTCGTCGCTGTTCGGCTACTGCGTGACCGCGCTTTCGTTCAGTGAAGACGTGGCCTACAAGCGGGTGGCTGCGGCGCGGATTGCGCGCCGGTACCCGGTGGTGCTCGAACTCGTGGCCGGCGGGAAGATCCATCTGTCGGCGCTCTTGCTCGTGGCGCCGCATCTGACGCCGGGCGGGCACCAGGAGCTGTTGTCGGCAGCGTGCGGCAAGAGCAAACGCGAGGTGGAGCGGCTCGTGGCAGAGCGTTTCCCGCGGCCGGACGTGAAGACGAGCGTGTGCAAGCCGCCGGAGCGAAGTGTCGTCCGGAACAACGGTGCTGGGGCCGGTGCTGAGTTGGGCGAACAGAGGCGGCGCTTCGCCGTCAGGCCGAGCTCGGCTCGAGAATCGAAGCGCGTCCGAGTCGAGCGCCGTGCATCGACGCCGCGGCCGAGCTCAGCCAGTGCAACGCCGCCGCGCGCGGAGCAGGCTCCGGGGCGAGTACGTCCGAGCTCGTCCAGTCCATCGTTGGGCGCGGAGCAGGATCCGGGGCGACTTATCCCGGCAACCGGTCGCACCAACCCCTCCCGCTACATCCC
>JAFGIS010000149.1 GCA_016929495.1 Polyangiaceae bacterium | reverse complement strand
CGACCCTCTGCTGCTGGCCGCCCGAGAGCTCGCGCGGGTAGAAATGCTCGCGCCCCTTGAGGCTCACCAGCTCGATCACCTCGCGGGCGCGCGCTTCCCTGGCCTTGCGATCGACGCCCTGAACCGACAAGGGAAACGCGACATTCTCGAGCACGGTCAAATGCGGAAGCAGGGCGAAGTGTTGAAACACCATGCCCATCTTGTGGCGGCGAATCTCGATCAGCTCGGCCGGGGTCGCCTTGAGCAAGTCCCTGCCATCGAACTCGATCGTGCCCCAGGTCGGCTCGATCAAGCGTGACAGACAGCGGACCAGGGTCGACTTGCCCGATCCCGAAAGCCCCATCACGACGAAGATCTCGCCCTCGCGGACCTCGATCGAAGCCTGACGGACAGCGCCGATCAGGTTGGCCCCGGCCAGACTCTCGGCCGTTGCCTTGCCGCCATTGGCGGCAATGAATCGGGCGGCCCCCTCCCCGAAGACTTTCCAGACGTCGCGGCAGACAATCTTTACCGGGCGGCTGTCTGCCGATGGTCGAGTGCCAGTCATGCCGTCGCGGATCGGCGCCTGTTCGTTCATGGAGTGCTCGTTCAGGTAATCCGTCTCCCCTAAACGGCGAGAGCCGGCACCAACCGAGGCGCCGGCTTCAACGTCCTGTCAGCTGGTCACGGCGTAGCTCGTCACTTTGCTCACTTCGCCCACGCCTGCCACTTGGCCTCGTTGGCTGCGATCCAGGCCGCCGCCACGTCGTCGATCGACTTGCTATCGAGGTCGACCTCGCCAGAAAGCTTGTTCAGCTCCTTGGCGTCCATCGCATAGGCTTTGGCGACCTTGTAAGCCACGGGCCACTTTTCCTTCATGCCCTTCCAAGAATATTTCCAGATTTCGCCGTGGGGCTTGCCGCAGTCATACTTCTTGTCGGGATTGCTGCCCCACTTGGCATCTTCGTAGCATTCTTTCGTGTGCTCGGGGAATTGGACCCATTCACCCTCGTATTTCGACGGGGCCCAGTGTGGCGAATAGATCCACATCATGATCGGCGCCTTGCGCTGGTAAGCCGAATCGAGCTCGGCGAACATGGCCCCGTCCGTGCCGGCGTGCACGACGGCGAACGGCAACCCGAGCGCTTCCACGCGCTCGTCATCGAAGCCTTCCCAGGTCACGGGCCCGCCGAGATACCGCCCCTTCGGCGCCGTCTCCGGCGTCGAGAAGGCCGCCGCGCATTTCGCGTCCTTCAGAGCTTCCCACTTGGGCAGCCCCGGGCACTTCTCTTTCATGTAGAGCGGGTACCACCACTCTTCCTTGGCCTTGGGTCCGAGCGCTCCAAGCCGCTCTGTCTGCCCCGTCGCGTCCGAAGCCTTCATGGCCTCGCCCGCGGTCGTGTCCCAGAATTCCATGCCGACCGTGAGGTCGCCATTGGTCAGGCCCGTGGTCAGGCTCGAGAGATATTCAGCGGTCGGGTACTCGACGTTGTAGCCGAGCTTGGTGAGGATTCCCCCGAGGATCTTCGCGTTGAGGTTGACGCTCGTCCAATCAAACAGCGCGATCTTGATTGGATCCGGAGATTCAGGTGCAGCGGCGGCTGGTCCCGGGGCAGCGACCGAGAGGGCTAGAGCGCAAGCTCCAGCAGCGAGGGTGAACTTCATGGAGTCGTACATTTGGATAGCCTCCAGGGCATATCGATTTTCCACGCAGCAGTGAGGTAGATTTCCTACCAGGATAATTGTTGAACGAAGTAACCGACGAGTCAAATCATCCTTACGTCCTCGAGACCAAGCGTAACCATGTTCGCCCCGCGTGATCTGCTCGCGCGCCGAGCAGGTCGCGCCTAACCGGCAGGCGAGTGCATCCCCGGTGAGTGGCGACCGGCGTGCCCGTTCCGCAGCCCGGCTGCGGATGGCTCTGATCCAGCCGCTCCGGAGGCGAGCGCGTCGGCCTACAGGGGATCTCTGCTCGCGCGCATACCCCGTTAGAAAAGTTTGGGTTTACTCCGGCATCGGAGAAGGATCTGGCCCACCACGCACCGCGCCCGCCCCCGCTCTGCAAGGACCACGTCATGCCGATCCGCGACGCCAGACCCGAAGACGCGCCCGCCATTCGTGTGCTTCTGGAGCAGGCGTTCGGTGGTGAGCAGGAGGCGCGCCTGGTCGACGAGTTGCGACGGGATGGCGACCTTGCCGTGGCGCAAGTGTCCGAGCACGACGGGCTCACGCTGGGATATATTGCGCTCTGCCGCATGACGTCGCCAGCGCGCTCTCTCGCGCTGGCGCCGGCCGCGCAGGGCCGGGGCACCGGATCGGCGCTCGTTCGCGCGGCGCTGACGCGAGCAAGAGGCCTCGACTGCCCGATCGTCTTCGTGGTGGGCGAGGGCACGTATTACTCCCGCTTCGGGTTCACGCCGGAGGCTGCGGCGCCGTTCCCGTGCCAATACGCTGGTCCCCACTTCCTGGCGCTCCGTCTCGCCCCCGACCCGATCCCGCCTGAGTCCGTCGGGTACGCCCCCTGCCTTCGCCAAGCTTGGCTGATGTCTCCCGG
>JAFGIS010000148.1 GCA_016929495.1 Polyangiaceae bacterium | reverse complement strand
TTTATGGGGTGGGGTTGATGGGGGGTGTGGCGGCAGCGAACGACTCTAACTTAGTACTCCTTTCGTCCTTGGCAAACCCAGGACTGCCCGGAGGCGAGATTTTTCGCTGGCACCAACATTGCAAGCGTGGTGTAGGCCAGCAGGGAGGGGGGCCACCCCTGAGCCAGTCCGGTCATGCTGGGGCGAGACACGAAGTCTTCGAGACTCTTTCGACTCTTTCAAGTGGCGTGGCGTCCTGCGGCCGTGCGTCCAGGGATCAGGGGGGCACCCTGGCCGAACGGGACTGAAACGCGCACCGGACAACAGCATCGCGGACGCACCAACGCTGAGCGGCTTTGGTCTGCAGTCCCCCTTTGGTCCGAGGGCCAACTTGCCCCGGCCGCTCACTTCAGGCAGGACGAACCGCGCTGAGCCGCGTCGTTCTGACGCACGAGCTCGCGAACGCTCGGCTCGGTGCCCTGCAGACGCTCCATCTCTCGGCTTCCCGTGTCCAGGGTGACGCGCCCTTCGGAGGATCCCCGGGGCCCGCTCGAGCAGGACGACCACTCGCCGGGCCTGGGCACGGTGCTCAGCGATCAGTGCGCGCAAGAGCGCGTCGACAGTCGAGAGTCGTGGGTCAAGAGCCCGGAATCGCCGTCGTCCGGACTGTCGACTCACGGCTGTCGACTCTCGACCCGAGGCATCAAACTCGAAACTTGACTCGTCTCGCACGACTTCCGTGCCCCATGGACGCTAGACAAGCCGAGACCCCGCAATTCCCGCGCCGACGCCTTTCGCGGCACAACACGTGGAATGCGGGGCCCTCGGCGGGTCGTGGGCCGGCCCGCTACTTGGCAAGCGCCTTGTCGATCGCCTTCTCTACGGCACCGAAGTCCGTGGGGTTCGAGATGCGAGCACCGTTCAAGAAAAGCGAGGGCGTTCCCTGAATGCCGATTTCCCGACCGAGCTTCATGTCCGCATCGATTGCGTCCGTGATCTTCTTGTCCGTCAGTGCCTTCTCCCAGGCCGCGGTATCGAGTCCAATCTGCTTCGCGAAGCCCTTGAGCGACTCCGCATCGAGCTTCTGCTGGTTCTTGAACATGATTTCGTGCATCTGCCAGAACTTGCCCTGGGCATTCGCGGCCAGGGACGCCGCGGCCGCGGCCTTCGCGTTCGAGTGGAACGACAAGGGGAACTGCCTGAAGACGAAGCGCACCTTGTCTGCGTACTTCTGCTTGATCTTGTGCAGGGTGTCCGCAGCGCGCGAGCAGAACGGACACTGGAAGTCGGAGAACTCCACGATGGTGACCTTCGCATTCGCCGGGCCGAACGAGGGTGCATCGGCGGCCGCGATGGCCGCTTGCTTCTGGGCGTCGAGCGGCTTGTTCGCGGCTTCGCGTCGCTTGAGATCCCTGAGCACTTGGTCGTAGCGCTTCATCATCATTGCGCAACGCTCAGGCGGGAAGTTCTTGGTCTGCTTCATGACCATCGCGCAAGTCTCGGTGTCCTTGCCGATGTCCTTGCAGAGGTTGGTCGTGAGCTCGTCGCACTTCTTGCGCTGCTCGGCGATCTTCTTGGTAGCATAGCCGACGTTTCTCAGCGCGACGGTGCAGGCTTGAGGTGGGAAGAGCTCCGCCGCCGACTTGAGTGATGTGCATGCCGACGACTTGTCGCCGGCCTTTTCGCACAGCTTGTCCGCGTACTTCTCGCAGGGGCCCTTCGGCTTGCCCGCGTCCGCTCCGCCGTCCTTGGAAGCGACTGCCTTCGGGGCCCCGACCCGGGGCTTGCATCCCGCAAAGGAGATCGCGAAGGTCGCCGCCAACGAAACCGCACCCAGTGCTGCGGCCCATCGGCTCCATGCGTTGTGTTTCATGATGAACGTCCTCTCTAACGTGCGTGGCCGACCTTGGGCCGGCGTGCGGCGGATGCCGTGATACGTCAACCGCGATCCGCGGGCGGAGCGCCTCGACGCCCGACAGCCAGACGCCCCGGGTGCCCCACCGCCCTTTACCGCCGGTGCCCACGCGGGGGCAACCGGCTCGGGCGACCAGGGCCGACCCGGCGCCATTGTCGGACTGGCGGCGAGTCACCGAGCCAGGCCCGGGGCAGTCAGCACAGAGCCCCGACGACTTCGGTTCTCACGAGACGATTCGCGTGCCCGTTGTTCCGAGCGGCTGACCGACTCCAAAACGTCCTCTGACCTACCCAGGCTGGCCTCCTTCTCGCGCGCCACGGCGCGCCGCCCTGCTCTTCGTTAGCCTCGCGAGCACAGCCTTCAAGCACCGACCCGTGAACGACCCCGGCTCCTCTGCCACCTGCTCTGGAGTGCCGAACGCCACGACGCGCCCCCCGTCGGCTCCCCCTTCCGGACCCAGATCGATCACGTGGTCCGCGGAAGCAATCACGTCCAGGTTGTGCTCGATGACGAGCACGGTGTTTCCGCACGCCACCAACCGATCGAGGACGGCCAGCAGACGCCGCACGTCGTCGAAGTGCAAGCCCGTGGTCGGCTCGTCGAGGACATAGAGCGTACGTCCCGTGTCCCGCCGTGCCAGCTCCCGGCTCAGCTTGACCCGTTGTGCTTCTCCGCCCGAGAGCGTCGGAGCCGACTGACCAAGACGCACGTAGTCGAGCCCGACGTCGCTCAGAGTCTGCAGAATGCCGGCCAGTCGCGGATGGGGAGTGAACAACGTCAGCGCCTCGGCTACGCTCAGATCCAGGACCTTGGCAATGTTCAGGCCATGATACTCGACGGCCAGCGTCGCGTCGTTGTAGCGCTGGCCGTGGCAGACGCCGCACGTGACGAAGACGTCCGGCAGGAAATGCATCTCCACCCGGCGAACGCCGTCACCTTGGCACGCGTCGCAGCGGCCGCCAGTCACGTTGAAGCTGAAGCGCCCGGCGCGGAAACCACGCGCCCGCGCTTCCGGTATCATGGCGAATATCTCGCGAATCAGATCGAACGCGCCGGTGTACGTGGCCGGATTCGAGCGCGGTGTTCTTCCGATGGGAGCCTGGTCGATGTGGATGGCCTTGTCGATCTGCTCCAAGCCCTCGATCGACTCGTGGCGGCCGACCGGAGCCTGGCTGCGGTGCAGCGCCCGACACAGCGCAGGGTACAGGATGCCGGCCACCAGGGAGCTCTTGCCTGCCCCCGAGACTCCGGTGACCGCGACCAGATTTCCGAGCGGGATGTCCACGTCGATGCATTTGAGGTTGTTTTGCGCCGCGCCCGTGACCCGCATGACGCCGCTCGGAGGCCTGCGTGCGCGCCGCTCGGTGACCCGGAGCCGACCCACGAGGTACCGACCCGTCAGCGTGCTCGAGGCCTTCAGCGCTATCGGCGTTCCAGAAAAGACGACTTGCCCGCCCAGCGCACCCGCACCCGGCCCCACGTCGATGACGTGATCCGCGCTCTCGATCGTCTCCGCGTCGTGCTCGACCACGAGCACCGTGTTGTCGGCGTCCCGGAGCCGACGGAGCGTCCGGATGAGCCGAATGTTGTCCCTTTGATGCAGCCCGATCGAGGGCTCGTCCAGTACGTAGAGCACGCCGCTCAGCTCACTTCCCAGCTGGCTGGCGAGGCGTAGCCGCTGCGCCTCTCCCCCTGACAGCGAGGCTCCCGAGCGGTCCAGTGATAGATAGTCGAGGCCGACCGAACGAAGGAAGTCCAGGCGTCCGACGACTTCCTTGAGCAGCTCGGTGGCGATGAGCTCCGCCTCTTGCTCGAGCTTCATCGTGCTGAAGTGCCGGCAAGCCTGCGCAACGCTCATTCGGTTGACTTCGGGCAGCGTCGTCCCTGCCACGTGCACGGCGCGCGACTCCGGACGAAGCCGAGTCCCTTCGCATTCCGCGCATGGCGCGTCAGCCATGAATCGCGCATAGTACTGCCGCATCGGTTCGCTTTTCGTCTCGCGGAAGCGGCGCATCATGCTGCGTACGACACCTTCGAACTGCATCGGCCAGGCGACTTCGCCATGAGAACCCCGCCACTGAACCTGGACGCGCCGGTCACCGGTGCCGAACAGAACCAGCTGCTGCTGACGTCGCGACAGCGCACGCCAGGGCTTGTCGAGGGGTATTCCCAGCTCGCGCTCGAGCGCCTTGAAGACCCCGAACGTGAGACCAGCGCCCCGCTGCATGACGGAGGCGAGCGGCGTGATGGCTCCGTCGAGGATCGACTTGCTCGCATCCGGAACGATCAGATCCGGATCGATCTCGGCCCGGTGCCCGAGACCGTTGCACGCAGGACACATTCCTAGCGGACTGTTGAACGAGAACAGCTGCGGCGACAGCTCGGGCAGGCCCAGGCCGCAATCGGAGCAGGTCCGGTGGCTGCTGAAGCGCTGCTCGGTTCCCGTCCCATCCGCGAAACGGACGCTCATCGTTCCCTGACCCTCGCGCAGGGCCGTCTCGACGGAGTCGGCCAGGCGAGAGCGTTCGGTCCGGCTGGGGACGATGCGTTCCACGACGAGCGCCAGCGAGTGCTTCAGCCGTTTGTTGAGCTCCGGCGTATCAGCCAGCCGACGGAGCTCGCCGTCGACCATGGCGCGTGCGTATCCTCGCTCGCGAAGCGCCCGCAAGAGCTCGCGGAAAGAGCCTTTGCGGTTCTCCGCCAGGGGTGCGAGAAGCAGTGTAGGAGCCGTGATGCCGGCGAGGCGTGCCACGATGCGATCGACGGGCAGCGCTTCCACGAGATTGCCACAGTGCGGACAGTGCTGCTCGCCGAGCCTCGCGTACAGCACCCGCAAGTAGTCATTGATTTCCGTCAGGGTCCCGACGGTCGACCGCGGATTGCTGGAGGCGGCCTTCTGGTTGATCGCGATCGTTGGGCTCAGACCGGAGATATGGTCGTAGCTCGGCTTGTCGAGCTGCCCCAGGAACTGCCGGGCATAGCTCGAAAGCGATTCGACGTAGCGGCGCTGGCCCTCGGCGTAGAGTGTATCGAACGCGAGCGACGACTTGCCCGAACCACTGACGCCGGTGACCACGACGAGCTTCTTCTTCGGAATGCGGAGCTCGGCAATGCGAAGGTTGTGCTGCCGAGCTCCGCGAATCTCGATGAAATCCTGCTGCCGCCTTGCCATGGTGGGCGCGCATCGTACCAAGCGCCACCAGGAGGGCACGAGACGGAAAAAGCGTGTGCCGTATGGCCGGCACACGCTTCCGGCGAGGAGGTCCGCGCGCTCGCTGGGTCCGGTTCGCCGCGCTCGCTGGCCGATGTCCGACCGATTGGGCTACGCAGCCGACTTGACGTTCTGCTCCGGAAGCGCCGCCGATGCGCGGACCTCGATCTTTCTCGGTAGGGCGCGAGCGTCCTTGGGGACTTTCACGGTCAGTACGCCGTCCCTCAAGTCGGCCGTAATGTCGTCGCCACGGACGTCTTTCGGCAGCGAGAAACACCGGGTGAAGCTGCCGTAGTGGCGCTCGACGCGGCGATAGCCTTCCTGTTCATCCTTCGCCTCGTAGTTTCTCTTACCGGACAGGGTCAGTACTCCGTTTTCGAGTTTCACCTCGACGTCTTCCGGCTTGAGCCCGGGCAGTTCCGCAGTGATCTCGAAGGAGTCCGGACGCTCCACGACATCGACGGCTGGGGCGAACCGCTCGACTGGGGCGCGGGCCCACCCGTCCCCGAAATCACTCCAAAACGACAACCGATCCAGAGGGTTCCATAGCTCCAACATGACACGACTCCTTTCTCGCTCGCCCGGCGAGCGACGAAACCTGCCTTGGTCGCCCCGAGGACCGAGCCGTACCGCACGCGCGGACGGACGATTCTCGTCGCCGGCCTCCGACGTTCGACCGCAACGAGCAGGGCAGGATGGCTCCTGATGTGCGGCCGCTGTCGGCGGCTCCCCTCGAAGCGGGTCGCTTGGGTTCTCGTTGGCGACCCCCGTTGGGGACAAGAGCAAGGTAAGTTCAGGCTGGGTGCTGTCAACTCGGGCTGACACGCCGTGGGCGGCCGTGGAGCTCCGAGCCCCCGAATTGGTGGAGGCGAAGCGCCCGGGCGGAGCCTGCAGCCCTCTCCTATTACTCGGAGTAGTCCGCCGCCAGCGCGTAGATCAGAGCGGCGTTCCAGTTGATCGCGACCTCGTTCGATTCGTAGTTCGAGCTTTCGTCGACCCAGGCTCGCCAGCCGTCGTCCTCGGTGCTGTCGAGAAGAGCCCCTTTGCCCCAGGGGCCCCCGATGAGCAGCCCGGGCCAGGGAGCGCGTACCCCGTCGGCGATGGACGGACGATGGTGGGGCTTGAGCGGCGGGGCGTGGCCGAGACCGGTCACGAAACTGCGACGGTACAGATTGCGGCCCAACACGTAGTCGACCTGCATGGCTGCCGCATCGAGGTAGCGCGGGTCCTCGGTGAGCCGGTAGCCGACGTGGAGATTCATCGCCTCCCGAACGATGACGCCGTTGATGCCCCAGTACGGGTTTCCCTTGTACCCAACACCGTAGGCGTGAGCCTCGGCGTTGGTGGCGATTCTGTCAGCGCTGGTTACCAGCTGGGTCTCGAGCGCCGAGAGCGTGTCGGCATTGCGCGCGTCTCGATCCTCGCGCCGAGAAAGCGCGTAGGTGTAGACGCCGAGGTTCTGCACGTCCGGCCAGTCCCAGTTGTCTCGTGGCGACTCGGCGGCGACCCCTGACTCGAAGTCCGCGAGGGCATCGGCCGAACCGGTCGTTTCCCACATCTCCGCTGCCGCCCAGAGCCGTTCGTCCGCGTCGTCGGAGTTGTAGTGCCCCTGGAGCTGCTCCTTGTCCTCGGGATCGATGGGATCGGGGTTCTCGTCGAGGAACGCGTATGCGGCCTCGGCGGCGTCGAGGCACTTGCCGGCGAAGCCGGCATCGTACGGCTTGTAGATGCGAGCCGACATGGCGGCGACAGCGGCGAAGTCTGCGGTCGCCACACTACTTATCTTGGCAAAGTAGCGGGGCTGCGTGTCGTCCGTGGGCATGATGTCCCCGCCGAAGCTGTCTCCGGTGATTTTGTGATAGACAGCGCCATCGGCGCGCTGCATCAGAAGGAGCCACTCGACCTGCCACTTGACCTCGTCGAGGAAGTCGGGGATCCCCCCGTCCTTCTCCGGGATTTCGAACGCCATCGGCTCGAGCCGTTTCTGGAAGTGATCCCATGCCGTTAGCAGGATGCCGGCGGCGAATGCGCCGTTCGGGGGGTACTTGCCGTAGTCGCCAGCGTCGTGCCACCCCCCCTTGCCATCGTGGCTTTCCTCGGTTTCGCCCGCGTACTTTCGCGGATCGGCGTCCTTCAGGTGGCAGGCACCGTGAGCGTAGCTGTCGCCTCGGTACTCGAAACTGACTTCGGTACCGCAGCGCTGGCCGGTGAGTCCCATGATCGCCACGCGCAAGGGCTCGTCGTACACATCGGAATCGATGCGGAAGGTCATCAGCTCCGCCTGCTCCTTCGGCACTCCCTCGATCTGGAACAGGTACTCTCCCGGCTCGTCGAATTCGCTGAAGTCCGCGATCCAAGCCTGGCCGCCCGTGTGGGCATCGGCGACCGGATCGGGGATCTTGCCTTCGTAGGCGACCGTGCCGTCGGTTCGCCTGACCGTGAACTTGTCGCGGGCTTCCTGCAGCGTGGCGCGCTTCTCGCGGCCCGGATGGAAACCGATCGTGTTGTAGGCGACCGGTAGCCCGGTGATCGTCACCGTCGGGACGCAAAGAGCACCGACGGCGGTTTCATCCTCGGCGCAGAGGGAGGTCGAAGCGTCCTGGGGTTCTTCTTCTACCGGGCTGCCGGGATCGCATGCAGGCAGCGCCGCGACGAGGAGGCAAAGAGCGAACGATAGCTTCATCGTGTCCATGACAGGGCCCAGTGCTCGGCAGGCCACCGAGGGTGGCATCGAGTACGAGCCTGTGCGGCAGAGCTCACCGGAGCTACTACGGCCTTCTCGGGTGCTAGGCGTTTGTTGCTTCTGCGGGCGGTTTCACTGGAGGTTCGGTTCGGGGTTGCAGTGTGGCTGGAACACGGCTGTTCGCCGAAGCGCCGCTGGTCGGTCGCGGGCCAACACTCAAGCTCGGCCGGGGACCGGCCATGGCCCGCGCTTGCCAAACGTTCGGTTCGAGGTCATTAGCCAAGGACTGGGTCACGGTGATTCACGCGGTGGAGGACAGAATGCACAATCCGACGGGGGGTCGACGGGCCGTGAGAAGAGCGCACTGCTGGCCTGCGTGGGCCCTCTTGTTCAACGTCTGGGTCGGCTGCGCGGGTGACGACGGCTTCGCTCCCCCGGATGGAGGAACGACCTCGAGCGGCGGTGCGAGCGGAGGGGGCGGAGGGAGCGCAACGGGTGGGACGCCGAGCAAGCCCCGGACCGTGGTCGAGGTGTGCACCGATCTGTGCAAGCTCCAGTACGCGGGCCATTGCCAGCGCGTCGAGATCACAACGCAGCAATGCCCCGGAGTATGCAGTTTCCTGGACGCTGCGTCCGCGACCTGCCAGGCCAGCACGAAGACCGCATTCGAGTGTCAGCTGAGGAACGACCCGTGCAAGACGACCAACTGCAATGACCTCTTGAGGAAGGCGGAAGACGACTGTCCGGAGAAGCCGTGGGTCACGGGCGCCACCCAGTGATCAGCCGTCGGGACGGTGGTTTGCGCGTGTCACATACCGAGGACGCGCCGAGGCTTTCATCCTTCGGCGTTGGGGCGCCAGTCGGGTGTCATCGTCGACAGTGTGGGGGTGCGATG
Source organism: Polyangiaceae bacterium (assembly GCA_016929495.1). Taxonomy (GTDB): domain Bacteria; phylum Myxococcota_A; class Polyangia; order Polyangiales; family Polyangiaceae; genus JAFGIS01. Next base: position 2,329 of record JAFGIS010000148.1, on the reverse strand, counting down.
GACCGCACCTTCGAGGCGCCGCAGGTATTCATCCCGCGAGACTTCGTAGCATCCCATCGAGTAGAGGTGCGAAGTGAGAAACTGCACATCGAATAGCTCGATGCCCGCTGCAAAGAGAGAACGTACCGCGGTCACGAGCGCTATTTTTGATGCGCCGGTGGCGTAGTGAAACATGCTTTCGGCGGCAAACAACGCGCCACGTTGCACGCCGTAAAGCCCGCCGGTGAGCCGTCCCCGCATCCAGACCTCGAGACTATGGGCGTGCCCAAGGTCGTGGAGGCGCCGATACGCAGCGATCATCTCGCGGCCAATCCAAGTACCCTCGGCACGATCCGCGCAGGCCGTCATGACGTCGGTGAAGCTCTGATTGAACGTGACCGCGAAGTCGCCGCGCCGCAATTGGCGTCGCAGACTCGTCGAGACGTGCAGACTCGCCGGGTCCACGACGGCGCGCGGGTCGGGGCTCCACCACAACAGGGGCATGCCCTCGTCGAACCAGGGGAAAATACCCATCCGATAGGCCAGGAGCACGCGTTTCGGCGTCAGATCGCCGCCGACAGCCACGAGCCCATCGCGATCCGCGTCGCGTGGATCCGGGAAACGGGGTTCGCTGCCTGGCGGAATGAGCAGAGGAAGTGAGGCTCTACGCATCTGCTCTGCGCGTCATAGCACGCTCCAACGGCGCCTTGTGGGTCCGCCCCATGTTGGCAACTGGGCCCCGGGCGCCCATGCGTCGAGTCTACGACCGAGGAACGCGAATGTCGTCAGCGGTTCCCGTTTCGCCGTCCTGGCCGCACGAGCGCACAGTCAGTACCGGACCGCTGCACACCACGTGGTAGCGGCTGCCCCACGGGTCGTCGACGCGAGCATCCGCGTCGAGCGCACGATCGTGCACCAGTTGGCTGATGGTTGGACACCCCGTGGCGTGCTCCTGTTGCCATTGCTCGGCGGCGGTGCGGATCCGCTCTGCCGCCTCCTCCGCCATGCGCTGAGAATCGTCCTGCTGTCCTGCCCGCACGATGCATGCAGCGACGACACCGACCAGCACGAAGGCCCCCGCGGCCGCAACGAGCTCGACGGGAGTGACACCACGTTCGTCGCGTCCTTTCCCGGCCTGCCGTCTCGCGCCCGAGCGCGGTCCGCCGGCGGTGGAGAGCTCGATGGGAAGAGGAACAGAAGGCCAGGCAAGCCGCATGCGTGGTGCTGTTAGCAAGCCGCGTGCCAGGCGCCTCTTCGCCGAGCACGCAGCTTCTGGGCGCCACGCAGCCGCCGCAGAGCGCGCCAAATTGACAGCGCAGCCCGTGTCGTGCCTGTTCGCCAGGACAGACTGTCACCAAGGTCTAGAGCTTGCGAGCAGACGGCGCTTGTCTGCCGAGGTGGAAAGACGTAAGTCCCTTCGTCTCGTGGACCAGCCAACCCCAGCGCACTCGATGCTGCTCGTCGTCGGTCTTCTGGCTTGCGCGTGTTCTGGCGCGAGCACTAGGAGCCTCGGCCCCGACACGTGGCGCGTTCAATGCAAGAGCTCGATGGCGACCTGTGCAGCCAAAGCGGACGAGCTGTGCTCGGACCGCGGGTACATCATCACTAGCGGACGGTCGTACAAGCAGATCTACGGCCCCGAAGGGCAGCAGGTCGCCGATGAGCGTGGCGAGCTCGTCGTGCACTGCGGAACAGCACCGACGGACCGGAAGCCGGATGCAGGCGATGAAGGTCAGCCGGGTGGCTGGCGGCTGCCGTCCCGCCCCTCTGGGCAACCCGCAGAAAAGGCTGCGCCCGATCCCTCCGGGCGACCCGGGCAGAGGGCATGCACGCCAGGCGAGACGCAGATGTGCGTTGGTCCCGCGGCCTGTCGAGGTGGCCAGGCGTGCAGGAGCGATGGTTCCGGGTTCGAACCCTGCGATTGCGGTTCAACTGGAACTCAGCCGTCTGACGCGTCCGATGCAGCCGCTTCAGGCACTGGCCCGATCAGTCCGAGTGCTCCGAGCGGTGGGAGCGTGCGCTAGGACCGGGCCACCTGGCCCCGACAGGCTGACAGCGGTACGCTATGTAGCGATTGGTCAGCCGGTCCTGGAAAGATGAGCTCAGCGGGGGGGGCTGAAACACTAGAATCTTTGGATACATGATGGCTTCGACCGTGAGCCCTCGAACGCCGCTTCCAGACGATGAGCGCAGCCTCGGGGCAATCGTCCCGCTGGCCCGTTCTCAGTCTGACGAGTCGAGTCTAGTCGAGGGGCTCATCGAGAGAAGTCCGGCCGCCGTTGCGGAGCTGTTCGACCGCTACGCGCCGTTGGTGCGCAAGATGCTGATTCGCACGCTCGGCAGCGTCGTG
>JAFGIS010000147.1 GCA_016929495.1 Polyangiaceae bacterium | reverse complement strand
GGACTTCGCGTAGCCTTCGCGCTTGACCAGGTAGTCGATCGCATGGCGTTTTGATGCCCGCTGCGGCAGGACATCCACCAGCCCGAGGTCGCGTTGCTCATCCACGCTCCATATGATCCGGCAGCGCAGCCCCCGGCGAGACAGCAGGCGGTAGACCGCGTCGACAAGTGCATGGCGATCGACCCTCGCGTCGGTGTAGTAGCTGAGCTTGAAACGGCTCTGTTTCTCGGGCTCCTGGAGGCTCAAGGCCCGGAGATCGTGCAGCATCGCGGCCAGGTCCTCGGGCCGTAGCCCCCTCCAGTCCTTGCCGATCTCCTCGAACCAGGCGGTCCACAGCTCCCAGTTCCCGTCGCGTACCTCGTAGATGGTCGTGCCCACGTCGCCCACGGCGTAGTCGGGCAAGGGGAGCTCATACTGCGCAACGGCATCGAGGATCAGGCGCTTGTCGCGACCGCTGACGTAGGCCAGCCGGAGTTCGGGCCGGTCCACGAGCAGGTGCAGGATCCGGCGAGCCGCGGGCGATTCATCCTGATCGCCGTTGGGCATGATCGTGCGATCCATGTCGGTGCACAGCAGGATGTCAGTATTCCTGGTCATCGATCCGCAGCACCATCCTTCCCTCAAGCGCTTGGTGCCCGATGATTGCGGCGGCGGCGCTCCAGCCCTGATTGCGCGTGCCCCCCGGTCGGAAGTCGCGGCCGTTGATGTACTCCGGGAAACACCAAGCCTGGTCGTCGCTCTCGCAGGCGTTGGCTTCATGGATACCGGCCAGATACTTGCGAGCCGTTTCCCTGTGGTTGCGCCGGGCGAGATCGGCGACGTAGAAGCCGGTGATCATCGGCCAGAGTCCGCCGTTGTGAAATTCATACGGTTTGTTCTTGAACGTGTATGAGAAGTTCATGTTCAGGTGTTTCCAGTCTGCATCGATCTCGCTGATGACCGGATGAAACGCGGGCAGAAGCTGGATGTCTTTGTCTTCGGTCAACGTCGCGATGTAGTTGTCCACCTTTTCACGTCGCTCGTCGTCCGCAACGCCCAAGAGGGACGCCAGCACGTTCGCCAGTCCGTCAAACCGATACCCATAGCCGCCAGGGGAGAAGAACGGCAGCCAAAAATGGCCGTTGTGACTCTCTGCGGCTGCCTTGCCCTTCACATAGAGAAACTCATGATAGACAGCGTCTGGAATCGCCTCATCTTCTTCGAACCAGTAGTTGTCGCTGATGAGATGCTTCAGCACGAACGCTTTGCGATAGAGATCTTGATCTCTCTCTCCGTATATGTGGGAGCGTAGTGCGAGAAATGTCCGCACTACCTGCAAGTAGAGAAGCTGGTCATAGAGAACGTAGCCGTTGTGGATGTATTCGTCGGCCCAGTCGCCAGTAGTGGGGATGTAGAGCAGGCCGCGGTCGTTGAACTCCCAGGCCCCCAGCAGGAAGCGCACTCTCTCCAGTGCGGGCAGCATCTCATTGAGAAAGGCATCGTCCCCGCTGGCCTTCCAGTACTCGCCGCAGCCGATCACGAACCAGAGGTCCGCATCGACCCGGCCGGCCGTGCCGCCGTAGCTGACGCGTTCGGTCTGGGGATCGACATTGCTCGGGATCTCTCCATGAGGTCCCTGGTAGCGTGCCAGGGTCTCAAGTGTGCGGCGGAAGGTCTCGACGAGAGGAGGCTCCTCGGTCAACAGGGCCGCCAGGCCGACGATGACGCCGTCCCGTCCCCAGATGCGCCGGTAGTTGTTGACGTCGCTGGGGTTGGCCAGGAAACCTTCCGGAAGGCTGCATGCCAGGAGCAGGTCTCGTGCACGCCGGTAGCCCTCCTGGAAGAGATCGTCACTGCTCTCGCCCTGCTTCATGTGCCTGCCACCTCCACGGTGCGTGCTTCAGGGATCATGTCGATGCATCGACTGCCAGGCGCCGGCGGTCTCGCGTCATTTCGCTCACTCCCGGCGCCGAACGCAGGCATATGGTTGCTCAGTATCGTCCTGTCGGCGCAGCTCGGTGTCTTCGCTCATCACTGCAGCTGCCCCTACCACCACGCCGGACTTCAGCGCCTCCGGCAGCGACCTGTGCACATCTGGCAGGGTGTGGCGGAACGTGACGGGCGCAAATGGGCCTTGGGCCGCTAGAGGATGCGGCGCACATTTGTCATGTAAGTCGCCACATGCGCATCCCAGCTGTAGTAGCGCTGCACTCCAGCGATGCCGCGCTTCGACCATCGCTCCCACCGCTCGCTGTCGCGAAGCGCTTCCTTCAGCGCGGTGCTTATCGCAGGTCGGCGATGGGGGTTCACCAGCAGCCCGTTGCGGCACTTGGCAATGATCTCCCGCGGCCCACCGTTCTCAGTCGCAACAAGCGGCAGACCGCTGGCTGCAGCCTCGATCAGGACAAGACCGAATCCCTCATACAGGGCAGGGTTCGCGTATACGCCGCGACGGCGAGCTGCCAGTCGGTAGAGCTCCGGGAGGTCTTCATTCGAGCAACGCTTGGGCAGGGCGACCTTGCCCCGAACACGATGACGGTGGACGCTCGTGGTCAAGCTGCGGACGATCTCCCGCGAAGCGGGTTCCAGATCCGCGACTTTGTCTCTGTCGCCGGCCACGATCACAAGATTCGCCATGTCCTGGAGCGTAGGGTCAGAGCCATAGGCGTCCATGAGCCCACTGAGGTTCTTGATCTTCGCTGGTCGACCGACCCTGAGGATGAACGGCTTGTCAGGTCTGGAGAGCAAGCGATCGACCATCTCGACCGTCTCCTGCCGGATCTTGCGCCGGCCCGGTGGATAGAACCTCGACGTGTCGACCCCTGGGGGGATGACGACGGTCCGGTCTGGCCGATGGGCGGCGTAGAGGCCGTACTGCTCCTCGACCTCCTCCTGGGTGCTGGCGATCACGAGTGAGGCGTGATCGAGGACGTCTTCTTCGGCCCCGATGCGGTGGGCAAGCTTGAACTCGCCCTCGATAGCCTGCTCCTCGCGGCCGCTGGCCAACAGGCGAGCACGTTTGACGCGCCCGAGCGAGTGCCCGGTGTGGATCTGAGGGATGTCGAGGGAGGTCGAGAGTCGCCTGCCGACATACCCCGCGTCGGCGTAGTGGCTATGGATCAAGTCTGGAGAGCGGCGTTGTCTTGCGAAGAGATCCAGGCAACCGTCGACCATGGCATCGAGATGCGGCCACAAGAGCTCCTTGCGACGGTACTCACCAGTGGGCACGCAGGGTACGCGCACGATGCGAACGCCTGCTCCGAGCGGTTCCTCTGCTTGTGAGTAGTCCGCAGCCACGGCCGGGTCGTCGATCAGCTGAGTCACGAGGTCGACTCTCTCGACATCCGGGTGCCTGGCCAACGTTCGCGCAAGTTCAACGACATACGTCGTCTGGCCGCCTGTGTCGGCGTCTCGCCCAAGCTCCAGATCGTGGCCGCGAATGAGTCCGTGAACGCTCAACAGGAGGATGTAGAGGGGAGGGTGATCGACAGTCATTGCCACACAGCCTATGTTCGCTCTGGGAATGGAGTCGTAGTCCTCCTCCTGCCCCGAATCGCTGCCGAGGCAAACCTGCCCGAGTTCGCCGACGTGTCGCCGACGTGATGCCGTCGAGACTCCTCAGCAGGCTTCATAACCCCCGGGGACGCGGCACCATGTGACGCGCCAGTACTGCTGGAACGCGCAGCAGAAAGCCGCATCGAGCGTCGCCCGTCGGAGCGCATGCACACCCCGGTCGTCAGGCTGCGCTTCGTGCGCACCACCGGCCTCTGGCCCCTCTACTGGATGCGCGCCGATCTCAGGTGGCACACGTACGGGCCGGCCGCGCCGACGGCCGACCTGGCGGCGCTCGTCGAGGTCGTCGACCGTGACGAGTACTGCGCCTTCTTCGGGCCCTTAAGTGCCCAGCATGACGCTGCGGGTGCCTGCCGAAGCCCGCCCGCACCGCCGCCTCGCCCGGCTTGGGCTCCCGCCGTTCGGCGTCCGCGGCCGTGAAGCACAGACGGTGCCCGGCGGCGGCGACCGCCGGCGAAGCGATCGCCGCCGCCGACACGGTTCAGGCCGACTTCACCTTCGTCCAGGCCTCGACGTACTGCGCGGAGAACTCGCCCACATCGGTGGCGTGCTCGCCTCGCTGGAGCTCCTCGTCGGTCGGCAGCACCTCGAGCAGCGTCGGGTCGGTGTACTGCTCCCATCCGGTGACCGGCATGAAGTACTGCATGTAGCTCGCCGCCTCACCGGCGACCTTGGGGTCGAGCCAGAAGTCCATGAACAGGTGCGCCGCGTACGGGCTCTTCGCGCCCGCGGGGACGACGAAGTTGTCCGTCCACATCACGAAGCCTTCTTCGGGCAGCACATAGGCGACCGTCTCAGTGCCCAGTTCGTCGAGCGCCCGCAGGGCGTCTCCGTCCCACGCGTGGACGAGCGGCATGCCGGCCAGGATGACGCGTCGTGGTGTCGAGTCGTACTTCGCGATCAGCGGCTTCTGCTCGATGAGGGCCGCCGCCGCCTGATCCAGCTCGTCCTGACTCGTGGTGTTGCACGAGAGGCCCAGCCTCTTCAGAGAGACGCCCAGGGTCTCGCGCATGTCGTTGAGCATCGAGATCTGGCCCTCGTGGTCCGGGTCCCACAACGTGTCCCAGCTCGTCACCGGCTCGCTGACCTTGTCGAGCCGCACCGCGAGGCCCGTGGTGCCCCACGTGAAGGGCGCGCTGTACTTGTTGCCGTCCTCCTCAGGGTCGAAGGGCGGCTTCTGGAACGCCTGCGTGACGTTCTGGAAGTTGGGGATGTAGGCCATGTTAAGGGGTTGCAGGAGGCCGGACTTCGCGAGGATCGGCGTAAGCTGGCCGGACGAGTTGACCACGTCCCAGCCGGTGGCCCCGCTCTTGAGCTTCGCGAGCATGGCGTCCTGGTCGTCGAAGAACGACATCGTCACCTTGATGCCCGTCTCCTGCTGGAACTGCTCGATGGAGTCGGGCGGGATGTAGTCGGACCAGGTGTAGAAGAAGATCTCCTCCGGGACGGCCGTGTCCATCGTCGCCGGTGTCTCCTCCGTCTCCCCATCGCCGCACGCGGCAAGTACGGTCGCCAACGCGCTCAGCGAGAGGCCGAGGGTGATGCCGCGCTCGATGAACTGACGTCGGGTCAGCTCGCCGTGCGCGACGCCGTGGACGATCTTCTCCACCTCTCTCGTGGTCCGACACTCTGTCTGCTTCGCTTCCATCGTCCCCTCCCCCGTTGACGTGCTTCGCTTGCGGTAGGCCGTACAGTCGGTCCTTCATCCGCGGTCCGTCACCGCGGCGCGTCGATATCTGATGCTCCGTGTGCAGGTTCTCCCGCGTCAGTAGGTGGCACAGCCGGCGGTTCGCACGTGCCGGTCGAAGATCGCGCGCGCCTCGCTGCGCACCTCGTCGGGGATGGGCGTCGGGGTGTGGTCCGCCAGCAGGTCGCGGGCGCGCTCGAGGGCGTCGGCGACCAACGGACGGTCGGCGAACTCCGACAGGTTGCCGCGTTGGAAGACGGTGGGCCGCCAGACCTCTCGGCCACGGGAGCGCTCGCGGGAGCTGCGCCGCGTGAGGAAGTGACCACCGGGGCCTACCGCCTCGATGTCGTCGATCAGCGTCGAGGCGTCGTCCACGGGCGGGAGCTCGAGCAGCCGGCGCAGCGCGCCGAGGCTGTCGCAGTCCAGCATGAGTTTGGCGGTGGAGGCCACGCGCGCGCTGTCGATGAGGCCGGCAGCCACGAGAGCGTCGGTGCCGGCCAGGACCGCGGCCATCGCGGTCATGAGGCCCTCCGCACCGGCCTGGAAGCCCACCGACTTGGCATCCGAGCTGATGCCGGAGCTCACGCACGGCAGCCCGTACCACCGACCCATGGAGACGGTGATCGCGTTGAGCAGCGCGACTTCGGGAGTGCCGCAGAGGTAGTTGCCGGTGCGCAGGTCGCCGACACCGCCGGTGGTGATGACCAGGAGCGCGCAGCCGGGCGCCGCCGACTGGAAGATCACGATCCCGGCGAGGAACTCTGCGATCGTGACGACAGCGGTGCCGAGCACGCTCATCGGAGCCGTCGTCCCCATCAGTGGAAGCGGGTAGAGGAGGATCGGGACGCCGTTGCGCGCGAGCTCGACGGACGCGTCGAGCTTGTCGCCCTCGAACTGGAGCGGGGAGACGGGGCAGTGCAGGGAGGAGTAGATCGGGCGCTCGTGCAGGGAGGCGCCGGCGACCGCCCGGAGCATCTCCAGAAGCGGGGGGACCTGCTCGGGGGAGTGCGCCACCACGCTCTGTACGTGCTTCGACGTCGACTCCAGCGCGATGAGGTCGTTCTCTAGCCCCCCGACGAGCGGGTCGAGGTCGCACGCCGTCAGCGACGTCCAGATGAAATCCAGCTGCGGCAGGGCGTCGAAGAGGCCGTAGAAGTAGACGAGGTCGTCCCTCGTGGCCTCGCGGACGGTCCCCGTGGCGTCGTCGAGCACCATCGACGCCTCTCCGTCGGTGGTGCATGCCAGGGGGGCGCCTTCACCGATCTTCAGATCGTGGGCCACGTTGCGTGCGGCCAGGCGGACGCTGCGGGGGGTCCGGCTGAGGCAGTCCTGCACCTGCTCGGGCGCGAACCGCGCCACGCCATGCGCCCAGTCGACCCGTGTGCCGCTCTCCTCGAGCGACCTGAGGACGCGCTCGGACCTGATGCCCACGCCGACGTGGCTCAGCACGTGCAGGACGCGCTGGTGAAGGGCGTCCTTCTCGGCCGCTGAGAGGCAGTCCAGGCGCAAGTGCATCAGGCGCCCCCTCCGCGGCCGCATCGGCCGCGTCGACGATCTTGCGGATCTCGCGTCGCACGTCGGCTGACAGCGGCGCGGAAGGTTCGTTCGCTGTATGTATAGCGAACCAGTTGACCGCGGTCAAGTGTTGAGACCCGCGTGGTAGGCTGACGCTCGATGGGGCCAGGACAGTGGGCCGGCTCCTGCGAAGGAGCTCTCACGCATGACCACACAGCGCCAACTGAGCGCAGCTGCAACGAGGGACAGCCTCATCGAGGCGGCCATCGTCTGCATGGCGACCTACGGCCCTGCAGGGGTCACGCTGGAGCGGGTCACCGATACTGCGGGCGTGTCTCGCGGCCTCGTGCGTCACCACTTCGGGAACAAGCACACGTTGCTGGTCGAGGCCTTCCAGCGACTCGCGGACGAGCAGCGGGCGGCGTTCAGCGCTGAAGGACCGGACGGGAGCGACGCGCTGGCCACGCTGCGGCTCGCCGTGGCGAACACGTTTCGTGAGGCGGAGGCGGCGCCCCTGCGAGCGCACGCATGGTTCGGCTTCTGGCAGGCGGCGCTCAGGGATCCCGCGCTGCGCGAGATCAACGAGCGCGTGTACGAGGACGAGCGCGAGCGGTACACGGAGCTGTTCCGCATCGCAGGACGGCAGAGGGGGCTCGCCCTCGACGCGACCGAGGCCGGGAGGGGCCTGCTGGTGGTCACCGACGGCGCGTGGAACGGACTGGTCATGGACCCGGCGAATCTCAGTGTCGAGGAGGCGATCACCCTGTGC
>JAFGIS010000146.1 GCA_016929495.1 Polyangiaceae bacterium | reverse complement strand
CTCGGTGAACTTGATGGCGTTGCCCATGAGGTTGGTGAGCACCTGACGCAGGCGATCGTCGTCGCCCACGAGCTGGTCGGGAACGCCGGGCACGATGTGCGTCACCAGCTCGAGGCCTTTGGCGTGGGCGCGTCCGGACAGGAGCCCCGCCAGGTCTTCGACGACGCTGCGCAGCGAGAAGTCCCGATTCCTGAGCTCGAGCTTGGCGGCTTCGATCTTGGAGAAGTCGAGGATGTCGTTGATGATCGTCAGCAGCGAGTTGCCCGACGCCGCGATCGTATTCGCATAGCGCTTCTGGCGCTCGTTCAGGCTCGTCGCGAGCAGCAGCTCCGTCATCCCGATCACGCCATTCATGGGCGTGCGGATCTCGTGGCTCATGTTGGCAATGAACTCGCTCTTCAGGCGGGTCGATTCGAGCGCCAGAGCGGTGGTCCGTTCCAGGCTCTGGAAGGCACGGGAGATGAGTCGGAACAGCGGGCTGATCCAGACGCGGAAGAACACGAGGCTCATGACGAGCGCCAGGCAGCACCCGCCCGCTGTCGTGAGCAGTATCCTGCGCTTGAGATCCATGCCGGAGCGCAGCCGGTCGAGCGAGACGACCACCGCGACCTTGCCGAGCTCGGCCGTCTCGATGCTGGACTCGGCCCAGCTCCACACGAAGCCGTTGCCGGCGTGGACCTTGTCCGGGCTCGCGCCGAACAGCCGCGAGGGGGCTATCGGAGCCTTGCCATGGGTGTACAGGACCTTGCCCGACGCATCGACCACGACCAGGGCTTGCACGTCGGAGTTGTTCGCGTAGCGGCTGGCTGCCGTAGCGAGCATCGCCTTGTCCGCCACGGCCAAGCCGACCTCCATCGATTTGGCGAGCTCCTGCGCTCCGCGTTCCGCCTTCCATTCGAGGTCGCTCCGAATGGACGGCGAGAGTCGATCGAAGATGCTCGATACGAGCAGGAACATCAGGGCCGCCAGCCCGAGGAGCAGCGCCAGGTTGAATCCCGTGAGCAGGGCCTTGATCCGGCCTCCCGAGGCGATCTTGCGCGCGCCTTCGCTCGCCAGCTGGGTGGGATTCGCAGGAGCCGGGTCGGACAAGCGTCGGAGGATATCGCGTGAGGACATGACGGCCGAGTACGCGTATGTGCGCCGCTCATTGTGCGCGGTCGCCCCATCCTATTCGACCGAAACCCGTCCGTCGATTAGGGGAGCGTTCGTGGTTGATGCGACCGGGTCGCAGGGTGTGCGTCTTCGTGCGATTGAACGCTCCAGCAGCAGCGACAGACAGGTCGTCCGCGCACTCGGCGCGGACCGAGACGGGGGTCTATTCGTCCCTCGACGGCGTGCGTCGCCTGACAACGCAAAAAATGCCGCGGCTTCGGCAGGGCGCGACGGATCCAGCGCCCGGTCACGCGTGCCGGATCCACGGCCTGTTGCCCGACGCCGAGCCTCGACCACGGCACGGTCCTGAAGCGCCGCATGTCGTTCTATTTTCTTTCGTCCCCCCTTAGGTCGGCGCGGGACGTGCCGTAGGTGCGGGCGACGTAGGCACTCTGCATTCGTCATGCCAAGGGATCGACGATGATACCTCCGTACACTGATCGGGATGCTATACGGCCTCGACCCGAAGCGAGGCGCCGAGGCTCTACTCTGCTGCTGGGCGGCCTGGCCATGGTCGCCTTGGGAAGCTGCGTCTACGACGGCGACCATCGCTGCGGCCCGCATCAAGTGCTGAATACGGACAACGAGGCGATATGCGTCTGCGACGAACAGTCCGTGGCCACCGCTGACGGCTGCGTCCCGTGCGCCGCCCACGAGGTCCCGGGCGCGACCGGTTGCGAGTGTGAGGAAGGCTACGCTCGAACGAGCGCGAACAAGCCCTGCACCAAGGAGGAAACGAGCGGGACCGGAGGCACGTCCGCTTCCGGCGGCCAGACGGGCACGGGCCCCAGCAGCGACGCGGGCGCGCCTGCTTCCGCCGGTCAGGGTGGCACGACCGGTGGCGATACCTCGTCGTGTGAGACCGATGACGACTGCACGGAGGGATACGTCTGCCAGACCAAGCTGTCGCCCAGCGTGTGCGTGAAGGTTCCTGACGGGCTCGGCAAGGCGTGCACCAGCACCGCCGACTGCGCAGGAACCGAGGCGACCTTCTGTGACATGGTCGTGACCAAGGCCTGTACGGTCGAGGGGTGCAGTCTCGATCCAGACGATTGCCTACCCGGGTACACCTGCTGCGACCTGTCTGGGTTCGGGATCCCGACCACGCTGTGCAGCTTGGGGGCATGCCTATGACCTCCAACGCCAAGTCCGTCCGTGTATCGAGGAGCACCTCGGTCGCCCTCACCGTCGGTGTGGCCTTCGCGCTGACCGCCGTCCGATCGCACGCACAACCCGCACCCGCCGAGCAGCCCGGCGCCGCACAGCCGCCGGCTGCGAGTCCGGCGCCTGCGTCCGACAACCCGGCAGGCGCTCCGGCAACGGCTCAGCCCGCCGACGCAGCGCCGAGCGAAGTCCCTGCTGGCGAGGCGCAGCCCGAGGCCGCGCCGAGCGAGCCGACCGAAGCCTATCCCCCGGCGCCTGTCGCGCTCGAGGAGTCGGAGGCCTCCGCCGATTCGGAGGCGGACCTGGCGGCCGAGCTCGCTGCCAGTGAGATTGCGGCCCAGGCCCAGTCACAAGGCCCGAAGCTCGATGTCTACGGGTTCGCCGATTTCACCTACGCCCGGCGGCTCACCCACCACGACAGCGACATCGTCATGCCGCCGATGCCCACCTTCTACGTCGGCAACTTCAACCTGTACTTGGGCGCGAAGCTCGACCGCTGGCGATCCCTGTCCGAGGTTCGCTTCACCTATCTCCCCGACGGGGCCATGACGTTCGAGGGCGGCGGCTTCGGCCGCGTCTCGGCGTCCTACGGCGACTACTCCGACTGGGGCCGATCGAAGAAGGTAGGTGGCGTGATCATCGAGCGCGCCTGGCTCGAATACTCGGCCCATTCTCTGATCACGATCCGGGGCGGCCAGTTCTTGACGCCCTACGGCATCTGGAACGTCGACCATGGTTCCCCGGTCGTGATCGGCACGACCCGTCCATTCATCGTGGGCAACGAATGGCTGCCCTCCCATCAAACCGGCCTCGAGGTCTATGGTTCCCAAGGCTTCGGTCAGACGCAGCTCGGCTACCACCTGACGCTTTCCAATGGGCGGGGTCCTATCGACACCTACCAGGACCTCGACAAGAACAAGGCCTTTGGCTGGCGTGTCTGGGCGAAGCAGGATTCGTCGATAGGTACCTTCGGGCTGGGCGCCTCCGGATACCGTGGCCGCTACACGGACAGCACACTGCAGGTCGAAGCCAGCGGCGACGAATTCGTGATGACAAACCCGGTCACCGCGCGCTACGACGAGCTGGCTCTGGCCGCGGACTTCAAGTGGACCTGGGGCGAATACGTCCTTCAGAGCGAGGCGATCGTCCAGGATGTGCGCTACGATGACCGCTTCCGACCGAGCCCGCAGTTCGCACGGCCAGGTGCGCCGCCAGCATGGACCCCGGACCAGCGAGTTTGGGGCTACTACGCGCTCACCGGGTATCGGCTGCCGTGGTGGGGAGTCATGCCGTTCGTGATGGGGCAGTACCAAGACTGGGGCCCCAAGAACGGATTCACCTGCTATGAGCTCAGCGGCGGTCTGAATATCCGTCCGAACGAAATGGTGGTCTTCAAGCTGGCGACGCTCTGGCTCTGGCGGTCAGATCCAGGTGTGTACTCGAAGAACGAGGCTCAGTTCTCGGCGCAAGCCGCGTGGAGTTTCTGAAATGTCCACGAAACTACTCGCGTTCTGCGTTGCGTTGGTCATGCTCACGGTGGGCCTCGCTCCGAGCGTGTCCGCCGATGGCGGGACAGTGGGCAAGCTGGCCATCGTCGTGGGCAAGGACTTCCCGCTCGACAACCTGTCGTTCGGCGATCTCAAGCGCCTGTACCTGGGCTATCCCCTGGATGCGCACGGCAAGCGGCTGATCCCGCTGGCCCTACAGAATCGGTCGCCCGAACGCGTCCAGTTCGACCGAACGGTCCTCGGCATGAATCCAGACGCCGTGGCTCGCTACTGGGTCGACCGCAGAATACGGGGTGAGTCGGGCCCGCCCAAAGCCATCGACTCGCCGCAGATCCTGCTTCGCGTGGTCGACAAGCTGGACGGAGCCGTGGGCTACGTTCGAGCCGATTCGGTCAGCGGCGCAGTGAAGGTGCTGCGTGTCGACGGCAAGGCCCCATCCGATCCGGGCTACCGGCTCCACTCCATGATGGGGCTCGACTGAGCAGAACAACGGGTCGCGGGTCGCGGGTCGCGACAGCACTCGTGGTCCATAGAGGATCGCCCGAGCCCGGCGCACTGCCGGGCTCGGGTCGTCCAAGCTGCACCGGTGGCGGGCGGGCTCTCGGGGCGACCCCTCGAACAGATGGATCGACGCTACTGCAATCCGGGCTCAAAGCGCGGCCGATGCGGTTGCGCCTGCCGAACGCCGGAATGTCGGACGACGTCGCTCGGGACAAGCAACGGCGAGGGCCGTGCAGCCACGCGAGCTGAAGGACTACTGCCAGTTCTCGACGGCGAGTTCCGGGACCCTGCGAAACTCGACTTCGTTCGCGGTCACGACCGTGCGTCCGCTCGCCAGGGCAGTGGCCGCGATCATCAGATCATTCGGCCCGATCGGGGTTCCCTGCTGCTCCAGCGAAAATCGAATCAAGCCGTACTGTTCGGCGGCCGCGTCATCAAAAGGCAGACACATGAGAGGAGCGAAGAAGGCCGCGAGCCGCCCCAGGTTCAGATCGACCTTGGCGCTCTTGCGCGCCCCGTACAACGGCTCTGCCCTGACCACCGAGCAGATCGCCACTTGGCTCGCAGAAGCCGCCCGAAGCCGTTGTGTTAGCTTCTGAGAACGGCCGGAAAGATGCGCGCTGCATGCGTTCGTGTCGAGCAAGTAGCTCATGCCAAGGGCTCGCGCTCCCGGCAGCGGTGCGCTGCCTACGACCGGGGGCGCTACGGTCGCTACAGGCGGCGTGGCAGTCGGTGCAACGGGAGGTGGCGGCGACCCTGACCCTTCCTCGGGTGGCGCGCGCCCCGGTTCTGGAGGCGCTGGAGGCGGCGTGGCTGCTGGAGCCACGGGCCCGCAGAGCGGCACTGCGGGCGCGGGGACGGCATCGAGCGACGAGCACGCCGGGTGCGCCTGTGCCGCGATCGGGCGGCGCCCGAACCACCCCCGCTCGCTGGGTCTGCTCCTGCTTGTT
This sequence comes from Polyangiaceae bacterium, assembly GCA_016929495.1. Classification (GTDB taxonomy): domain Bacteria; phylum Myxococcota_A; class Polyangia; order Polyangiales; family Polyangiaceae; genus JAFGIS01. The sequence goes on along the minus strand of JAFGIS010000146.1, from coordinate 7,038 downwards.
CCGATGATCGTGTTGCCCAGAATGAGAAGGGCCCTGAAACGAACCTGGGGCTGGGGAACCCCCTTCCGTCGTGGAGCCCGTGTCCGCCTTCTTGCATCCGGAGGCCCTCGCCACGACGACCTGGCCACCTGCGCCCGGTGATGGGCGTGAGTGTGCCGGGGCATTGTTCCCCTCGACCGCGTCACCGTCGCGTTGGGCAACGCGACCGTTTCTCTGGGCTACGCCGCGGTCGCGGTGAACCGCGTCAGCGTTGCGGTGGACTGCGTCACCATTCGGGTGAACCGCGTCACCGTCCCAATGGACTGCGTCACCGTCCCATTGAGCTGCGTCAGCGTTTCAGTGGACGACGTCACCGTTCCGGCCAACCGGATCCCCATTCCGGTCAACCGCATCACCATTCCCCTGTGCCGCATCACCATTTCCTTGGACCGCATCACCATTTCCTTGGACCGCATCACCATTTCCCTGGGACGACCCAGAGACTCCGCGAATGGTTGCCAAGCGCGCGAATGTATTGGATTCTCTCGAATACAGCGACCGGCCGTGTCCGACACCGTGGGCCGCCAGAGCGGCCGACCCACGATGACCAGACTATCCGACCTTCCAGGGACTCTGAACGGTCGCCCGGGGTAGAGACGGCGGCTACTCGGCAGTGTCAGCTCCCCCGCACTCGCCTTCTTCCTCCGCGGATCCCGCGCCTGTTCTGCGATCGAGCAGTTCCCTGTGCTCGCGAGAGCTTCTGCCAAAGCCAATTCGGATCAGACAGCGGCCAAAGCAGGCAGCCTGTGAGGCGAGCACGGTCCCCTGCCATTTCCTCTATCTCGAGCCCTTGTTCGCGGGCCATCCCGAATAGATCGGCGGTGACAATCTTCACCCCTCGGACGCTGGCGGCAAGGTCATCGGAAACGCGGTCTGGGACATCATGCAAAAGAACTGCATCGCGCAGTGACGTCGGGAGCGTCTTTGCCGGCGCGTCGTCGCCTTCCGCGAACAGGCTCAGGCAAGGTTCCCTCACTGACAAGGCGCCGCCGGGCGAGAGGACCGCCCGAGCGCGACGCTCTGCCGGGCTCAGGTCCTCGACGCTGCGCCGGCGGCCGGCCGAAGGCCGAACCAAGAGGCCCACCGTCAGGGTTTTCCTGGCCTGTTCGCGCCCAGGCCGTCACACTGTGCGCGTGCGCGTTGACTGGGCCCGTTCGAAAGCGGTGTGGCTGAGCGCGGTCGTCCTCGTCGGATGCCAGGGCAGACTCGTACACGGCCCGCCCGGAGCCGTTGGTTCGAGCGGACAGGCCGGCACGGGGCAAGAAAACGCACAACAGGGCGCCCAAGGTGGACTCCCTGACGGCTCGAGCGGTGCGGATGGCTCGGGTGGTCGTCGCGAAGCGGCAGCCGCAGGTGTCGCGGGCGAGCCGTCAGGCAATGCGACCGGCGGCACGCGGACCGGCGCTGCGGGGCAAGCCGGACGCGGGCACACGGGAGGCGAAGTGGCCGAGGGCGGGCGCACGTCAGCCGACGGGGGCACGTTCGGCGACGGGGGCACTGACGAGCTCGCCGGAGGCACCAGCGACGGGGGCACCGACGAGCTCACCGGAGGCACGGCGGGCACGGGAGGCGAGCTGCTCGCCGGAGGCACCGAGGACACCGGAGGCAGACCGCCGACAGGCGGCACGGCCACGACCGGTGGCTCGCTGGCGACTGGAGGCAGCAGCCACACCGGCGGCATCGCGACGGGAGGCACAGGAGGCACGACGACGGGAGGCACGGCCACGGGAGGCACGACGACTGGGGGCACGGCCACCGGAGGCGGCGGCGGCACGGGGGGAGGCGACGCATGCACGGGCACCGAGACGCGCGGCGAGTGTCCGGCCAACCGTGAAGTGTGCTCGAACGGAGCGTGGGTGCCGGACTTGAGCTGCTACAGCGAAGCGTGCGACCTATTGACCTGTCCTGACGACAGTTCGGACTGTTGTCTGGGTTGGGGTCGCTCGGGAGTCGACGGCTTCGACTACACGCCCGACGACGACATCGTAACGAGCTTCTCTCTGGAACAAGGCTCCGAGACGTATTTCTACGCGACGTTCGAGTTCGGATTCCCTTCCGACATAGGTGCCATCACGCTGTACTTCTCCCAGCCGATCGCCTGGGGAACGATCACGGCCGTCGAGGTCGATGTGCTCTTCGACGGCGACCCGTTCCCCACGCTCGAGATCTCGCTGGAGGACGGCGTGACCAACCGCGGCTGCATCTGGACACCGCTGTTCGTCTCCGGCAGGACCCTCGTCACCCCCGCAAACATGTATCAGCCCCCTCTGGGCTGTTTCAGCGGCAACGGGTGCCCGGACGCCGACCACCCCATCGACCGCATGAACGTCCGCCTGCGGCCGTACGACATGGATCCGTACACCACCAGCGAGGCCTGGCTCGAGCTGTACGCGGTGCGGGTGTACACGGATTGAGGGCGTGCGCTAGGGCGATCAACGGAGACGCGTTGACGACCCACACGTCAGGCACGTTCGGCCTCCTCGCGACGGACGGCGTCTCGCTCCTACGGCGCCGGCGCGCTCCCGCCGCCGCGCAGCAGCCCCGCCAACCCCTGCAGCAGACTCGCCAGCTCCTCGGCCGCGTCGGGTGCCGCGTCGAGCCTGAGGCCGCCGTCGGGCGTGCGCGTCACGGTGACACGGTCGAACAGAGAGGAGACGCTCGCCGTGGTAGAGGGCCTCGACGCTTCTGGAGCAGCCCTCGCAGTGGGCCCCTGCTCGCTTGGCTCCGGGGTTGGACCGGCAACGGACAGGCTGTCGGCGCCCGAGTCGTTCGTCGCAGTGGGCGGCTCGGCTGCCGCGCTCATCGCCGCGTGATCATCCGCGTCCGCGTCGGACCGAGCGTCGAGGTCCTCGTCTTCCGGCTCGGGCAGGGCGTCGGGAGCTGCGGATCCGATGCCCGATGACAGATCCGGCACGAGCGCCGGCTCGACGAGCCGCTGTACTTCACTCAAGAACCCCGCCGGCTTCTCGAAGCGCACCTCATCCGTCGTCCCGTCGAAGAGCCCGGAGAAGAGCGCCTTCTTGTTGCCGACCAGGCCTGCGATGCGGGCTTCGATGCCGTACTCGGTCACCAGATTGACGACGTCGATCGGGTGCTCCTGTCCGAGCCGGTAGATGCGGCCGATGCGCTGCTCGAGAACCGCTGGATTCCAGGGCAGCTCGAGGTTGATACAAGCGTTGGCCGCGCGTTGCAGGTTCAAACCAACGCCGCCGGCATCGCTCAGAAACATGATGCGCGCAGTCGGGTCGTCATGGAATTCGACGACGTTCTGCGTTCTGAGCTTCTGGCTCTCGGACCCGGTGAAGAACACGGCGCGCAGCCCGTAGTCGTCCAGCAGATCGCGCGCGGACCATTCGGCCAGGTGCAGCATCTTGCGCCACTGGCTGAACACCACGACTTTTCGGTCCTGGTCGAGCACGAGCTCCTCGATGAGACGCCGAAACGCGCCGAGCTTGGGTGAGCAGGTACTGGTGAGCAGCGTCTCGTCCGCGCGCATTCGTGAGTAGGCAGGCCATACGTCGTCGAACTCGTACTGGGCCATTCCGTTGGAGATGATGCGCTGCTGGGTCAACAGCTGCATCAGCTGCAGGAACTCGGGCGGCCGCAGCGGCCGCCTTTGTCCGGTCTGCAGCAGCTGCGCGATGCTGGGAACCAGCGCGTCGTGTTCCTGGCGTTGCGGCTCGGTCATCTCCACGGGCAGCCGCACGTCCGTACGCGGCGGCAGCTGCGCCAGCACCTCGCGGCGCACACGGCGCAGCGTGCTCGGCGCGAGCCGCCGGCGAAGCGTATCGAGATGCCTGGCGCCGGAGCGCCTGCGCTCACCGTCGCCGGTCCACGCCGTGTACCACGGGAGGAGCCGCCACTTGGGCGTGAGCGCCACGTCGTCGACCCAGTCGAGCAGCGTCGCGAGCTCCTCGAGCCGGTTCTCCATCGGCGTACCGGTGAGCACCAGCCGCCATTCGGGACGCAGCGTCATCACGTACGCGCTCGACTTGGTCGCCCAGTTCTTGATGCGCTGCGCCTCGTCCAGCACCACCACGTCCGGCGCGAACTGATGCACGCTCTCGAGATCGCGCAGCAGCTGCTCGTAGTTCATCACGAGGAACCCGCGCTTGGTCGAGCGGAACAGCCGAGCGCGCTCCTCGGCGCGGCCCTCGACTTCGGTGATCGGCGCCTTGCCGGTCGTGGCCTGCCACTCACGGATCCACTGGCTCTTGAGCGGGGCCGGCACGATCACCAGGCCCCGCTTGACCGCACCGGAGCAGAAGAGGGCGTGGCATGCGGCGATGGCCTGCGTCGTCTTGCCGAGCCCCATGTCGTCGGCGAGCAAGAGCCGTCGCTCGTCGAGGAAGCGCCGGACGCCCTCGCGTTGATAGGGGTAGAGCTTGCGCTTGATGCTCTTGGTATGAGCGATGATGCTCGCCGCTTCGCTGCGCGCTCGGAAACGTCGCTGCGCGGAATCGAGCTCCGCGCCAATGAGCGCCGCCGCGCCCGATTCGGCCGCGAGTTCTCCCTGGCCGTGTGCCGTCACCAATGCCTTGAGTAGCTCGACTCGCCGGGCGAGATCCGCGAGCGCCGTGGAGTCGACGCGGCCGTTCGTGAAGTGCGCTTCGAAGCGACCGGCACGGGCCGCTGCGCGCCGAGCCCCACGTCGTGGCCCGTTCGCGTCGGACGCGCCGTTGTGCTCGATGCGCAAACCGGTCAACGGATCGCCCTCGCCCGTCCACGGGCGGACCGGATCCCAGCGCAGGACGACCGGCACGTCACCGAGGTACTGGCCGTGGTTCATGCCCGCCGTGCGCCTTCGCGGCGAGGTCACGACGTCCTCCAGGACGACGAGCAGGTGCTTGCACAGGCCCAGCGAACCGCGCAGGAAGTCGGCGCAATCGCAGCTGCCACGCAGAGGCTCGAGACTGTGGAGCTCCGTGCGATAGGGGCGCGCCACGCGCTTCTTGCGCGGCGAGGTCTCCGGCACCTTCTGGCCACCTAGCGTGTAGCACCCCAAAACTCTGCCGCCATCCGGACGCGAGACGACGGCGAGCTCGTCGCGGTCGGCGAAGCCGAGTCGGCGGAGCAACGCATCGAGCGCCGCACGACGCGAAGGCCAGTCCGTGCCCACGGTGACCGCGAGCGCCTGATCCACCAACAGATCAGCAGGAAGCTTGCCGGATTTGCGCCGAGCCAGCTCCAGCAGGACCTCCCGCGTCTCACTCAGATCCTCGGGCTCACGTTCCCCTCGGATCACCTGCTTCACGCGAGTCGAAAGCGGTTCGAGCCGATTGGGAAGCAGCTGTTCGCTCGCCACAGCTCCGGGCAACGCCGCGGGCACCAAAGCCGTATCGCTGGAGGTCATGCTGCTCGAGTAGCGGGTCGGCGCGCGGCGAACAAGAGCGATGGATGACGGCCTGCCTCGGCGCTCTAGTTTCCGGGTTGGCCGAGGGGGCCTTGCGTCCGGTCCGTTGCCTTGCCGCCTGGCCGAAACCTGTGCGCCCCCCAAACGCTACCGCCGCGCTCGGAGGGTTGGCAGAGCAGCCCGCCAACCGCACCGAAGGATAGTGAGCTCGGAGGGGCAGGACGCTCGAGGCAGGGCCTGGGGCTACGGAGCCAGGCGCCGGTTGCCCGGAGCCACGCCGCCCCGCCTGGCGCCCCTGGCAGAGGGCTGCGCTGGCCGAGCGGAAGCGAGGGCGGCGTCTGCTGCCAACCGGAGTTGGGCGGCGAAGCACTGGACGGTTGCGTCCAGCGCTCATGCGCGCTCCCAGCCTCACTGGGGTACCTACTGGTGCGTCATCACCGGCGGCTTTGAGCGGGCTGCAGATGCGCCCACTCTTCCCTCCCCCTCGATCGCTCTGCTTCAACCCCCCGGCGTTTCCTTGCGCAGACACCGCCAGGATCTCCCTCCGGGCTCCTAGCGCAGCCCAGCCGCCCGTAGCACCCTGCCGCGCCCCCGAGACTTGGCCCACCGGCCCACGCCCCGGCGAGCCCGTCGATCTCGACCAGGCCACCTTCCTCGATCTGGAGGCGGACCGTGGCCGGCGGCCTCTGGTTCTGGGATGGGTGCGCGGCTCGGCTGAAGGCACGCTGCACCTCGGGGGCAGACCACGGCCGAGCCTCGCGTCGATCACGGGCGTCGTTGCCGGGCAGAACACCCGAAAAAAGGAAGCGACCAGCCGCCACGTGTCAAGCGGCCAGTCCAAGCCACAGAATGAGTGCGCGGCTGACCCGAATGATTGCGTCCTCTTCGAGGCGACCCACGGTTTGCGCAATACGGTCGCGCCGGACGCTGGTTAGCTTGTCTACCATGATCTGCGAGACCGCCCGCAGTCCGTTGCCCACCGTCGGTTCTACGGTCACGCGAAACAACGGCGCGTCCACGATCGTGCTCGTGACGGGTGCAATCGTGACGCTGGGATGCTCGTCGAACAAGTCCGACTGCACCACAAGGGCAGGGCGCGGCTTGCCGTAGTCACCCTGGAGAGCAACCACGACGACATCGCCTCGTTTCACGGTGTCCAGTCCTCGCTATCTCGGCTTGTCTCGATCCAGTTCATCACGTGGTTCTCGAGGCGCTTCTTGGCGGCCGCTACTCGGCTCTGGCGTCGACACTCGGCGGCAAAGCCAGCAGCCCGAGTATCAGGAACCCAAAGCTGAACGAGACGAAATCCGGCACGACGCATGCGCGCTCGGTATTGTTCGACGCTCTTGCGCTGGGCGCCGACCTTGCTCATGCCATGTCATGTGTCATGTCATGGTTGCGCTCGCAACCCGCTGCCCGGCAGCGCCCGATGTTCCAGTGCAGGCCCGCGGGCCAACGGACCAAGCCTCCCGATGATACGGCGCCTGCTTGTGCCGACCCGCGAGCGCGTTCGGCCAAAGGACTTGGCCCGCCGGCCCACAACCATGCTAGCCCCACGGCGTGCCCATCGATCTCGACCAGGTCACCTTCCTCGATCTGGAGGCGGACCGCGGCCGGCGGCCTCTGGTTCTGGGATGGGTGCGCGG
>JAFGIS010000145.1 GCA_016929495.1 Polyangiaceae bacterium | reverse complement strand
GCGTGAACGCGTGGTCGGGCATGCAGAAGCCGGTCTTGTTGTCGGGCGCCGCCCGTTTCATGTTCGAGGCCTTGCGGAGCTCGTAGTTGTCGAGATCGAGGTAGTGCCAGTGGCTGTGGTCGGCGGAGATCGCGAACTGGAGCGTCCCGACGCCGGGCCGGACCGTCTCGCTCTCGTCGGCGGCGACCATGACCTGGCTGGCGACCATCGGCGCGGTCGGGCTCGTGCGCGTGGAGCGCAGGATCATCGGCCCGACGCCCGCGCCTCCGCGCGGCCCGTTCGCTATGCGCGAGTCGAACGCGAGGAACCACCGGACGGGAGCGCCGGGGATGGGGGCGATGCTCAGCTGCGTGGGCGCGAGCTGATCGAGGTCCGGGAGCACCGGCTTGGCGGCCGAGGCGGGCGCCTGGAGCGACAGCCCCAGGACCGCGGCGGCGAGCGCGGACCGGCGCAGGATGCGCGGCTTCATCGGGCGGTGTATACCCCGCGGAGCCCGTTCGATGCGCGGAAGTGGCCGGAGTTCGTCCTCCGGGACGCGTTTAGAATCGGCCGTCCGGCGGACGTAGCTCAGTTGGTAGAGCGTCGGCTTCCCAAGCCGAAGGTCGCGGGTTCGAAGCCCGTCGTCCGCTTCAGAGGCAGAACCCAATGCTGCAAGGCATCCGCTCCGGTCAGGGGGGTCTCAACTCGGGTGGACGTGTGGCGCGGGGTCAACGCCTGGGTCAACGGGTGGCGGGTGCTGTGCACCCCCGCCGGGGGGAAACGGTGCGGTACACCTGGTTCGAATTCGAGAACTTCAAGGGCATACGTAAGGCTCGCCTCGACCTGTCCGCATCCGACTCCGCGGCACGTGTTTACACGCTGGTCGGGCTCAACGAGAGCGGCAAGACTACGGTCCTCGAGGCCATCGACCTCTTCCGAACGAGTGATGATGAAGTCAGTCCCAAGCAGCTCAGCGGCTGGCTACCGCCCGACCCGCACACTCTGATGCCGATAGCGCAGAGAACGAATTTCAACGGCAACATCGTTGTGCGCTGCGGTGTTGAGCTCGACGAGACTGATGAACAGGCGGCCCGTGCACACCTCAAGCGCACAGATGGCTACCGCCTCGAGTCGCTGAGCCGCGAGATGACTATCGAAGATCGGTACATCTACGCAGACAGCAAGCACGACACCCGGCGCACGACTTGGAATGGTCTTCGGGCAGTCGGCAAGACCAAGAAGGGCCGGGTCTCGCGACCAATCACCTTCCCGTCAGACAGGGAAAGGTGGCGAGCGCTGGCGGCGTTCCTGCGTACTCGCCTTCCGACAATCTGGTTCTTTCCGAACTTTCTCTTCGACTTCCCCGATCAGATCTATCTCGAGCCCTCTGACGGCGAGGAGGATCGCAACCGGTTTTACCGGGAGCTGTTCCAAGACGTACTGGACGCTCTAGATAAGGATCTGAGGGTGGACCAGCACGTCGTTGCCCGGGTGCGTTCCTCCGCTCGATCGGATCAAGAAAATCTCGAGCAAGTCTTACTAGAAGCGAGCCGTCACGTAACTCACACCGTGGTGTCCGCTTGGAACCAGATCTTCGCGGACAAGCCTATGTCGGCGAAAAACGTCCGCATCGAGATAGGCGAAGACCCGTCGCCGGGGGCCGATGAGGAGGGGAACCCTGTCCCTGGCAGGGTCTGGATCCAGTTCCGCCTCGAAGGCGCGGATGGGCTGTTCTCCGTAAAGGAGCGGTCGCTCGGGTTCCGCTGGTTTTTCGTCTACTTGCTGTTAACGACCTACCGAGGTCGTCGTTCGGGGGCATCCAACCGAATGCTCTTCCTCTTCGACGAGCCAGCATCGAATTTGCACCCGACGGCCCAAGGTGCCCTCCTGAAGAGCCTGGGGGATCTCGCGAAGGATTCTGAGGTGATCTACACGACACATAGTCATCACCTGATCGAGCCGAAATGGCTAGGCACGACCTTCGTGGTTGCCAATACCGGTTTGGGAACTGACACCGTGTCCACGGACTTCAGCGCCCACCAAACCGATATCACCATCACTCCGTATCGTCAGTTCGCGTCGCATCACCCCGACCAAGCACACTTCTTTCAGCCCATACTCGACGTGCTGGCGTACCATCCTTCGCGTCTAGAGTTCGTCCCCGAAGTAGTCATGGTGGAGGGCAAAAGCGACTTCTACCTTCTCGCGTACTACGAGCGCGTAATCCTGGGTCGCACGGAGGAGGCAAGTCTCTCGTTCTTGCCTGGTGGTGGGGCGGGGACCTTGGACGGTCCGATTCAGCTGTACCTCGGGTGGGCGCGACCCTTTGTCGCGCTGCTTGACAGCGACAAGGCTGGTAAGGACCAAAAGGATCGTTACAGCGACAAATTTGGTTCCGTAGTAGCTCCCCACCTTTTTGGGTTGAGCGAATTGACAGGCAAGTCGCGGGTTCGTGGTATCGAGAGTTTGCTGACCGACGCAGAGAGGCTCAAGCTTCAACGCCTGGCCGATCCCGAAGCCTCGACGTACAAGAAGAAGGCAATGGCCCTCGGCGTGCAGGAAGGCCTGGTGGCCGGCAGGCCGATCCAGCTGTGCAAGACCTCTCGAGCCAATCTCGATGCAGTAATCGAAGGGCTTAGGGAACGGCTCCAGACACACGGGGTCCCGGTCGGATGACGGTCCGTTAACGGAGTGCGCGCGCCGCGTACTGGATGGTCCGCTCAATGCTTCGCTGGTGCGCTCGCTTGAGCGAAAGCGACACACCCGCATCGTGGGCTGAGCAATAGTCCCTACGAGCTGGGCGCCCCCGCGGCTTTGCGTCTTGCGCGATAGGGGTTCCGCACTCGAAGCACTTCGACGCTCCCCGCCGAGCGAAGAGCGTCGCGCCTTCGACAATGAGCGCGAGGTAGTCGGGACGGTTGATGTGCTGCTTGCGTCGTTCTGAGATCTCGTCGACTATCCACCCCCGGCAGCCCGCATTTAGGACGGCATGCTTCGCCGCCTTATCGTCGGGCTGATTGGCGGCAGCCGTCAGAAGGGCCGCGGCAAAATGTCGCCTGCCGCGTGTCCCGTACGGCGTAGCCGCGTCGATGGCGGACGAACCTGCGCGGACGGCCTCGACCTGTTGC
>JAFGIS010000144.1 GCA_016929495.1 Polyangiaceae bacterium | reverse complement strand
GGATAGGCCCGTCGTACTGATGGTGAGCTCACGCACGTGCGCCAGTCACTCGTGCGCAGTCGCCTGGTGACCATCCGGTCGTCCGGAGGCCCCGGTTTGCTCGCTTTCCATGATCGGCGTCGTGGCCGTCACGATGGCGGTGGCGGCGGCGGCGAATTGGGCCGTGCGTCTGCCCAGAGCTCCGCGGCACGCAGGAACGTGCTCGTGTTCACTGGCGCATAGGACAAGAACCGCTTGAGCGCGTCCAGGCGCTCGATACTTCGCTGCTTCCCGGCGCGAATCAGTTCCCGCCTGACTTCGTAGTCGGCCACCTCCGAGATGATGAGCTGGGTGCCCTGCGTGAGCTGGGTGTGGAGCCACGTTTGTATGGGATGCCCGCTTGGATGGCAGATGTTCGACAGCGGTGTCGTGTCGAGCAGGATCTTCATGGGTCGTCGGGCGCGCGGGATCCCGTCGACGTGCGGCTTTCCTGAATCACCCGATGCAGTAGTTCGCGCATGGATCGATCGTATTCTGGATCCTCGTTCGCCCACGATTCGATGAGCGCGAGGGCCTCACGGTTTCGGCGCATCAGCTCATCCTTCGTAGGGTCGATAACAGGAGTCTCAGCAGAACGGGCCATGGGGATCCCTGGAGTCAGTCTCACCGAGACGGCAACTCCTTGAAGCTAGCACAGAGGCGTTGCTGGGCATCCCGGACATTGGGTCTCGAGCCCCGCCCATCGGGAAATGGCAGAAGCGCCGGGATGTCCTCGATGGCCGTCATCCTCATCGAGCATACTGCACCTCGGCCGTTCTCATGACCTCGTCGCGGAAATGGCGGCTCAGGTCGCCGGGCGTCCGGAGATCGACTTCCCGCCCCAGCATGTCGGAGAGCTGGTTCTCCATACCTGCGAGCTTGATGAGGCCCGGCGTACAGCCAGGCTCGAACTCGACCAACAGGTCGATGTCGCTGTCTGGCCTTGCCGTGCCTTACAGGGTGGAGCCAAAGAGCGAGAGCCTCCGGATGCCGTGCGCGCGGCAGAAAGCTGCGAGAGCATCGCTGTTCGTGGGTAGTCGAGACTTCATCGGGCCCTTCTCGTTGGATCTAGCCCTACCTGCCTCGGCACACCAGCAGCCATATCCCGCTCCCTGGTTCGGCATAATAAGAGCCACCCGCTCGCGGGGCTGGCGCGGCCAGGCTACAATGCCCGGCGTGATGGGTCATTCTTGGTGTCAGGCGGGCTCGGGGTGCAAGAGGGCGGACACATCGTCGACGCGGGGGCCGTCTCGACGATCATCGTGCCAATGGGTGCTCGGGTGGTGCTGGGGTCTGTTGTCCGTCACGGCGTCCGTCGCGCCGGCGTCGGCCCAGACAACGGCCACGCAGCCCTACTACCCACAGCAGTACACCCAGCAGCGGACCACGCCGTATCCGCAGCCTGAGCCGCCCCAGTCCTACCCATCGCCAACCTACGCGCCCGCGCCCGCGCCCGCGCCCGCTCGGCAGCCGAATGCGCCGACGCCGCAGCCGCGCACGCAGCCTCGATACCAGACCGTCCCGCAGCCAACACCGGCGGCTCGGTCGCGGCAAGCCTACCCGTCGGCACAGCCCACCCCTGGCTACCGATACCCGCAAAGGGCGCCCGCCGCCGCTCCGACGTCCACCCAGGCTCGTGCTCGGAGGGGTGCGGCCGCGCCCACTCGTCCGTCTGCTCCCCCTTGGCCATACAGTGGTGGGCTGCCCCCTGTGATCCCCTATCGCGATGGTCAACCCATTCCCCCGGGCTACCGCCTCGAGTCCAGCGGCGGAGGCGGTCTGATCGCAGCCGGCCTGGTGATGGGAGGCGCGGTCTACGGCGCAGGCCTCGTCATCGCGGCCAACGCGGGGTTCAAGAACGGTACGGGATGGCTGGTCTTGCCCATCGTCGGACCCTGGGCTGCCATCGGCGCCCGCAAGATCCCGTGCACGAGCGAAACCGTGAACCTCCAGTGCATCGACGCCGCGGGAGACGAGCTCCGTGCGGTCGCATACCTGACGGCCGATGGTCTGTTCCAGGCGATCGGGCTGACCCTGCTGCTGGCAGGGGGCTCGGCACGGCAGCATCAGCTGGTACGCAACGACATCGCGGGCGTGCGCCTCTTGCCGCGCTACGGGAAGAACGACCTTGGGCTGGACGTGGTGGGTCGGTTCTAGGTTCTCGTCCGGGAGCCGTACGCGAGCCACAAAGAAAATGCGCAACCACCGGGGTCGCTGTCCGACCTCCCCGTTGAGCCAACAAGGAGGTCCATGATGACAACTCGCGTTACGTCCAATGGTCCGTCCGCCGCGGTGGTGTCCACCAGCACGGCGCCCCGCACCACCCCTGCGGCCACGAGGCCCTTCAACCAGGTCATGGGCGCCTCCGCCAGCGCGGTCGTGGCCGGCGCCGAAGCGGCCGTGCGCGGCCTACCAGGCGGGCCCCTGCTCGCAGCTGCCATGCGGCCGGCCGGGCCGGGCGCGGTTTCGCCTGAGCTGGGCGGCCTGCGCGCCGAAGGCTCATCAGGGACCGCCGCAGGTCTCGGGGGCGAAACCAGCATCGGCTCGGTGGGAGCCGCTGGCTCGGGCGTGGAGGCGACACTCGCGTCCAGTGCCGACCAGAACATGTACTACCTCGAGCTGCAGGAGCGCATCAGCGCCGAGAGCCGGGCCTACAGCGCTCTGTCGAACGTGCTGAAGGCTCGCCACGACACAATCAAGAACGCCATCGGCAACATCCGCTAGACTAGGAGCCCATGGGTATCGACGGCATCAGCGGCCGAGGCCCGAGTGGTCTCGGCGGCGTCACGGGCCCGAACGGTCCCGCGCGCAAGTCGGACTCGTTTCGTCTCGACCCTCGAGCGCCCGCGCAGGGCACAGGTCCGAGCGAAG
>JAFGIS010000143.1 GCA_016929495.1 Polyangiaceae bacterium | reverse complement strand
CGCGTTCGCGACGGCGAAGAAGCCCACGAACGCGGCGGCGAGGACCGGCAGCACGAGCGCCTGCAGGATCGCGATCAGGCGGCGCGCGTCCCCCTTTCGCTCGTGGCGCACGAGCAGCGAGCCGAGCGAAAGCCCGAAGAGCGCCACCGGGATGGCGAGAAAGCTCGAGATGCTGCCGAGAAAGAAGGCCAGCATTCGGGTGTGCAGGAGCTCGACCATCAGGCACACGAGCCCGACGAGGAAGATCCCGATCTCGACGTCCCGTTTCGGGCGCGCCGGAGGTGCCCTTTCGGCGTTCTGCGACACGGGCGTAGCATATCGCACGGCGCCCCAGCGCCGCCGGTGATTACTCGCGGATCGTTGGAGCCGGTTCGCCCACGGGTTCGCGCTCGCGGGCCAACCCCTGGCCGGGCGCTGCCGGCGGGGCGGACGACGCCGGTGGCTGCGCGGGCGGAGCCGTCGCGACCGTCGCCTCGCCCTACCGCCCCGTGAGCGCGTCGAGCACAGCCGTGTAGGCCGGCTTCTTCTGGAAGTTGTTGTCCCAAAGCAGGGGGCTGGCCGAGCCCGAGCAGTCGATCCATGCGCGTTGGTGGTCGGTAGGAAAAACGACCACCTGCCAGGGGCGACAGACACGGCGCGCTGGCCTCGAGCCTACTCGGGCTTCGCGCGAGCGAAGACCGTGAAGTAGTCCCCGCTCTTCGCGTATTGCGCACAGTAGACGCACTGCTCGTCAACGGCGATCGCGTCGATGCCGGTGCCCTCCGGGTTTTCCCCAAGGCGAGCTGGCCTCGTTTGCCCTCGGCTTTGCAGGGCACGGTCCGGGCGCGGCGCCAGGGCCTGCAGCCGTCGCGGGCCGGGCATCGGCGGCCGCTGACGGATTCGGTGCACGCTTCGGCGACTCGGCGGTGCTCGCGGCTGCGGACGGCCGAGCGCTGGACACGGGTTGCTGAGGTGCGCCCCGCGACGACGGCTTCTCGTCCGCCTTGCACCCACCTCCGAGCGCTGTCGCGGCCAGCAGAACGAGACCCAGCCGGTCACGACGCAACGGCGGAATGAAAGGCAGAGGCCTGATGCGCTCGCAGAGTGTAGTCCGAGCGTCCGCGCGATGCACCCAAACTCACTCCGAATCCGTTCGGCCGCCGCTCGAAAGGCAGCCACGCGGGACGGGCCCCGTGCAGCGTCGACCGACAATCGCCTCCGCAGCATCGCTTCGTCTTCCTGCCGCTGCCGCATGGGCACGGGGCGTTGCGCTTCGTGGTCGTGATGGGGGGCTCCGACGCCTCGTCCTCGCGACGAAGCTCGGACGGCCGCCGAAGACTGTCGAGCACCACGCCGTTCGCCGGCAGACGTGCGGCCTGGCGTGCCAGCGCGCGCGGGAGACAGAGCTGCTCGGCGGGGAGCACGACGATCCGAGCCACGATAAGCAGAAAATCCGCGAACGACTGGCTGTCTGCCAGAAAGTTGAAACCACGGCTCAACGTGAAGCCCAGCGCCACATCCGTCGGGATCTCGTCGAGAGTCCGTGCGTCGGGGGCAACGAGGTTCCGGTGCGCGAACACTCGTCGACGGGCCTCGTCGTCCGCGAGCCGGACATGGTCGCCGCTGTCCACCAGATCGAGAGTGCGCAGGGCTATCCGGGCCATGGTGGTTTCGAAGGCGGTGGCTCCCTCGCCCTGCGACGCCAGCAGTGCCTTGCGCACGGTCGTTCGGCACGCGGGGTAGCGGACGGCCAGGGCGATGAGGCCTGCGACCGCGTCCGCGTGAGTCTCTGTATCGCCCAGTCCGCGCAGCCCGGCCAGGTAGAGCGGGAGCAGGTTGGATCCCGTCTGCGCGACCATCCACAGCGCGGTCCAGGCGCAGAAGCTCTGCTCGAGGTGGGTCGCCAGCCCGGTAGGGGATCGGGCCACCGCCTCCCAGTACAGCTGAAGGGCCCGCGATGAGTCGAGACCGGCCACGATCGCCAAATTGCGCACGACCCACATCAGCCGGTACGCACCGTTCACGTGCCGACGGATCTCGCGGTTCTTGCTTCGGGCCAGGGTACGCAGCGGCGCGAGCGCGCGGTTGAGCTCGATCAGAAGCCCACAGTACGCGTGGACGACATCGAGGCAGATCGCAGGCTGGACCGCGCGCAAGGCAGCGATATCCTCACGTGCCAACAGAGACCCGTCGCGAAACAGCCGAGCCACAACGAGGCGGTACTCCGCATCGCTGTCGTACTTCGCGGACGCAGCACGGAACGCGGCCATGTCGCGGGTGATGTGGTCGAGCTCATCGCGGTGCATCACGGGAAGCCGTGTGCGCATCCCATGGCCGAGGCATGTGACGAAATGCCCGTCTTGCTGCACGACAACGAACGGGCCCACCTCGGGATCGCGCAGCGAGATGGCAACCCGGGTCGCGTCCCGCGGCAGACTGGACGCGTTGATGATCACCCGGACCAGCTCATGGTCGCGATACAGGGTTAGCGCCAGCTCGCAGTCTGCCCACCCCACTCGGTCGAGCCGACTCAAGAAGTGGTGGTCGTGTCCCATGGCTCACTCCTGGGGCGGCTCGTTGCGTAGCGTCGCTGTTCGGATTCGCGTGTCATGCTCTGCGTCTCGGGCGGGCGCGGACTGAGTTGCGGGAAAAATGCGAGGGCCCGCCCTGAGTGCCCCCCCCCACCTGGCCGACCGGCGTGTCCCGCGGACAACTTGCCGCAAGCTCGTGCCTGTCCAGGTCGCTCGGCGGTCCTCCCTCAGCCGCGACACAAGTCTGTGCCAGAATGTGCCACTTGAGCCAGCGAGCCCCGCTCCTTGTTGTGCCAGGGGGAGCGTCGTCTCTGAGTGGGAGCCTAGTCCTCAGCGGCACGGATGTTGCTATGGCACACGGTTCGAGGCGATCATGACAAACCGAAGGCATGTCTGGGGACTGGCCGTCGTGTTGGGTCTGACGGCAGCGTGTAGCGATGGCGACGACACAGTCGGCTCATCGAACAGCGCCACATCGGGCGGCACGAGTGGGGCTTCTGCTGAGAGCGGCGGCAACCTCAGTCAGGCTTCCGGCGGTACCGAGCTGCCGGGCAGCTCGGGCGACGACAGCTGGGCTCGCGCTGGCAGCGCGGGCAACCCCAGTCAAGCCTCCGGCGGCACCCAGCTCCCTGGCAACGGGTCGGGTGGCGGCGGGGCTCGTGCTGGCAGCGCGGGCAGCCTCGGCGAGGCTTCGGGCGGCACCGGCCTGCCCGGCAACGCCGGATCAGGCAGCGAGCGTGGGGGCGGCGCTGGCGCAGAGGGCGTGGGCGGCCTGCCGCCAGCCAACCCGGCGGACATTGGCTACGTTGCCGGCCCCGCCATCATCAAAACGCAACTGATCACTGGCAGTACCTCGGAGGTCGACTACGCGGCCCAGGTCCCAGGCTACCCGCTTCCCTTGGACATCGGCGATATCGTCAACCTGCAGGCGGACGTGTCGGGCAACTACCTGGTCGACTGGAACCCGGACGCGGAGGCCAAGCTGGCGGCACACGGCATCGTTGCGCTGCCGGCCACGACCAAGCTGACACGATTCGAGACGGCGTACCAATTGCTCAAGAGCGCGGATGCCCCGATCCTGGTCACCACCGATTCCACACTCCACCTCTATCATCTCCTGTTCGACCAAGTGCTCAAGAGCCTGGAGATGAACGAACTATTGCCCGTGTACCAGGCGCTGCTGCCGGCTGTGGTCGACAAGCTTCGCAGCCTGCGCGCGGCGCTCGACGCAGACAACGCCGAGGCAGCACGGCGGTCCATGGCAGCCCTGTCGGTGGCTGCCAAACTGATGTTTCCGGACACCTTCACGGTCCCGCCGGAGGTAGCCACGGAGGTCGACCAGGTCATCACGCTGGTGAACGGGGCCAGAGAGTTTGAGCTCGATCCGATCTTCAATCACGGCTGCGACCACGACACGGCTTGCAGCGGCGGAGATGTGTCTCGGGAAAGCTACGAAGCCGGCAAAGCCTGCTTCTGTGAGGACTACTCGCAGTACAAACCCCGAGGGCACTACACCGAGCATCCGGCGCTGGAGCAGTACTTCCGCGGGGCCATGTATCTTGGCCGTATCGGGTTGCGCATCAAGAGCCCCATGGAAACCCGCATGGCGGCCATACTCACCTCGGCCATGACCTCCACCTCGGTGACGTTTCGAGAGTCCGAGCTTCCGGCCATGGAGCTGTGGGACCGGCTGCGTCGCGTCACGTCCTTCTTCGTCGGTACACCCGACGACCTTACCTTCATCGAGTACGACCGGGTATTGCGGGAAGTGTACGGGCAGAGGTTCGAGCTCACGGTTCTGGATGACCAGGCCCAGCTCGATGCCCTGCGCGCTCGGCTGAGCGAGGAACGCGCACCCAAAATCATGTCGGGGATGGTGCAGTGGTACCTGGATGAGACGGAACAGACCCAGGGCCTCAGATTCCTCGGACAGAGCTTCGCCTTCGACTCCTACGCGCTGGGGCAGCTGGTGTTCTCCCACGTCGGGCCCAACGTGGACCATCAAGACTTCCAGTACGTGGTCGACTACCCCAACGACGTGGTCTACCCGTACTGTGGTGATGGCGGTAGCTTCACGACCTGTGAGGGGCGGACCGAAGCCGACTGGGCCTGGCTCTGCTGCAAGGCTCTTGCCGTTGGCAGGCTGGAAGGTCGTTCGGAACTGGCAGATATCTGTCGACTGCTCCCGAAAGGACTCGACGTCGCGGCAGCCTACGGATCGTCGCGGGCCGAGGAGCACCTCGAGCCGGACAAGAGCTTCTGCGGCTACGCCAATCAGCTCGCCAGTCTACAAGCGGAGACCGCCGCCCAGACAGACGAGGACCACTGGAGCACGCTGTATGCGGGCTGGTTGCACTCCGTCCACCCGCTGTTCGAGCGGGACTACACCGGGCTTCCCACCTGGATGGGTGCCGAGACGTATCGGGACAAGGCTCTGCAGACGGGGCTCGCGTCGTGGGCCGAGCTGCGCCACGACACCATTCTGTACGTGAAGCAGTCGTACACCTCGGGCCTGGGGGGACGCGGAAACGCCGGCCCGACTCCGGACCCGCCGGTCAACCGCTACTATGTGGAACCTCAGCCGGAGGTGTACTCACGCCTGTCCGACCTCACGCGACTGACTCGAGACGGACTGAAAGGTCTCGACATGCTTTCGGACGAGCTGGATGCTCCGGTTCTTGCCCTGCAGACGTTGCTCGACAACCTGACGAGGATCAGCATTGCCGAACTGCAGCACTTGGTGGTCGACACCGCGGATCAAGACTACATCGCCACCGTCGGCACGACGTTCGAGCGCATCATCGTCTCCATCGGGATCGCCACGGCCGAGCCTCCGGAAGAACCCACGGTGTCACAGCCCGTCCTGGTGCAGGCGGTCACGGGCGATCCCTACAAAACCACCATCGTGGCGGACGTTCACACGGACGGCAACACCGAAAGGGTGCTGGAAGCCGGGTCCGGGTACGTCGATTGGGTGGTGGTCGTCAACCTCGATCCGACCGGCGCGCTGGTAGCCAGTATCGGACCCATCTTCAGCTACTACGAGTTTGCACAGGCGATGTCCAACCGCCTGGATGATGACCAGTGGAACGCGATCCTCGAGGGCTCGGCTCCGCCGGCGCGTCCGGGGTTCGTGGCAGAGCTATACGTCGAGTAGGCGGGGCAGACGCAACGTTCGTCTGGCAGCCCGTGGACACCTGTCCGGACGCGTGTCCGTGCTGGCGCGAGGTCGCGCCTCAGAAGCCGCGGCCCGGAACGGCAGAACCGGGACTCTCGCCTCGTGGCATGGCGCCTGCAGGGGACACCGGTATCATGAACAAACCCTCATGTCTCTCTCTGGCTCTGTGCGCGGTCATGACAGCTTCGGCGTGCGGGGGCGCCGGATGGAACCCGAAGCAACCCCCCTCGCAAGCTTCGCCGGTGGCGGGTTCGTCCAAAGCCCAAGCCACCGTGGCTCGTTTCTTGGCAGAAGAGCCCAAGCTGAAGCGCTACTTCGACAGCGCCTACGGCGTCGCCGTCTTCCCGACGGTGGGCAAGGGCTCGATGGGGCTCGGTGGCGGGTACGGTGAAGGAGAGGTCTTCCTGGGTCAGCGTCGCGTGGGCACGACGACTCTGCTGCACATCACCGCGGGGCTCGCTCTGGGCGGCCAAGCGTACTCCGAGCTCGTCTTCTTCAGGGACGAAGCAGCGCTCAGGCGCTTCCAGGCCGGCAACTTCGAGCTCGGTGCGCAGGCCTCGGCGGTGGCCGTCGAGGCGGGCGTTTCGTCGGACGCCGCCTACGACGACGGTGTGGCCGTCTTCACCATGACCCGGGGCGGCCTGATGTACGAAGCCGCCGTCGCCGGTCAGAAGTTCTCGTACCGGGCGCTGTGACCCGCCAATGCGGCCTCGGCCCTGAACCGCTAGAACAGTCGCGGAAAAAGGGTCTCTGCCGCCGCGGCCGAAACCCGAAGGGAGACGGGCCCCTTGGGGGTCTGTGACGCGAGCAGACCCGCCGTCGTCAGCTTGCTCAGGACCTCTCTGGCGGCACGGTCCCGGAACCCGGTGATCCGCGCCGCGCGCGAGCGACTGAACGTCCACCCTGCTAAGGAGTCCTCGCGCAACGGAACCCAATGGCCCGACTGGCAAGGTCTGACACAGCGAAGTCGCGGAACGCGGCATAGAGCGTCGTGGCGGTGCCTTCTAGGTAGTCGCCACCCCGCATCACGCGGCTGTTGAAGCCTTCTGAGTCTGTCAAATTGGCACAGTTGCTGCAGGATGCAGGGTATGGCGCGGCGTACCGATAGTAATCCAAGGTCCATTCGTAGAGATTCCCTGCCAGGTCCTGGTGGCCCCACCGTGCGGCTCCTGCCGGCGACGAGCCCACGTTTCTCGCTTGGTCCGGCTCACAATCCGCCCAGTTCGCCAGTGTACAATCGCTTGCCGGATTCGTGTTTCCCCACGGATACGTCCGGTTCTCGTTCCCCCCGCCGGCGGCGTACTCCCACTCTGCTTCCGTAGCAAGGCGCCCGCCGTCCCAGGCGCAGAACGCGAACGCCCAGTACCAGGTGACACAGTTGATGGGCTTCGCCTCGTTGATGCCCACGTCGTCCGTCCACGTGCCGTTGGAGCCGCAATGGTGCAGAAGAGTACCCGTCAACAGCTCCTGGCTAGGCATGTAGCCGTCCCAGGCACTGTCCCACCCGCTGCCTGCAATCAATGGATGCGCTCCATCGCCAGCCGTCGGTGGCGTCCCATCATAGGCCTCCACGAACCTCCGGAAGCGCGCCACCGTCACCTCGTAGGTGTCCAGGTAGAAGCCACTCACCGTGGCGGTCGTCGAACAGTCTCCTCCCCGGCAATAGCTTCCGCCGGGAACGTAATGGGAACCGCAACCGTCGGTCGCCCCGCTCGCACAGGCCACCCCTGCGGGAGCCTCCTGCGGTCGCGCTTCACAAACGTACGTCGTTGCCGCGGTATCCACTTCACCAGCGTCCAGCACGCCGTCCCGGTCTGCATCCAGACCCGTTTCGATCTTCTGGCCGCCGTAGATGCAGTTGCTTCCCGCGGGTTCCACCGAGACGGCGATCAGCGCGTTCAATCCGTCCGTGCCGTCGGCTCCGGGGCTGCCATCCACGCCGTTGCAGACGTACTCGGTGCTGGTGATTTCGCCGGCGTCGAGAGTGCCGCTGCCATCCGCGTCAACACCCACGTCGATACGCTGGCCGCCACTGGTGCAAAGCGTGCCAGGAGCGACGTCGCTCGTCAGGACCAGCGAGTCGTCGCCGTCGGCGCCTGGACTGCCGTCTGCTCCTGGTGCGCCATTGGAGCCCGGAGCACCCTCTGCCCCATCCTGCCCCGCGCAGTCCAGCACATCGCACGCCCCGCTCGCG
>JAFGIS010000142.1 GCA_016929495.1 Polyangiaceae bacterium | reverse complement strand
GTGGTCGGGCTATAGGCAAGCGCGGCCGGGAAGTCGCCGGTCGCAACGCTCGCGACCACCTGCATCGTCGAGGCATCAAGCACCGCGACCGTATCGTGGTCACAGGCTGCGGCATACACTTTGTTGTCGAGCGGGTTGTAGCAGAGCGCGCGGACATCGGCCTCGAACGGAATCCGGCCGACACGGTGCCCGTCGGTCCCGTCGATGACGAGAATCGTCCGGGTGAGTGCGCCTGCTACGAATACCCGGTTGTCGGCCGAATCGTAGACCAAGCAGTTCGGCCTCCGTAGTCCTCCAAACGAATCCGGAATGAACACCGTTGACTCCAACCACTGTCCCATGGCCGCCGCAGCCAGTACGGCCAGCAGCATGGCCAGACGCAACGGAGTCCGAGCCACTTTCATCCTCACCGCCTACCTTGTCACTACGACCTTCTGCGTCCGTCCCACGTCCCCCGTCCCTTGTCGCTTGTCCCGTATGAAGTAGATGCCCGGAGCCAGCGCCCGCACGTCGTTCGCGCCCGGCCGCAGTTCCATCACCTCGCGCCCCGCGATGTCGAGCAGCTCCGCGCGGGACATGACCGGGTTGTCCGACAATCCGGATCGTGTCCCAAGCCCCGGTAGTAACAGCACACGTCGGACGATGGTGGCCAGCGGCGTGCGGCTCGCGGCTTCAGTCCGCTGCTGTTCTGCAACGCCATACACCCAGTCGCTCCGGTCGAAGTAGGCCGCGTGCACGGCCGGGCCGGTATCGGACAGGTAGGCCGTACCGTACACGCCTTGCCCCAGGTATGCAATCTCCGGGCGGTTCGAGGACGGGGCATGGTCCGCAATCGAGACAGGGTCGCTCCATGAACCGCTGTATGTGCGCTGGCAGAACAGCAGTTCGGTGGCCGGGGCGGAACTCCGATACACGGCCGCGAAACCGCGGCCGTCGCTCTCCGTGACCGCGGGCGCGTCCGCGGCGATGCCGGTGTCACCAAGTATGCCCGTCGTCCAAGTATTGCCACTATCATGACTGACCGCGTGGCCGACCCGGTGGGGTGAAGAAGTCTCGTCTTCGTGCGCGCAGATGACGGTGCCCCAGTATGCTGAGATACTGGTCGGAGTGCCCCTCCCGGCAACCAGCGAGAAGCGCTGCTCGAACCCTCCGCTGCCCCAGCCGTAGATCCGCAGGGTATCGCTCGTGTCGTAGTAAGAGCAGAAGAGGTAGGTTGTGTCAGAGCTCTGATCCCCGGTCGCGTCGAGGCCGCTGCTCGCGCCCGAGGTGATTCCCGTCGGCAGCTTGGTCCACGACACCGCGTTCGCGTCATCCCAGCTGAACAACACGCTACCGTCAGATGCGAGGGCAACAATATACAGCCGGTTGTTTCCTTGGTTGGAGACGAGCGACACTTCCCTCATCGTGTCGCCAACATCAAGCGTGCAAGGGGCGACCCAGCCTACGCCGTTTGGGAACCCGTCGGCCTCTCCGCTGCTGCACAGGAACCGGCGCAGTCGTACCTGTTGCGCGTGCTCCCCCGGTGAATTGTACGTGGTGTAGAGGTGGTTGGATAGGACAGCCGCGTCGAGCGAGGTTGGTGGACTGCCGCTCCACACGAATGTCTCGTTCCACGTGGCGCCGCCGTCGGTTGACATGTAGACCGAGAAGTGCGGATAGCTGCTGGCATGACGGAGGGCTGCAAAGAGGTGGCCGCTCGATTCATGGTGAGCAAGGGAGAGCTCCGTCAATGAGTCGCGGTTGCCGATACGGACATCTCTCCCCCACAACCCGGTCTCGATGGTCGGCACCGGCTTGCGCCAGGAGTTGCCGATGGCCACGTGCCCGACTCGAGTCTCGAGGTCGCCGAGTTGAGCCAAGGCCTCGTCATACAGACCGCCGTTCCAGAGCTGTTCGACCTCGCGGCCCAGCAAGAGGGCTCCTTTGTCCGAGCTTTCGAACTCGACCGAGATAAGGGCGTTCTCCCGCTCGGTCGGGCTCATCTGTTCAAGCTCCGCCCGTACCGACGTTGGGGCCGCTTGTGGCACGCTAGTCTCTACGCATGACTGCGCGCCTGCCATCGACACCAACCAGCCAAGGACGAAGAACAGTGCCGAGTATCTCACGTCGCCTCCTTACCTCGTTACAACGACCTTGGTAACCGATGCCGGACGCCTCCTCACCCCAACCCTCTCCCCCTCAGGGGGAGAGGAATAAGGTGAGGGGGAATGGACAAAGTAGACACCCGGTGCCAGTACCCGCACATCATTCGCACCGGGTCGAAGGTCCATGGCCTTCCTGCCCCCAATATCCAGCAGTTCGCGATTCGTCATTCGACAATCGTCGATCGACATTCGCAAGACGCTGCGGACGATGGTGGCCCGCGGCCAGCGTTTCGAGCGTTGAGGCTGTTGCTCGATAACCCCGGTCGGAAACTCGCCCCGGTCAAAGTAGGCCCCGCGCACGACCGGGCTGGTATCGGACAGGTACACGACCCCGAACACTCCGCCCGTGCCCAGGTACTGGATTGCCGGGCGGTTCCAGTAGGGCTCGTTGTCCGCAATCGGAACTGGGTTGCTCCAAGGCCCGCTGTCGGTCTGCTGGCAGAACCTCAGCTCGCGAGTTGGAGTGTAGTGCCGGAATACGGCCGCGAGCCTGCCACCGCGTACTGCAACTGCCGGAGACTCGGCAGCAGTGTCGGCGTTACTCAGCGTGCCCGTTCTCCACGTATCACCGTCGCAGTAGTTGATCGCGTAGCGGACCTGGTGGGGTGAAGAAGTCTCGTCCTCGAACGCACAGATGACGGTGTCGCGGTACGCTGAGATACTGGTCGGAGTGCCCCTCCCGGCAACCAGCGAGAAGAGCTGCTCGAAGCCCCCGCTGCCCCTGATGCCGTGTATCCGCAGGGTATCATTCGTGTCGTAGTAAGAGAAGAAGAACCAGGAGTAGGAATCCTGATTAATGGTCGCATCGAGGCCGTTGCTCGCGCTCGAGGTGATTCCCGTCGACCGCCTGACCCACGACACCCCGTCCGCGTCATCGACGCTGAACAGAACGCTACCGTCAGATACGAGAGCAGTGATATACAGGTTGATATACCTGCTGGAGACGAGCGACGCTTCCCTAATCGTATCCCCCACGTCCAAGGTGCAGGCGGCAACCCACATTGCACCAGTGCTGAAGGTGGCGGCCGAACCGTCGCTGCACAGGAACCGCCGCAGCCGGACCTGGTGTACGTTCTCCCCCGGCGAGTTGTACAGAACATAGAAATGGTTGCGGAGCGCCGCCACATCGAGGTATGCAGGAGGACTCCCGACCCAGGTGAACGTTTCCGCCCAGGTGGCGCCGCTGTCGGTCGACATGCAGACCGAGTAGTGCGGGGCCCGGCTGCCGTGGCGGAGGGCCACAAACAGGTGGCCGTTCGAAAACTCGTTGTCGAAGGCGAAATCCAGAAGCGAGTCCCGGTTGCCGATCCGGACGTCCGTCCCCCACGAGTCAACCGCGAGCGTCGGCACGGGCTTGCGCCAGGAGTTGCCAATTGCCAGATGACCCACGCGCGCCTCAAGCTCGCCGAGCTGTGCCAGGGCCTTGTCATGCTGGCCGCCGTTCCAGAGCCGTTCGACGTCGTGTCCGAAG
This sequence comes from Polyangiaceae bacterium, assembly GCA_016929495.1. Lineage (GTDB taxonomy): Bacteria > Myxococcota_A > Polyangia > Polyangiales > Polyangiaceae > JAFGIS01. The sequence goes on along the minus strand of JAFGIS010000142.1, from coordinate 317 downwards.
GCAATAGCAGCATCGTCGGAGCTCTCGAATTCTACTGAGATTCGTGAGTTCTTCCGCTCTGTCGGGCTCATCTGCTCAAGCGCAACGCGTGCTGGAGTCGGAGCCCTTTGCGCCTGAGTAGCCACTTCGGACGACTGGGCACCTGCTGTCGATAGCACACAGCCCAGAACGAGGAGCACTAGCACGAGTCTCGTGTTGCCTCCCTACCTGGTAACCACGACCTTGGTCAGTGTCGATTGACGAGTGTCGATCGACGAATGCACGAAGTAGACGCCAGGACTCAGTCGGCTCACGTCGTTCGCACCGAGCTGCAGGGC
>JAFGIS010000141.1 GCA_016929495.1 Polyangiaceae bacterium | reverse complement strand
GTCGACGCGGGGCTCCGGCGCGTCAGCCAGCACAACCTATCAGTCTCCACCATGCCTGGTCGGGCTGGGGCAGAGCCCCGCTAGTGCATCGGCTCAATTGAAACGATGCCCAGAAACCAGCGGTGCCGCGGGTCAGATCGCTGGGAAGCGGCGGGTTTTTCGCCGCCCTCGCCCGGTCGGAGGCGGCGAAAAACCCATCGCTTCAATCGAAACGCGGCACCAGGCACGCGTTTTGCTCACGCAACGAATAGCGCAGGAAATCGGCCCACTCGAGTAGAACGCGCAACCGTCGCGAGCGAGCCGCCCGCCTCGGGCACGGTCTGGCCCCCACCGGTCGCTCGTGGGTCAAGAGTGCTGGCGGGAGCGAGAGACGCGCGCTACCCTGCGCCATCGTGAGGCGTGTCTGTCTTGAGTACGCAACACGCGCAGAGCTCGGCACGGAGCTCTCGCGCGCCGAGGATCGGGAACTTGAGCCGCCGCGTGGTCCATTGAGGGACCGTGAGTGGGTGCTCGTCGTCGTCCAGGCGGGCAGCGCGCAGACGGCCGTCGCGGCGCAAGTCGTCGACCGCGATACCAGCCAGAGTATGCGGTTCGAACCGCGAGACTGGCAGAAACTGGAGCACTTCGCACACGCGGCTGCGCTGGAAACGAGCGGCGGCGCAGCATCAGCTGCGGCTTCATCTTCTCACGTGTCCGACGGTCGCGTCCTGGTCGTTGCGGATCCCGAGCTTCAACCCGTGTTGCGCGCCATGGTGCAGGCTTGCGGCTTCGAGGCGATCGCCGCGGCTAGCGCCGAGGAGGCATTCGACCGGCTTCGCGACAACCGGGTGGGTCTGCTCGTGGTGGACCAGCATTTGCCCGGGATGTCCGCGTACGACTTGTGCCGCAGACTGAGCCGAGAGCGACAGAACAGGCACCCCGTGCTCGTGCTCGCCGCGCACCAGTTCGCCGCCGGCGGCCACGACCCCTCGTGCGCGGCGGCGGACGACTACGTGCTCGCTCCGCTGCGCACGTCGGAGCTGGGCGCCAGGATGCTGGGGCTGATGACTCGGGCGCGTACAGCCACCGGCGTCGTTTGAAGCCGACCTCGCTACTGTTGCTCGCGGAACCCTTCGGCGGGGCGCAGACGCGCGGCATAGAGGGCAGGCCAGACGCAGGCCACCAGACACACGGCCACGGCGAAGATGCCGACCATCAGGAACTGCTCGGGCGTCACCTCGACCGGAAGCCGTGAGATGAAGTACACTTTGGGGTCGAGCGGGAACGCATAGATCAGCAGGCCTTTGCACACCCCCAGGCCCAGCACGAGGCCAATCGCCGTTCCGACGAGCCCAATGATCGCCCCCTGGTACAAGAACGCTCGAAGCAGAGCGGCATCGGTGGCGCCCATGGCCTTGAGCACCGCGATTTCCTTCTTCTTCTCGAGCACGACCATGATCAGCGTGGCCACGACGGTGAACGCGGCCACGACGATGATGAGCGCCAGGACCAGGCTCATCAGTACCTGCTGGATGCGGAGCGCGGTGAACAGCCCGTGGTTGAGCTCCTCCCAGTCCATGATCCGATAGATGCCATTTCCGAGCCGGCGATCGACTTCCCTGCCTATCTGTCGCGCGCGGTCGATGTCCTTCACCTTCATCTCGACGCCGGTCACGGTGTCGCCGCTGTCGTAGAACGCCTGGGCCTCGGGCAGGTCCGTGTACATGAGCTTCGAGTCGTACTGATCGAAGCCCGCGTCGAACACGGCCGTGACGCGGAACTCCTTGGCTACCGGCGCTCGAATGGCCCCTCCCATGTACGAGAACCCAATCGTCGGTGAGGTGACTCGCACGCAGTCGCCGATCTCTGCCTCGATGTTGTGCGCGAGAGTGATTCCGAGCACGATGCCGGGCAGTTTCAGCGCCGCCTCATGGCTCTTGCAGGGATTGGAGTCGAGCTCCTCCGGCAAGACGTCGTCATCGGGCAAAACGCTCGCATAGCCACCGTCCGGCACGACGCTTCCCACCGGGCCACCGCGCGTATCGACCTCGGGTTCGGCACCCGCGTCGAGGAGGTCTTCCATGTCCGCGGCACCTGACCCACTCGGCGCCTGCTTCGTCGCCAGCACTTGGTCGAGCGAGTCGGCTTTGGCCGCGCTGGTGGTTCCGGCGTCGGCAGGGTTGCGCAAGACATCGAACAGGGGCCGCTTGGCTGCCCCATCCTCCGCCCGTGATGGCTCGCCCACGTCGGCCGCGGATCCCCTCCGGTTGCCCGACGTCTTGGCACGGCTGGCGGCGGCGCCCGGGCGCGCCGGCGCGGCCGCCCCTCCGGGTCGGCGCAGGCCCGCGAGGCTCCCCTTCTTGATATGCCCCGGCAGGTCGAGCACGCTGCCCATGAGATCCGGGTCCACTCCCTTGAGCAGGACGCCGGTCGCCGTCCGATCCCCGTGCGTGACCATCATCGGGTTGATCACGAAGGGCCCGACTCCGATGACGCCGGGAACGTGCCGAACCTGATCCATGATCTTCCGGTATTCGCGGAAGTCGCTCGTGTACTTCAGCACCAACACGTGAGCATTGACGCCGAGGACCTTGTCGCGGAACTGCTTGCGGAATCCGCCTGTCACACTGACGACCGTTGCCAGCGCGGCCACCCCCAACGCGACTCCCAGCACGGCAAACATCGTGCCGACAGACACGAACGAGCGCTTCTTGGAGCGCATGTAGCGCAATGCCAGGTCGAACGGGAAACCCATCGGCGCCGATGTAGCAGACCCGCCTGTCGGAAACGACCTCGCCGCGCATGGTCCGGGACTGCACTGGCCGTGCACTCACGCCCCCGAACCCCAGGGGACAGGCCACCAGCCGGAAAGAAAACAGGGCTGAAATACAGGCTACCGGATGACCCACCGAACGGCCGAATTACCATTCCAGCACACGGGATGTCATCGGCTAGCCGCTCGAAATGACGAAGGAAATATCGGTTCAGGATCGCCCTGACGCGACGTCTTGGCGTGATGACGAGCGATGTGCTGGTATTGGCCCTTCGAGCGTCGGGCGATGAACAACCAGGAGCGCATGCCAGCCGACGAGCGGGCGCCGGACTCGGTACCGCGACCGCGGGTGCCGCGACCCGAACCAGGCGCCAGGCCGCGCGTGCCGCGACCCGACCCAGCCCCACCCGCGGATGAATTGCCCGAGAGCGGAGTCCAGTCAGGAACGCGGGCGTCGGCCAGGCCCCGCCCGCTCCAGAGTGTCAGGCCACCGCTGCCCGAAAGTGTCAGGCCGCCCGCGCCCACGAGTGTCAGGCCACCGCTGCCCGAAAGTGAAAGTGTCACTCCGGACGGACTGAGAGTCGTTTCACTGTCCCGGCCCGCACCCGCTGCCGCTGGGGGCTCGCCCGCATACTGCGAGGACGCGCCGGGGTTGCGGGGACCCGACCCGTACCTCGGCTGCGTCATCGACGGACGCTACCATGTCGAAGAGGCCATCGGCGAGGGCGGCATGGGGGTCGTGTATCGCTGCCGCCACATCGTCATCGACAAGAAGGTGGCGATCAAGGTCCTCCGATCCGACCTCGCACGCGAACAGGAGGCCACGACCCGGTTCCTGAACGAAGCAAGGGCCGCTTCCGCCATCGGCAATCCCCACATCATCGACATCAGCGACTTCGGCCGTCTGCCGGACGGAGCCACGTACTTCGTGATGGAGTACCTCGAGGGCGAGCCCCTGTCCGCCTTGATGGACCGCGGTGAGGAGGTACCCGAAATCCGCATCATCCACATCGCGCGTCAGCTGGCCGAAGGCTTGGCCGCCGCCCACCAGGCTGGCATCGTGCATCGCGACCTGAAGCCCGACAACATCTTCCTCGTGTCACGGGGGACGCAGCCGGACTTCGTCAAGATCCTCGATTTCGGCATTGCCAAAGTGTCGAGCGACGCGGGCAAGATCACACGCGCCGGGGCGGTGTTTGGAACACCTGCCTACATGTCCCCGGAGCAGGCGCTCGGCGTGCCGCTCGACCGGCGCGGCGATATCTACTCGCTGGGTGTGATGCTCTACGAGTTGGCGACCGGCCAGGTGCCATTCGACGGCGACCACTTCATGTCGATCCTGAGCCAGCACATCCACAAGCCGCCGCCGCCGTTCGGTCAGCTGGATACGCCTCCCGAGCATGTCTCGCCGGGTCTGGAAGCAGTCATCCTCAAGTGCCTGTCCAAGGAGCGCGACCAGCGCTACGCATCAATGCTGGATCTGGTCGCCGATCTGGACGCGCTGGCCGGGGGCTCCGCGCCCGTTGCCGTTCCCGAGCTCTCCGTGCGCTCGGGCCGCCAGGAAACAGCAAGCGACTCGTTCGCGATGGGCAGACACAGGAGCGGGTCAGCACCGACCTTGACCGTTCATGCCGCCCACAGTCGCTGGTTGACGATCGCGGCGGTCACCGTGGCGGTTGCTGCCGTGACCCTTGCGCTGGTCACCATCTCCACACCGATGTCGCGCAGAGCCGCGCAGCCCGACCAGCCCGCGGCGAACGCCACGCAGCCATCGCAGCGCCACGCGAAGCAGCGGCCGACCGCGCCCGCGCCCTTGACCAGGCAGGTCCTGGTGTCGGTAACTCCCGGCGATGCCCACGTGTTTCGAGGGGGACAGGATCTCGGACCGAGTCCCGTCCGGATCGGCGTACAGCCGGGCAGGACTGTCGAGATCCTGGTCAGGCTGACGGGCTACCAGGATCAGTCGGTCACGCTCGACGGTTCCGCGGAGTACCACGAAGTACAACTCGCGCGTACGCCTGCCGCCAAGAAGCCCACCAAGCGCAGCTCAGACACCGTCGCCCCCGTGGCGGCCGACGGCATCCGCTATCCCTGGCCAGACGGCGCAACGAAGCCCTGACGAGAAAGGTTGAGGCGACATGGATCCCGCGGTCTCGGTGATCGGCGATCTCGTGCCGCCAACCGTTGGCAGACTGTGCCGTACCCTCGGCAGGGCCGGTTTCAGGAGCTGGCCCGTCGGCGGTGCCGTGCGGGACGTGCTCCTGGCTCTGATGACCGGAGGTGATCCGAAGGCTGCCGCGGCGAGCTGCGACTGGGACATCGCCACTACGGCGCACCCCGACCAGGTCAGGAGCCTGTTCAAGCGGGTGGTCGCCACGGGCATAGCGCACGGCACGGTGACCGTCCTGCTCGACGGCGTCGGCTACGAAGTCACGACGCTGCGCGGCGAGGCTCGCTACTCGGACGGCCGTCATCCGGACTCGGTGTCCTACGTCGACGACATTCGAGCGGATTTGGCCCGTCGCGACTTCACCGTGAACGCGATAGCGTACGACCCCGAGTCCGGCAAGATCGAGGATCCCTTCGGCGGCCTCGATGATCTTCGAAGCCGTGTGCTTCGCGCGGTCGGGGATCCCGCGCAGCGCTTCGCGGAAGACGGGCTGCGCGTGCTGCGGGCCGCTCGCTTCGTGGCCACGCTCGAGCTCACTCTCGAGCCGCAGACCCGGAAGGCGATCCGTGCCTCGCTCGGGAGCTACCGCCAAGTCAGTGCCGAACGCATCCGGGACGAGTGGATGAAGGCGTTCAGAGCGCGCGAGCCCAGCCGGGCGTTCCGTATCATGCAAGAGCACGGGCTGCTCGAGATCACGGCGCCGGAGCTGCTCGCGATGGTCGGCTGTCGCCAGAATCGCTTCCATGCCTATGACGTTTGGGAGCATACGATGCGCACACTGGATGCGTGCCCCCCCAAACCGTTGCTCCGACTGGCGGCGCTCCTGCACGACGCGGGCAAGCCCGCTTCCCGGGCCTTCAACCATGACAAGGGCGACTACACGTTCTACGAGCACGAGCGTCTGAGCCGGGACGTCGCGTCGGCACTCTTGCCGAGGCTCCGATTCTCGAAGGAAGAATGCTCGCGCGTGGAGGCACTCGTCTCGCACCATATCGTCGCGTACGACGGCTCGTGGAGCGACGCCGCGGTCCGCCGCTGGATGCGTCGCGTGAGCCCGGAGCTGGTCGCGGATGTCCTCGAGCTCAGTCGCGCGGATGTCCGTGCCAAGGGTTCGGACGCAACCGCCGAACTCGAACGCCTCGACGAGCTCGAGCGACGCGTGGCCGGCGTCATCGCCGACTGCAGCGCGCTCAGCGTTCGCGAGCTCAGCGTGAACGGGCACGACCTGATGCGTGAGCTCGGCCTGCCGCCAGGCCCCGAGCTCGGTCGGATCCTGCGCGAGCTACTGGAGCTCGTGACCGAGGAACCCGCTCTGAACCAGAGAGACGCGCTGCTCGAAAGGGCGCGTCGGGCCGTGGGCAGCGCGGATCAGAGACCCGAGCCCGATGCACCGATCGAGGCGGACCGATCGGGCTGACTACCGGGGCCGACCCTCGCCCCATTTCACGCGTCGGCCGAGGGCGGCGCCGAGCTCGCGCGCCGTCGCGACGCCCAGAAGCCAGGCCGCTGCCAGATACACGAGCCCATAGAGCGAGAGGATCACGAGACCGGACCAGACCGGGTGATCGATCTGGCCCGCTGGCAAACCCCAACGCACGGCCCAGGCCGCCATGGCGCCGAGCCCCGCTGCGAGCCAGAGCTTGCCGAGCAGAGATGCCGCGAGAGCCACCTTGCCGAGTCGTGCATGCAGGCTTCGGCGCAGCAGGACGAATTCGATCCACCCGGCCACGCCTGCGGACGCCGTGAGTCCTGCCGCGCCCCAGGCCGGTCGGATCCCGAGCCAACCGGGCAGCTCCAGGGCGGCGACCCAGCCGAGGGTCGCCGTCAGCACCAGGCGCACCAGAGCGAACCGAAGCGGCGTCCGTGTATCGCGCAATGCGTAGTAGACCGACGCATACAGTCGCCCGAAGGTGACGGCGAGCAGCCCAACGGCCGAACCACCGAGAATCGTCCACACGTACACCGCGTCGTCGTGCGAGAAGCGCCCAGTCTGAAACAACAGTGCGCTCAGCACGTCGCCGAGCAACAAGAACGCCACGCTGGAAGGCACCACGAAGAACGCGATCCGCGCGAGACCACGAGCCAGACGATGCCGCAGCGCCCGGTGGATGTCTTCGGTGGAGCCGATCAAGCTCGACATCTCGGGCAGCTCGGCCGCGCTCACCGCCATGCCGAACAGACTGATGGGCAGCATGTACAGGATCTGCGCGTAGCCGAGCGCCGCCACCGCGCCGCTGGGAAGCCAACTCGCCAGAACGGAATCCACGTACGCGCTCAGCTGCACCACGCCTCGGCCGAGCACCACGGGCCCGAGGTTGTGCGTCACTTCACGCACATGTTCGCGAACGAGCCCGAAAGCCGGCCGGAACGCGCCGAGCAATCGCAAGACCACGGGCAGCTGGACTGCGAGCTGCAGCAGGCTCCCGAGCACCGCACCCCAGGCAAGCCACTCGGCCAGAGGATAGCCGCGAACCCGCGCGCCGCCGATCAGGAGCACTCCTATCTGCGCCAGGTTCCACAGTATGGGTGCCGCGTACGACAGGAAGAACCTTCGGTGGCTGTTCTGCACGCCGAGGCACCACGCCGAGAGCACGAGCAGGCCGATCCCGGGAAAAAGGATGCGTACGAGCAGCACCGTGGCCTCGCGCTTCTGTCCCTCGAAACCGGGCGCCAGCAGCGCGACCAGCCAGGGCGCAGCCATGACGCCCAGTGCCACGAGCACGCTCACGAGCAGGGCCAACAGCGCCGCGACCGCGCTGGCGACCTGGGACGCAGTCTGGTCGCGCCCCTCGGCGCGCAGACGCGCGTACACGGGGATGAAGCTCGCGGACAGGACGCCTTCGCCCAGCAGGTTCTGCAGAAGGTTCGGGATCCGTACCGCAGCCCTGAACGCGTCGGCCGCGACGAGATTGCCGAAGTAGTGTGCGAAGACCCGCTCGCGGACGAGCCCCGCCACACGGCTCAAGAAGATGCCGAGCCCCACCCACGCCGCGCTCTGGGCCGAAGAGACCGAACGCGGCGGCTGGGACATGGCGCCACCTTGCCAAAAACCAGAGAAAGCCGCCACTTCGCGGCGAGAGCACACCCACGTTGGGCCCGAAATCCAGGTGCAGCGGGCGCCCGGGCTGGGGCCACCCGTCTGCTACTCGTCCACCCGCGTCGCCGTTCCGGTCTTGGAAACGTCGAACACGAACTGTCGCTTGGGGCCCGCGAGGGTGACGGTGATCGTGTCCTCGTCCTTGCGCTCGAAGCCGAGCTTGAGCTCCTTGTTCTTGGGCGTGACGAGCTTGTACGTGCCGGCTTGAGGTACGGGGTCGACCCAGCGCATCTCGACGTCGTCGATGACCAGGCCCCAGTCGCCTCGACGGCTCGACCACGCGCGGGTGCCGTCCACCTGGAAGCCCTCGACGAGGCCGCCCTCCAATGGGCGCTGGGTCCGGTCGCCTTGGCTCTCGAGCTCCAGCCCGTCGCGGAGCCGTGTGATCGTCACGTCGTGCACCACGTGCCGGCTCGGATCGTCCAGGGTGTACGTCACGGTCGCGTGTCCGTCGACCTCGACGATCCCGTTGGACAGATCGGTCCAGCTGTGCTCCACCACGACGTCGTCCCGGTCGTTCTTGGCCACGGAGACTCTGGACTGACCGGTGATCCGCTTGCCGTGGTACAGGCAGGCATCACCCTCGACGCCATAGTCCACGGTCAGGGTGGCATCCTCGAGCGTGAGCTGGGCGCACGGGAGCTCGGCCAGGATGAACTCGCGAAGCTCGGCGGCTGCATCGCGAGCGGCCTGGCCGATGGTGAAGTGGGTCGACAGCTCGATACTGTCCGATGCGAGCGCCTGGGCCTGCGACTCCAGGGTGGTTTCCTCGAGCGCCTGGGACGCCTCGGCCAGGGTCAGCGGGTCGTCGTTCTTGTCTCGGGGACACGCTGCGAACACGAGGGCTGCGGCGCACAGGGCAACGCGGACGGAAGCGTGCTGGGTCATGGCGTGGTCTCTCCTCTGTCGACTCCTACGGCACGAGCCTGCCATGGTTCAGGCTCCCATGTGCGACGTCCGCGCACACCCCAACGGACGCAGACCGATCCGGCTACTCGACGCGGTCCAGGTCGCCGCCCATGGCGTAGACCAGCTGGGTCCGAGCGACCCGCTCGTCGATGTACGCGTTCACGAGCTGCAGCTGCGCCGCCACGAGCTCGGATTCCGCTTCGATGACGTCGGTGGTGGTGGCCCGGCCGACCCGGTAGAGCTCGGTCGCCACGTCGTACGCGGCTCGGGCTGCCTCGGTTCCGCGCTGGGCTGCCACCAGAGCGGCACGGGCCTTGCGACCGTCCAGGTACGCGGCCGTCACTTCCATGCGCACGCCGTCCTTGAGCGCTCTGCGCTGTGCCTCGAGCCCGCGCCGCTGCGCTTCGAGCTCCTTGGCGATGGCGCCGTTCGAGAAGTAGTCGTTCACCACGTACGTGAGCGCGACGCCGGCCATCCAGGTCCCGGTAAACTTGTTCTGCTGGGGGAACACGCGCTGGTTGGGGTTGGCGTATTCGTAGGTGGCAAAGCCGTCGAGCCGCGGTAGCTGCCCGCGGCGCATCACCGTGACACTTTCGCGCAGCGCCTGGGACGACTCGCCCAGCGCTTGGAGCTCGAGCCGCTGCACCGCAGCCCGGTCCACGGCCTCGGCCAGCGTGGCCGCAGGTTCCAGAGGCACCGGCGCCATGACGTCTTCGCCGAGTTCGTACTCGCGGCGCGGATCTTTCATGATGGTCGACAGCTGCTCGGCCGACAGATCGCGAAATGCGTGCACCGCGTCGATGCCGGCCTGCGTGCTGGCCACCAACGCCTCCAGCCTCAGCACGTCTGCGCGCGTCGCAGAACCGAGCTCGAAGGCGACCCGAGCATCCTGCAAGCGCGCATTCACCCGCTCGAGCGATGTCTGGCTGACCACGAGCTGCCCGATGCCGCGCGTCCAGTTGTAGAAGGCCACACGGGCGTCCGCGGCGGTCTTGCGTCGTGTAGCGAGCTCGTTGAGCTCGGCGGCGCGCTTGTTGTGCTTGGTCGTGGCGATGCTGCTCGACAGGCGCAAGAGGTAATCCGAGAACGGGACGTTGAGGTTGGCTTTGAGCGAGTAGTTGTTGGGGAGGCTGGGGAAGTCGACGGCGATGGCTTGGGCGTTGGTGACTACACACGTCAATGTGGTCGGGTCCCCCGCGACGGCCTCCTGGCAGTTGCCCACCTGGAGGGGATTTCCCACCGGACCACCAACGAGCCCCCCGCCGCCGCTGCTCAGTGTGTTGTTGAGCTCGGACAGCCGCGTGTAGCTCGCCGTCAGCGTGAGCCGCGGCAAGAACGTGGCGACCGCCTCGTCGACCTTGGCGGCGGCGGCGTCGATCTCTGCGCGCTTGGCTGCCAGCGTGTCGCTCGCGGTCACGGCGCGACGCGCCACTTCGTTCGCGGTGAGCCCACCGCTCTTCGGGGTCAGCGCCTCGACGAGCGGGTCCTTGAGCTCGGGCGCTTGGCGCAGCTGGATCGTCGAGTCTGTACCCTCGGGTCCCGCAGAAGCTGCGGCGCCGGCTGACGGCCGGGCGCCAGGTGCCGGGGCCGCTGCGGCGGGTGGCGCAGCCCCGGGAGCCGGGGCTGCTGCCGGAGCAGCCGGGGCCGCGGGCTGAGCCGCGACCGCCGAGCTCAGCGAGATCACGCAGAGCGCGAGCGGTCCGGGATGCCTCAAGACCCGATGAACTGGCGAACGTTGCATGGGACCAACCTTTCCTCTGGAACGAAGCAAACAACCTCGGCGAGAGCGGACCTTAGGGCTCAAATGAGCAGCGATCAATGCCCGTCTATTTCCCAGCAGCTTCTTGCGCAGCAGGCGGATGCATCGAGCGGAACAACTTGCCTCCCATCCACTTCATCCAGCGGCTGCCGACCAGCTGCTCCACGTAGCTGTAGAACACCGGCACGATGACGAGCGTCAAGAGGGTGGAGGTGATGAGCCCGCCGATCACGCACACGCCCATGGGTGCACGCATGGCGCCGCCCTCGCCGAGTGCCAGCGCCACGGGCAGCATGCCAAAGATCATGGCCACGCTGGTCATCAGAATGGGCCGGAGCCGCAGCTTGCCGGCGGTGATCAGAGCCTCGAACATGTCGGCGCCGCGTTCGCGTTGCTGATTGGCGAAGTCGACGAGCAGAATGGCGTTCTTGGTCACGATGCCCATCAGCATGATGATGCCGATCATGCTCATCATGCTCAGCGTCATGCCGCTGAGATAGAGGGCACCGAACGCACCGATCACCGACAGGGGCAACGACATCATCACGGTGATGGGCTGACTGAAGCTGTTGAACTGCGCCGCCAGAATCATGTAGACGAGCACGACCGCTAGGATCAGCGCCTCGAACATGTAGCCGAACGACTCGGTCATGATGCGTCCCATCCCCTCGTGCCGGGTATTCACGTCCGGAGGGACGACCTGGGCGGCTTCCCGGTCCACGATGCCCTTCGCCTCCCCCAAGACGAGCCCATCCAGATTCGCGAACAGCGTGATCTGTCGCTGCCGGTTCATTCGCTCGATCTTGTTGGGGCCGGAGGTGCGCTTCACCCGGACCACGTTCGACAGATCCACGACCTGTCCGGTGACCGACCGCACCTTGAGTCCCGACAGGCTTGCGATGCGAGACCGCTCGTCCGGCGGCAGCTGCAGGGTGATATCGTACGCGTCGGCGCCCGACTTCAGGTCGCTGACGGCGTCACCGGCGAGCAACGTCCGGATCGTGCTCGCGATGCTCGCGACCGGAACACCGAGCGCCGCGGCACGTTCGCGGTCCACCTCGATATCGATCTCCGGCTTGCCGCCCCGGTAGCTCGTCTCGACGTCGACGAATCCCTTGCGATGCTCCAGTTTCTGTTTGAGGTGGTCGCTGACCGCAATCAGCTCGTCCATCTTGTCGCCCATGACCAGGTACTGGACCGGCTGCGCGTGACCGCCGCCCTCGATGATGCCGGCCTCCTGTACGGTCGTCGTGACGTCGGGGATCTTGCCGTAGCGCGCGCGTGCCCAGTTCATGATCTGCTGCTGGCTGTGCTTGCGGTGCTTCGTGTCCACCAGCGTGACGCGGATCGTCGCTTCGTTGTCCTGTCCCTGGGTGCCACCCGAGACCGTGGTGAGCGCATGCTTGATGCCGGGGATGTGCCTGCGCAGGTCGGCCGCGATCGCCTCAGCGGCTGCGCTCGTCGTCTCCAGTGCAGTCCCGGTCGGCAGCTCCACGTTGATCGAGAACAGGCTGCGATCCTCGGCTGGGAAGAACTCCGTCTTGACGCGCGACACCAGGGCGCCCGAGGCCACGAACGCGGCGACCGCCACGCCCATGGTCGTGAGCCGGTAACGCAGAGACCAGCCGATGATCGTGCCATAGACGCGCTCGAGCGCGGACATCCCGCGGTCGACCCACTGCGCGAGCCTGTTCTCTTCGTGCGTCAACGCCAACAGGCGCGACGACATCATGGGCGTGAGCGTGAAGGAGACGAGCATGCTCATCGCCACGGCAAAACTCACCGTCAAACCGAACTGGACGAAGAACCGCCCGACGATGCCCTTCATGATCGCGACGGGCACGAACACCGCGAGGATCGTCGAAGTCATCGCGAGCACCGCGAGGAAGATCTCGGCGGTCGCCTCCGAGGCTGCCTTCATCGAGGGTTTGCCCATTTCGAGGTGACGGTGGATGTTCTCCATCACCACGATGGCGTCGTCGACCAGAATACCGATCGCGAGCGACATCGCCAACATGGTCATCTGGTTGAACGTGAAGCCCGCGACCTTGATGAACGCGAACGTCGCAACGAGGCTCGTGGGGATCGCGATGGCGCTGATGAGGGTGGCGCGCACGTTCACCAGGAACAGGAAGATGACCAGAACAGCCAGGGCGGCCCCGAACAGGATGTCGAACTGAACGTCCTTGATCGTGCGTTCGATGTAGTCGGACGTATCGTTGGCGATCGTGAGCCTGGCGCCGGCCTTCTCGACCCGAGGCAACAGGCTCGCCACGGACTTCTTGACGGCCTCGGCCACGGCCACCGTGTTCGCCCCGGTCTGCTTCTTGATCGAGAGCGAAACCGCCGGTTCCCCGTCGAGGAAAGAGGCCGACTCGGCGTCCTCGATGCCGTCGACGACCTGGGCGACGTCCCTGACCCGGACCATGCCCCGGGCGCCCGGCAGCAACAGCTCGGCGATCTGCTGGGCCGATTCGACTTGCCCCTTGGTCTTCACGGTCAAGTCGCGCGTGCCGCTCTGGTAGCTGCCCGCCGGCACCTCGAGGTTCTGCGCCCGAATCGTGGAGGCGACGTCGTCGACGCAGAGCCCGTAGCCAGACAGACGGTCCGGGTCGAGGTAGACGTGGATCTCTCGGTTGCGGCCGCCGACGAGCTCCACGGAGCCGACGCCGTTGACGCGCTGGAGCTCTTCTTTGACGATCTTGTCGGCGACGCGGAACATCTCCCGGGGCGCGAGCTCTCCGGAGAGCGCGACCGTCATGATGGGCGCCGACCCGATGTCGAACTTGTCGACGACGGGAGCCTCGGCCGCCTTGGGCAGGTCGTTCTGGATGCGGGCCACCTTGTCCCGCACGTCCTGCATCGCTTTGTCCTGGTTGACCTCGAGCTCGAACTCGATGAGCACGAAGCTGACGCCTTCCTGGTTGATGGACCGCAGGCTGCGGATCCCGCCCAGGGTGTTGACGGCCTCCTCGATCGGCTCGGCGACCTCGCGCTCCATCGTTTCCGGGTCGCTTCCGGGGTAGATCACCGTGACCGTGATGAACGGAAACTCGACGCTAGGAAACAGGTCGACGCCGACCTTCGGATAGCTGATGAGACCAAACACCATCAGCGCCGCGATCAGCATCGTGGCGAAGACGGGTCGGCGAATGGAGACGTCTGCGAGATTCATGGTGCCTTCCGTGCCTCGGTCGCCGACGTCGCGTCAGGGCGCGTCACGTCCGTGGTCACGGCAGGCGCGCTGCCGGACCCTTGGGCCGCGGCGGTTTTCGGGAAGCTCACCTCGGCGAGCATGCCCGCCTTGAGCCCGCGCGCCGCGTTGTCGATCGTGCCGACGACCTCGACGGTGCGCATCGTCGGGTCGACGCTGGGATTGACACGCGTGACCGTGAGATCGATGCTCTTGTCGAGCGACGGCAGCCGGACGCGCATGGGATCGTTCTCGCCCACCTTCCCGAGCGCGTTCTCCGGCAACTTGACCTTGACCTCGATCTTGGAGATGTCCTGCACCACGACGACCGACGTGGGCGGCATCATCGTCACGGTTTCGCCCGTGTTCTTGAGCTTGGCCGTCACGATTCCGGACAGCGGAGAGACGACCACCATGTCGCCGGCCATCTTGCGCGCGGTCGAGAGGCCCACCTTGGCCTGCAACAGTCCCACCTTGGCCTGGTCGAGCCCAATCTTGACCTGGTCATAGAGCGCGGGCGCGACCACGCCTCGGTCGTACAACTCCTTGGTCCGGTCGTAGTCCATCTGAGCGCGGCTGAGGCCCACGGTCGCCGCGCTCAGCGCCGCCTCGGCCTGCCGGACCCCGAGCGCCGCGCCGGAGCCGTCGAGCGCGAACAGGACCTGGCCCTTCTTCACCGTGTCACCCTCCTGTACGTAGACCTTGGCGAGCGTTCCGCTCGCCTTCGGGCCCAGGGTGGCCTCGCGGATGGCGTACGTGCTGCCCGTTGCGGTGAGCATTCCGTTGGCCGTCGAGTCCGTGTCGGACGCGTCCAGCGTGGGGAAACTCGGCAGCGCGGCGGCCTCGGCGCCGGTTGCTGCCGGCAACGGTTCGGCCTCGCTCCGCTTGCAGGACAGGGGCAGCGAACCGAGCAGCGCGAAGACCAACCAATACGATGACGACTTCACTTTGCACCTGCTCCTTCGAAGAAGAGTTTCAAGAGCGTGGATATGTGGCATGTGAGGCCCGCTTCCGGGCGATGGATCCAGACGTGGACTTGCCCGTTCATCAGGGAGAAAAGCCCGACGGCGAGAGAGCCTGGCTCGATGTCGCTTCGGACCAGGCCGTCCTCGACGCCTCGACGCAAGAGCTCCTCGATCAGGTTCAAGAAGCGGGCGCGGTCCTCGGAACTGCCAACGCGCGCGAGCTGGCAGTATTCCGGAGCGTCTCTGGACACGACGCGCAAGTACGTGATGAACGCCGATCCGTGCTCCTCGATGAACCCGAACGTGCGCTCGAACATCCGCCGGATCCGCTCGATCGGCGACGCTGCGTCCGGTTCGGGCTCGAGCAGGCTGAACAGCTGACTGCGCCCGCGCTCGAACAGCGAGGCAAGCACGTGCTCCTTGCTCGAGAAGTAGTTGTAGAGCGTTCCGACCGACACCCCTGCCTGCTCGGCGATCTCGGCCACCTTGGCCTCGCCGAACCGGCCGCTCGCCAGAACGCGCTCGGCTGCGTCGAGGATGGCGTCACGGTAGGCTTCACGGGCCTGCACCTGCATCGCAGCGCGCAAGGCCGGAAGCTTGCGCCCGCTCGGGCGCTTGGGGCGGACACGTTCGCGCTTGTCCATCGTGATAGGCCGAGCAATCAGGACTCGCGTGCAGACCCCCCCGGAGGGTCAAACCTTGGCTAGACTGCGCGAAGCGGGCAGGTGGGCCGGTTCAGAAGGTTGAGTGGCGAGTCAGGGCGGTGAACGGCGATTCATTAGCGCGAGTTAAGGGGGCGTCAAGGGCGGCAGAGCAGAATTGCGCACTGGAAATGACGCCTGGGTTGTGCTTCGCACGCTCGGGTGCCCGTGGGCGGCCATGCCCCGGGCATCACGAGACGTGGCGCGCCGTATCCTCGAAGTCGCTGAGCGCAGCCACGTGCTCGGCTCGTTCGTCCTCGATGGCAGCCCAAGGCACCTCGAGGGGGAGCAGCTCGACGCGCTCGATCTCGGCGGTCGGGTTGGGCGGCGGCTCACCCTGCGCGGAAGGTTTCGCCTCCTCGGGCCAATGCAGCACGTCTCGGTCCATGTGGTTGGCGACGACGATCGCCGCATTCCTGAAGCAGAGCTGATTGCGTTGGTTGCGAGGTACGACGCCCGGGTTTCCCGTCTCCCGGATCTTGGCGCACAGCGCTGCGTTCACCCAGTCCTGCTGATTGGCGAAGCGGGTGAAGTCCTTGAAGATTGCGGGAAAGCCGGGGCCGCAAGCCCAGGCCATCGAGCAGATCCCGAGCTGTGCGTCCGCGGGCATGTTGCGCCAGTCCGGGAAATGGCAAGCCTCCATGTGAGCCTCGAAGTCGAAGAGCTTCTGTTTGACCAGCGCGTCGGTGTCGGCCTGGGACAAGCGCAGGTTGTTGCGTTGGGCGGCGAGCTTCCAGTGTCGCTTCTTCAGGAAGTCCTGGTTCGCCTTGAGGTCCTGCCAGGCGGCCATGACCTGCTGCTTGGAAGCAAGGGGAGCATTCTGCGGCGCTGGCGTCGTACCGTGGTCGTGCAGACGCCAGGGCAGCTTCAGGGCCAGCGAGATCGGATCGATGAGGTTCCCGACACCGCAGGTGACCAGGCCCTTGACGTCGCAGTACATCGAGTACACCCGCCCCTCGAGCGGCGCACTGAACTCGTGCCACTTCTCCAGGTTGTCTGCCATCTCCGGCAACACGCTCGAAACGAACTCTGCCATCGGATCTCCCTCCGTGTTTGGAACCCGGGTTCTCGCGTAGCTACCATGCTCGTGTCGCCGGTGGTAGGAGAATCGACGGCGGCCATTGCGACGGGACAAGTCGGCGCCGGCTCGGGACGATCTCCCGCCCGAGCCATGCCATCGGCGATACCCGAAGAGCTCACCCGAGCCGCCGCGCTCGAAGGATAGCTCGGATCTCGCCTACAACTCGAGCCCCCCATCAACCACACGCGTGTCGTCGACAGGGTCGTCGTGACCTCGGCCTTGGTTGCGCTGCCAGAACCCTCCAAGGAAGGCCCCCAGATCGGCTGGTGTTGAATTGCGAGATCGCCACGAAGGGCGCCTCCTTCGCCAATCTGGCCCGCAACGCCGGCACCAGCTCCCAGCGTATGTCCCAGGAAGGGACCAGAACCCGTCGAACAGAAAGTGACGATCGGGCCGCTGGAGGACCTCGGCTACCGCGTCAACGAGGAGGTGGCCGACGAGTACCGGCTGCCGCTGCCTGCGACCATGGCCGCGCGGGTTCGCACGCGCGAGAGGCTGGTGAAGAGCACGGTGCGGGCGGCGGTGTGCAGGACGCTGGGGACGGAGAAGAGGAAGGGGGGGTAGGGTCAATCCGAACGCAGTGCTCGGGGTCGTTCGCGGGCGTACCTACGTGTCCGCCGGAACCGGCGGCTCGCCGCGTGCCGTCATGATAAGCACGTGGACGTCGTCGAATCGATAGAGAATCCAAAGATTGTGACCGACGACACGGCGCACGTATGCTCGTCCGGGAGAGAACGACGTCTCGTAGTCGCCGAAGCCGGGTACATCGGCCGAGGCGAGCGCACGCACGGT
Source organism: Polyangiaceae bacterium (assembly GCA_016929495.1). Classification (GTDB taxonomy): domain Bacteria; phylum Myxococcota_A; class Polyangia; order Polyangiales; family Polyangiaceae; genus JAFGIS01. Next base: position 18,405 of record JAFGIS010000141.1, on the reverse strand, counting down.
CGCCGAAACCGCGCGATACGCCGGCGATCCAGCGCGGACGCCAAGCCTCTCCACAGTGCGCCGAAACGTCGTGCTTACTCGGAGGATGCGTCCGACCACGGCCATGCTCCCGCCGCAATGCACCGGTCGAGCTCTTCGACGGTGACGTCGACGAAGTCGCCGCGCACGAAGTCTCGTTCTGCTTGCCGGAGCTCTTCCTCGAGCTCCGCCTGCATCGTTGTTTCCAGCTTCTTCGCGGCAGCGTCCGGCGTGGCCACGCCCCAAACGTCGCATGTTCCGCCCTTCCCGTCACGAAATCGGAGAGCCTTCGGGCCGATGGAGCGCGGCGCAGTGACGACGAACGGGTCGGGGCGATAGCCGAACGCGCCTGCGCGGCGGGCTCGGCCTCGGGCTCGAGAGGTGCCGGCGACGGACTGTGCCGGACGGGCGAGCGCGAGGCCGGGCTGAGCGCGTGGTGTGGGCGTGGGTGCCGACGCCCGCGCGTGCTAGGTTTCCGCCATGATTCCTCGCGGCAAGGTCGCTGAGCTCGTTGCGACTCACGAGGCGCTCGCTGAGGACCCCGCTGCGGCTGCCGTCTGGATCCGCAGAGACGAACCGACCGTGTGGCTGGTTGAAGTTGTCCCCACACTGCGCGATGACGACACACCGGAGGAGCCCATCTTCTTCAACCCTGGCGTGCGGTTCCGATTCCCCCTCGCGCTCATCGCAGGTACCCGGCGTACGCTCGAGATCACGCTCCGCGCCAACCCGGAGCTGGCATCCGGTGAGGTCATGCTCGACCGCTCGGGTGATGCACGCGCGCTCGTCGAGCTGGCGTCTGAGCTGGCGGCCGCCTAGGGAATGGCCGACGCAGCCCAGCTGTTGGCGTGGGTACGACAAGCACGCGCTGACCTCGACGCGAGCATCAGCCGCGGCAGTGGGGTCGCAGAATGCCGTCGGCGATACCTGCTCCAGCAGGCATGCGAAAAGGGAATGAAAGCACTCGGGCTCGTTCTCTGGGATGAACGGACTGCCGACGTCGCAAGCTTCGGTCGCTTCTTCCTGCACCGACACGACCCGCTGAGCCGACTTCGGACTCAGCCTGATTTGCCGCGCTCCCTGTGGGCATTGCTGCGCCAGGTCGACGCGGAGCTCGAGTCGATTGACAATGCCGCCCTGCTGCGGAAGGTCGACTCGACGTGTCCGTCCACGGACCCGTCCGACGTCAGCTACCGGTATCCGTTCGTCGACGCACGCAGTGGCGCGATCGTCGCTCCGGTGGATCTCAGCACGGACGACTGGGATGCCTACCAAGGCAATGAGATGGGCGTTGCCAGGGCAGTAGCAAGGCTCATCGACCGCGTCGAGTCACGCATTCGAAAGAGTCGGGCTTTGTAGGCCTCCGGGAAGAACGACCGTCACGCTCGTCTCCGTAGACAGCCCATGACGAAGCGGAGGCCCCCGTAGCCGAAGCCGCCCGTGAGCCGGGAGTCGGGAGCGCGAAAAGCTCATCCGAGCCCAAGGGGAGCCGTCGTGCAACTCGGCGGTGAGCGACCGGCCCCCGAGCCGCCGCAGCAGTATCGTCTGAGGCGGGTGACGCCCGGCGCTACCGGCGCCGTGGTCTGCTGCGGCGAATGAAGCCGCCGACACCTCTTTGGATCCGGGCCAGTGCTCGGCCACGCACTGATGGAGCGCGCGGTCTTCTGGCCACCGGCCAGCAGTGCCTTGCCATCGATGCGACTCTGGGGGAGCTTCTGAGACGAGCTGCCGCCCTCACCGTGTACGCGTGGGCCTTTCGCTATCCGGGCGAACCGGAGGAGCCGTCGGCGCAGGAGGGGCAGTCAGCTCTGGCCCTTGCGCGATCTCTTCGAGACGCTGCTCGCACGCGTCGGGCTGGGGTCGCGGCATGCCTCGTCGGGCTGGGGCGGAGCCCCGCTACAACTCGAGCCCCGCCATCAACCAGACGCGTGTCGTCGACAAGGTCGTTGTGACCTCCGCCTTGGTTCCGCCACCGGAAGCCTCCATGGAAGGCCCCCAGATCGACTGGTATTGAAGTGCGAGATCGCCACGAAGGGCGACTCCTTCGCCGATTTGTCCCATGACACCGACACCAGCTCCCAGCGTGTATCCCAGGAAGGGACCAGAACCCGTCGAACAGGAAGCGCCGGCAGCCTTCACTTCGTCGCACGTGGCCTCCAGGCTCTCGACTACATCGTCCAAGTCGGCAGCCGGGACCAGGATCGGCAATCCTACGAATCCGCGCAAGGCGCCGGCGATCTTGTCGCCGAAGACCCCCTCCACGATGACCAGAGGCGTGAACTCTGCGCCATTCTTGGTCTTGCGCGTCGACGTATCCGCCTCGAACGAGTTCGACGGTACGATCATTAACCCGCCGCCCAGCCGCAGTTTGGGGCCGAGGTGATCCAGCACGTCGAGCTCCAGAGCGAGCCGCGACCGGTCGTCGTACTTGACGGTCTCGTTGCTGCCGAGACCTGAATCGGAACAGCCGGTACCGGTGCAGCTGGGGTCCATGACCAGTGAACCGGCGCCGCCCAGCAAGACGCCGACCTGCGGCACGATTGCCACGCCCGAGCGAGGCTTCGCTACCGTTGCCGGGGGCTCTGCGGCGCTGCTGCCGGTGACCCCAGCCGCTGGAGCGGCCGGTAGGGCTGACGGCACAGCGGCGGGTGCTGCCGCTGCCTGCGCGACACAGGTCCCCTCGGCCGTGCACATTTGGCCTGCGCCGCAAGGCGGGTTGCATGCGCTGACGCACGCGCCCTGGACACACAAATAACCCCGGCGGCACGCTGGGATGCACTCTGCCCCCGCAGGGGGCGCTGCTTGTGGCGCAGCCCGAGGAGCTGGCTCGGTAGGCTGAGCAGGCGCCGGCTGCGCGTCGGCGTCCCAGCAGAAGGCTAGCGGCAGTAGGGAGGACAGTACGATGACGGCACCCGCCGGGTTGCTCTTGGCCATGTTCCTTCTTCCATGCGTGAGCGCGAGAGGCATTGGACCTCGCAAGAGGAGATATCGAGACGTCGCACCCATGGCGAAGCTACGGGTCGAGTCTCGGGGCGACATCGAGACTCGAGCACCACGAAGGCTTAGCGAAGAGCGTGCCAGCGTGCTGGGCGGCGCACGGTTCCCGGCGGATCGCAGGCACGTGAAAGAACCGAGCCGTGGCGAACCCCTGGCGATGTGGCGGCGATCCGCCAGCACGGGACGTTGGTCGCCACGGTGTCCCGGTCCAGCACTCTGGGTGCGAACGCTCGATTCGGAAACGCCGAGGGGGCTGCTCTCGGTAACTCGGACACCTGGCCGATGCTCGAGCCCATCGCTCCGCCGACCGGGGGCGGGCCTACGCGACCTGCGCTCGATCCTCACGCCGTCGCGTGTCACCCTACCGCGAGAAGGAGCGCCGGTCTCGTGAGGCTCGCAAGATGCCGACTGTCAGCATGTTCTTCGGAATCGCGATCCAGATCTTCTGGCGCGAGCACGGGCCGCCGCACTTTCACGCCACGTACGGTGAGCACGAGGCGACCATCGACATCCGGGAGCTTCGCGTCATTCGCGGAGCACTGCCACGGCGGGCTCTGGCGCTCGTCCTCGAGTGGGCTTCGCTCCACCGAGACGCGCTGATGGAGAACTGGGACCTATGCAGCAACCTCGACAGTCCCAAGCCGATTCCACCGCTGGACTAGACTTGCCGTCCTCGCACGCGCCGTGGCGCGTGGTCACGGCGAAGCCGGAGCAGGATGCCTGCTTCTCCGTTGTCTTCCATGATGGCTTGGAAGGGCGCGTGGACATGGCAGCGTTCCTTCGGCATCGAAGAGTCACCGCAACCGTCTTCGAGGCACTGCGCGACCCCGCGTTCTTCCAAACGCTGCGCGTCGAGCAGGGTGCGGTAGTCTGGCCGAATGGCGCCGATCTCGCACCGGACGCCATGTACGACGCCATCGCCGAGCGGGGAGTCTGGGTGGTCGACTGACGCGCGGGCCACAGCTGACTGGAGCGCCACCTCATCGTCGAGGCTTCCGCGCGCCGATGATCAGGGATCAGCGTGTCGTCGCGCTTCCCTCGACGAGCGCGAGCACGTCCGGGAAGGGCACGGCGGACAAGACTCCGAAGTGCTCGTGGCGGGTGAGGTGAGCCGCTGCGAGCGCGGGCGAAGTCAGGCCGCACAGAAGCCGCGCCAGCGCCCGCGGATTTCCGAGTGCTTCGGGATATTGCGCGCAGAGCTCGAAGGCGGCTCTGACCGCGGCCGGCTCGGCGCGCACCGTGGTGCGCACCAGGGGCGCAGAGGGTCCGTGCAGACAGTGCGAGCAATGCCCGCAGGGCTCGGCCTCGGGATCCCCGAAGTGTCGTCCAAGCGCGCGCACCTGACAGCGGTCCAGTGTCGTCAGGTCCAGCACTTGTCGGATACGATCGAGCTCTGCGCGCTCGCGGCTCCGGGTGCGGGCCGCCAGCGTCTGTATGTACGCGTCGAGATCGTCCGGGACCCGCAATCGCCGGTAGCGGTGGCGAACCCCCTGCGGCTCGAGCTCGATGTGCCCCTTTTCAGCGAGCCAATCGAGCGCACGGACGACGCGATCCCGGCCGCTGCCGGTCGTCTCCGCCGCGGCCTCGACATCCAGAGCGAACCACGTGCGCTTCTTCGTGGCGGCCTTGAGCACTCCTCGGAGAAACTGACGCCGCTCGCCCTCGACCGAGGCGAGCATCTCCTGCGACGTCGTCAACGGCTTGAAACGGTAGCTGCTGTAGAGCGGTGTCCCTCCCTCGAGCACTTGGTCGAGCTCGAGGTAGGTGAGCAGCGTCCGCAAGACCAGCAGACGAATGTCGTGCTTGCGTGACAGCGCGTGTAGGCTGAGCTCGAGGTCGTCGTCGCCGAGGACCACGTCCTGGACCAGGGAAGCCACGGAGGCGGCGCTCGGCGTGTCGCCGTAGGCGAAGTTCTCGAGCACGGTGACATCGTCGGGACAAACGAACACCTCACAGATCGCCTCGGCGCCATCGCGACCGGCGCGACCGATCTCTTGCGCCAGGTTCTCCAGGCTCTTGGGCAGGTTGTAGTGATAGACGTAGCGGATATCGCTCTTGTCGATGCCCATCCCGAACGCGATGGTGGCGACGACCACACCGTCGCTCCCGGCCAGAAAGCGATCCTGGACCTCGGCGCGCACGCTGTCCTCGAGTCCCGCATGGTAGGCCCAGGCCGCAAAACCGACCTCGGTCAAGCGCTGTGCCACGCGTTCAGCCGTCTTCTGCTGCGAGACGTAGACGACGGTCGCTCCCCGTGGTCGCGCAGCCAGGGCAGCAAGCAACCGTTGCTCCTGAGTGCCCGCCTCGGCCGGCGTGAGCAGCAGCGTGAGGTTCTTCCTGTAGAAGCCGGTCCGGACCACGCAGCGCGGCTCGATGCCGAAACCGTTGGCGATGTCGGCAGCCACCCTGGGAGGCGCGGTGGCCGTCAAGGCGAGCCTGCGCTCGGCGCGACACGCGCGCGCGAACCCCGCGAGTTTCAGATAGTCAGGTCGGAAGTTGTGCCCCCACTCGGAGATGCAGTGAGCCTCGTCGACAGCGAACAGCGACACGCGTAGCACCTGTAGCATCTGGCGGAAGCGTTCGTTGTTGAAGCGCTCCGGGGCCACGTAGAGCAAGCGTGCGCGGCCCGAGCGCACATCGGCCATGATCTCTCGATACTCCGCGACGGTCAGCGTAGAGTCCAGCCGATGGGCCACCACGCCACGTGCCCGGAGCACGTCGATCTGGTCCTTCATCAGCGCGATGAGCGGCGAGACCACCAGAGTGATCCCTTCGAACAGCAGCGCGGGCAACTGATAGCAGAGCGATTTGCCACCACCGGTCGGGAAGATCGCCGCGGCCGACCGTCCCGCCACCAAGTGGTCCATGACCTCACGCTGCCCTGGCAGCAGTGAGGAGAACCCGAAGCGTTCGGCGGCCAGGGCGGCGAGATCGAGCATGACGTGTCCACGGGCGAAGGGTCTGTGCACAGACCACGCGCCCGGGACCGTAGCAGAAAACGCGCCAGCGAGTCCGCTGCCGCGCTCCGGGATGAGCCCGTCGCTGAGGTCTCGGGCTATGGCGTGAACGCCAGGCAAGTCGTGGACGGCCAGAATCCTCGGCAGCTGGAGCGACTCTGTTGGTGAAGCCGGAGATGCCCTGGCGATGTGGCGGCGATCCGCCAGCTTGGGACGCCTATCTCCACGCTGTCCCGGTCCAGCACTCTGGGTGGCTAACGCCCCGCCGACCGCACTCTCTGCTCGACCGCATCGAGCAGCGCATACGCCTTGCGCCACCCAGGAACCAACCGCTCGACGCACCCGTGCAGCCACCCTCGCATCCGCTGCATCGGCTCCGGCGGCAGGTTCAGGATGCTCTCTGGATCGAGCACATCGAGCACGAGCTCCGTGTGCTCGGCGGGCGCCACCAGGGCGAGATCCACCCCACTCGCCTCCCCGCCGCGCGACCGCCGCTCGACCTCGGCCGCCAGCGCCTCCGGAAATCGTAGCCAGAGCTGCTCGAGGGCCACGGGAGGAAGCCCGACCTCTGCCAGCACACGCGACAGGTACGTCTCGGGCAGGTGCTTCCAGGCGGCCACGTCGCCCAGACGCGCCGGATCGAGCCTGGATAGCTCGCTGACGAACGACTGCCAGTGCTCCTGTCGGAAGGCCGCATAGTACGGCGCCGCACGGCCCGGCTCGGCGAGAACCTCTGCGATCTGCTCGGCGAGCAGCGGCTTCCAGAGCAGATCGGCGCGCGGATGGTGGGCATCGAACAGCGGGCTCTCGGGATACCCCTGGTCCTTCCAGACCTGCCACATGGCCTGCGCGACCTCGTCCCAGGCCACTTTCCGGACCTCGGCCAGCGCGGCCAGCGCGTCGAGCCCCATGACGTCGTCGGCCAGCGGCGCGACCGACTCCCACTCGAGCACGCCGTGCACGATCTCGTCGAGCACCTTGCCGGGTCGGTCGAGCGGATGCGTATTCTTGCCTTCGAGCCCCTCGTCGCCGAGCGTTGATCGAAGGCGGTCGAACAGAGCGTAGGCCGCGAGCGGCCAACGCTCGGCACGCGAATAGGCGAGTCCCATGGCTCTGTGGATGCGGTTCTGCAGATCGCGCCAGCCGGGAGCGGGACACGCCGCCGCCCACGGACAGAGCAGCGAATCGCCGAGCGCTTCCGGCGTTTCCACCTGCTCGGACAGGGCCAGCGCCGCGAGCAGCCACACGCCGTGTCGCTCCTCGGCGTCGCCGGGCTCCCAGCGCAGCCCAAATCGGGGTCGGGGCAGCTGTCCCGTCAGCTCTAGCGTCAATTGAAGCTGCTCGAGCATCAGGTCCTTGGCTGCATCGGCCGCCAGCTCTTGGCCCTCGAGCAAGCCGAGGCCCGCTCTGACGAAGACGGCTTCCACGGCAGCGCCATAGCCCGGCTCCTCGCACGCTCCGAACTCGAGCAGATCCTCGACCAGCGCAGGGCCATCGCTTCGGGCGCGCGCTCGAAGTGCCGACGCGACACTCGGTGCGGTCCGGGGACGGATCAGGGCTTCGCCCCACGCCAGAGGGCTGGCACGCACGAGGCGATGGCGGGCCTGCTCGAACAGACCGAGCCACAGCCAGCGCGGCCCCGGCGCCCAGAAGTCGGCATTGTGCTTGAGTCGACGCAGCAGGCCGAGCTCCTCGAGCAGCCGAACGAGCTGAAAGGCGCCGGGCGGCAGGCTGCGGGCCGCGCGCTCGATGTCGCGCATCCGGATCGCCGGCTCCACTCGTCCGAGGCTCACTCGCAGCCACTCCACGTCCGCGCCGCGCCTCATCTCCTCCGGAATCAATCCGAGCCACTGGTCGAGCGATCGGGGCTGATCCCAGAGCTCTCCGAGCTCGAGCCAGTGGTCGGCGAGCAGCCCCAGCGCATCGCGGTGGGCGTGCTTGAACCACGCGGCGTCGGGTCGGCGCGCCTGCACCCGCTCCAGCCTGAGCTGTACGAACTTGCGAACGAGCTGGGCGATCGACTTTCCGCGAAGCTCCTCGACCCCGAATTCGTCGATCAGTCCGCACAGTCCGAGCGTCGAGCCCACGGTGTCGACGAGCCCGAGCGGCACGGCCTCGCCGAGCAGCCACTGCAGTCCGGAGCGCGGCTCCAAGCGTCCGCCCGAACCGAGCCGCTCTGCTGCCCAGTCGACGATGTCGCGCAGTTTGTCGGTCATGAGCGGCGAATCGATGCGCGCAAAGCGCCGCGGCTCGAGCCCCGTGTCCTCGGGCAGAAACGGGGCAGCGATGCACAGCGGGACGGAGGATCGCGCCAGCTCGCCGAGCCAGGTCACGGGCTCGTGCAGCTCGATGAACAGCGGGCCGTCGACAGGCACGCTCGCTGGCACGGCCGAGTCCAGGCAGTCGACGACGCGCGCGTGCCCGCGCGCTGCCAGGAATAGACCGGCCAGGGTCCTGCCCGAACCGGACGGAGCCAGCCACCAACAAGGTGCCCAGCAGCTGGGCTGGAGCACGGACGCCGGCAGTCCCGGTACGGGGCGGTCGGTCCTCAGATCCACAGCACGGGCGTAGGGCAGGTCATACAAGCGAATGCGGCCATCCTCTGCCGCTCCGGCGCGCGGCAGATGGCTCTGCACCTCGCCGAGCTGGCAGCCGAGCAGCCGCGCGAGCACTTCCTGCACTGCAAGTCGCTCGGCCAACCAGTCCAGATCGACTCCTCGGTCGAGCTTGCTGAAGACCGCTGCGAGCGACCGCGACTGAAGGACCAGATCCTTGGGCCACGCCGGATCGCGCAGCGCGCTCCTGGCGAGCACGCCCAGGCTCCTGACTGGAGGCTGACACTCGTCCATCAGGACCCTCAGCCATCCCATCGACTACCAAGACCTCCTCGTCACTCCAGACCGCATGCGCACTGCATTATGCAGGATGCTGCAGCCAGTGCCACCGGCTGTTGTCCGAATCGTCCGCTCCGTCACTCGACGGGCGCATACCCGCCGTTGTCCGGCGGCGGCACCAGAGGTTCGTCGCCCTCGGTATCGCTGCCCGCGTCCGAATCCGGCCCATCGGACGACTCCTGATGCGAATGCGGCGCAGCCGCAGGCCGTCGTGCGGCGTTCTTGTGGCAGGCGAGCAACGAAAGCCCGCTCGCGAGGATCAGGACCCAAGCTCCAGCGCGTGCCATAGCGTCGCTCGGCAGTAGACCCCCGTCACCTGGCTGCCGTCAACGTCTGCGCGAGAAACCACCACGGGCCGGCAACACCCGAACGGCTCGGGCCCGCGGCGTTGCCATCTCGGAGCGCTTCCCCGGAAACGGTCTGGACGCGCCCGGTCCTGCACGCTACGCGCGAAGTCAGCAACCATGGGCGCCGCTGAATTGGCGAAGCTGTTCGTTTGGTATCTCGTCTTCGTGTTCAGCACGACATTTCACGAGTTCGCGCATGCCTGGGCGGCCTACAGGGGTGGCGATGCCACGGCGTACCAGGGCGGTCAGCTCAGTCTGGATCCGGTACCGCACGTCGTGCGTTCTCCCTTCGGGATGGTGCTGGTTCCGCTCCTTTCCTACTTGACGCTCGGATGGATGCTCGGATGGGCATCGGTTCCCTTCGACCCTCGTTGGGCCTCGCGCCACCCGCGACGCCACGCACTCATGTCTCTCGCGGGCCCCGCGGCCAACCTCGCCTTGTGCGCCGTTGCGCTGGGCGCGATCAAGGCGCTGCTGGCTGCCGGGCTGCTGCAGCTGCCGGCCACGCTGAGCTACGACCACCTCGTGGAAGCGGTCGGCAGCACGCAGAGCTCGCCGATGGGAGCGCTGGCGGTCGGCCTATCGATCCTCCTGTACCTGAACGCGTTGCTTGGGCTGTTCAATTTGCTGCCGATACCGCCACTGGACGGCGCCGGGGTGGTCGAGGGCCTGGCACCCCGGACGGTCGGGCCCCTGTTCCAGAAACTCCGCGAGAACTCCTGGCTAGAGCTGCTGGGACTGCTCGTCGCCTGGAAGGTCTTCTCGTATATTGCGCATCCGTTGGCTGGCCTGATACTCAGGTTGGTCTACGCGTGAACTCGCACCGGCCGGATCGGCCGTCTCTACACAGAGTGAGCGATGAGCAAGGTTGCGATCATTGGAGCCGGTGGCGTCGGCAGCGTCGTGGCACACAAGTGCGCGCAGGTTCCGGAGGTGTTCACGCACATTCTGCTCGCGAGCCGCAGTCTGGACAGATGCAAGCGCGTGGCCGATGAGATCAACGAGATCGAGCATCGCCGCATCGAGGTCGCACGCGTGGATGCCGACCGCGTCGAGGAAGCCAGCGCTCTCTTTCGCAGCTATCGGCCGGACCTGCTCATCAACGTCGCCCTCCCCTACCAGGACCTGGCGTTGATGGACGCCTGCTTGGCCACGGGCGTGCACTACCTCGACACCGCCAACTACGAGCCTGTCGATCACGCTCGTTTCGAGTACAGCTGGCAGTGGGCCTATGATCAGCGCTTCCGTGAAGCAGGTTTGATGGCCCTGCTCGGCGCCGGCTTCGATCCGGGCATCACCAACGTATTCTGCGCCCACGCCCGCAACGAGTTGTTCGATCGAGTGGAGCATGTCGATATCCTCGACTGCAACGCGGGCGAGCACGGTCATCCGTTCGCGACCAACTTCAACCCAGAAATCAACCTTCGCGAGATCACCCAACCCGGACGCTACTGGGAGAACGGCGAGTGGCACGAGACAGCGCCGCTCAGTGAACGCCGCGGCTTCGATTTCCCGGAGGTCGGGCCGCGCACGGCCTACCTCTTGTACCACGAAGAGCTCGAGTCCCTGGTCAAGCACTTGCCCGAGCTGAAGAGCATTCGTTTCTGGATGACGTTCGGCGAGGATTACCTGACTCATTTGCGTGTGCTCACGAACGTCGGCTTGACCCGAATCGATCCGGTCGAGTTTCAGGGCCGCCCCATCGTGCCGCTACAGTTCCTCAAGGCGTTGCTGCCGGATCCGGCTTCGCTGGCCGCCGGCTATCGGGGCAAGACGTGCATCGGCTGCCTGGTGCAAGGAATCCAATCGGGACGCCAGCGCAAGGTGTTCATCTACAACGTCTGCGACCACGCCGAAGCCTATCGGGAAGTGCGCGCGCAAGCGATCTCCTACACCACGGGGGTGCCGGCCATGGTCAGCGCCAAGCTCGTGTTGACGGGAGCCTGGCAGGGCAGCGGTGTGTTCAACATGGAACAGCTGCCGCCCGCTCCCATGCTCGACGCCCTGGGCCGCCACGGACTGCCCTGGCACGTTCAGGAGCTCTAGTGCCAGTCGGCGCAACTCCGGCCAGGCATTGTGCCGACTGGCCAGAAGACGAAGGATGCCGTGAGGCAGATCGATGCAAGGCCAGAGGTTGTGCTCCGTCCTCACCCAAGTAGGGCGGAGCACAACCTCTGGCCAGACTTCGACCGAGCGGCACTAGTGCCCTGCGCGTTTCCATGGTGAGTCTCGACCCGAACGCAGTGCAGACGCCCTGCTACGTCACGGATCTCGGGGTGCTCGAGTCGAACCTCGAGCTACTGGCAAAGGTTCAGGAGCAAAGCGACTGCTCGGTGCTGCTCGCCCTGAAGGGCTATGCGATGTGGAGCACCTTCGCCCTGGTGGGCCGGTACCTCCGCGGCGCTGCGGCAAGCTCGCTCGACGAGGCTCGGCTAGCACGCGAGTACCTGGGAGGAGAGCTTCACGTGTACTGCCCGGCCTATTCGGAGCCGGACCTTCGGAGCATCCTCGAGATAGCCGACCATGTCGTCTTCAACTCCATCGGGCAGTGGCGCAGGTTCCGCCCCATGGTCGAGGTAGGCCCGCGAGCTTGCCACCGAGGGCTGCGGGTCAACCCGGAACACTCGGAAGTTGCGGTTCCGCTGTACGACCCGTGCGCACCGCATTCACGGCTGGGCGTCCTTGCCTCCGAGCTCGAGCGCGAAGATCTCGATGGAATCGATGGGCTGCACTTCCACACGCTGTGCGAGAAGAACGTCGACGCCCTGGTGAGAACGGTGGCGGCCATCGAACGGAAGTTCGGCACTCAGCTCGCGCGCGTCGGCTGGGTGAACTTCGGTGGCGGCCACCACATCACCCGCCCCGACTACGGAGTCGACACACTGGTCGCGCTCGTCCGGGACTTCCAACGGCGCCACCGAGTGCGCGTCTACCTCGAGCCCGGCGAGGCTGTGGCGCTGGGAGCCGGGATCCTCGTGGCGTCCGTGCTCGACGTGGTGGACCGGGAGCTCCCGGTCGCCATCCTGGACACGTCCGCGGCCGCACACATGCCCGATGTCCTCGAGATGCCCTATCGTCCGAACGTCCGCGGCGCAGGCCAGCCCGGAGAGCATCCTTTCTGCTACCGCCTGGGAGGTCTCACGTGTCTGGCGGGTGACGTGATCGGCGACTACTCATTTCCCAGGCCCCTGCGCGTGGGAGACCGCGTGGTGTTCGAAGACATGGCGCACTACACGATGGTGAAGAACACGACTTTCAACGGAGTGCGCTTGCCCTCGATCATGACCTTCGAGCCGAGCACGGGTGAGCTCCGTCTGGTGCGGCAGTTCGGGTACGAAGACTACCGCCGTCGCCTGTCTTGAGAGGCGTGCGCGCGGGTCGGGATGGGTCTTCAGACAGCCGTTCACGAATCGGTTTCCACGGCGGCATGGACCGCGCTCGCGGCTTTCACGGCGGCTGCCACGCCCTCCTCGCTCTTGGTCGCCGAATGCAGCTTGTCCACGAACGTTTGACCGAACATGACGAGGCACGCCGGGTCGTCTGCGATCGCCTGCGCGGTTTCGTCCGCGAGTTCCGCCAGACCGAACTCGGCCAAGGCGTCGACCGCGATCCCGCCGGGGCCCTGCTCGGCGCTCAGCAGCGCAGGCAGGTGAGCTTCGACAGGAGCCGCAATCTGATCCGCCGTGGCGCGGAGCACGACGACGGCGGGCGCCACGCACTGGACGCGCAGCGCGGCGAGCGCACCGCATGCGGCGACGCAGTCGTCGGACATCTCGCAATCCGGTCTCAGGGGCACGACGGAGCAGCTGCCTTCGCCGGCCTCTTTCGCGCAGGATCCCTGGCACAGCACCGCATCGCCGCAAGCCTTTTCCGAAGCAAGCAGACAGCTGCCCGTGCAGGTGCCGTCGCAGTCTCCGTTGCACAGCCCGTGGCAGACGTCCGCGTTGCTGCCCTGCTTGAGGTCGCAGTCGCCGTCACAGCTACCGTCACAGAGGCCCGAACAAGTCCCCGTGCACTGCGCGGGGACTTCGCTCGAGCCGAGACAGCTGCTGTCCGGCTCGCAGCGCGCGCATTCGGCCATGTAGCTTCCTGCTGGGCAACGCCGGTCGAGAGCGTCATCGGCGCACGCACCGTTCGAGCATGCGGTCTCGCAATCGACTTGTGCCGAGAAGTCGACGGCGCAGACTCCCCCTTCGACCACGAAACTGGCGTGCTCCGAGGAGAGCGCTTTGCGAGCCGCGTCGCACTCCTCGGCGAGGTCGCCGCCCGTCGACGGGGCGCCGCCCGCGCCGGCGGGTACGGCTCCCAGGTCCGTCGCCATGTTCGCACAGGCGACCGCTACGCTCTGGTTGAGTTGTCCGAGAAGCGCCGTCAGTGCGTCGACGGCCACCCCGACGGCCTTCGCGTCGCGCACCAGCTGGGCGTCGCACTCGTTGCCCGAACCCGCGGCTCCAGCGACGGCCTCCGTCCCGGCGCTGCCCGGCTGACTGGCGGCGCTTCCCGCGCTACTCGCGCTGCCCGCCGACGCCGAACGTGATCCGCCTGGCTGCCCTCCGCTGTGCGTCCGCGCGCCGCCCGAGCTAGCGCCGCCGGTGGCTACGAGCCCACCCGTGCCGGAGTCGGTGGCACCTTCCCCGGCTGAGCCGCAGCCCTGAGCCCATCCGGTCAAAGCAAGAACAAGCGCGAAGCGCCGACAGGTCCGTCGCATCACTTGCGCTACACAGGATAGCTCAGGATCCGAACAAGTGTGGCGCGTGCCGGCACCGGGGCCGATGGCCGATGCCGGCCCTTCGGTCGCATAGCTCCGTCACCGGCGCGAGGCGCGCAGGATCTGCTCACCCTCCAGGCGGGGGTGTCGAAATACCCACCGCGCCACCAGAGCGGCACGCTACTGCAGCGCACCCCACCAGATCCCGGCCTGCTTTCCCTCCTGGACCGCGTAGGCGATGCCGACCTCCGGCCAGTCCATCCCCATCCACTCCGACACGCCGTCAGTGCCGAACTTCTCTCGCGTCGTGAGGAAGAGCACCTCGAGTCGGCCCGTGGTAGCGCGCGGTTCATCGACTATGAGGTAGGTAAGAGCCTCGGCGAACTCGAAGAAAAGGTACGCCCCGCGGGGAACCGAGTCCGCCACCGGGCTCACCTCGAGATCATCGCCGTCCTGGCTTATGAGCGCGAGGTTGCCGACATCGTCTTCCTTTTCGAACTCCGTCAGAATGGCGCGGTAGTTGTAGTCCTTGCCCGTGTCCTTGTCCCTGTAAGCGAAGGACTGCCGCGAATTCGGAAGACTCGGAACCCCGGAGGCCAGCCTCTCGAGCTTGCCGTTCGCATGGCGGAAGGACAGAGTGCCCGTCCCTGTCACCGCGTCGAACTTCTCCAGTATGAGCGGCAGGTTGTAGGCCGCCACGCCCTTCGCGATCTCCTCCATTCCATCCTTCGGCGACCAAAAAACCAGCCGACCGATTCCCCTGGCCGAATCCGAATCCACGATCAAGGGCAGGCGTCCGTCCACGGCACCTCCCAGTGACCCCATCGAGGCAGCTTCCGAGATCAGCTCCGGTGCCTGTTGTTCCGGTTCGAGCACCACGGCCCAGAGCTTCCCGAGCCCCGTGGCTGCCACGTCGGTTGTGTAGATGAAGTACTGCTCGGTGCGCTCAGGCCCCCGAAGCGAGGTGGCGAACACCTCCGTGGTTGCTCCTGTCGCAAGCGAACGCCTCTTCTCCTCCGCGGTCGGATCCACGAGAATGAGCTCAGCGTCTGCGCAGGGAGCCAGAGTCGCCAAGTAGTTCGAAGCGCCCCGCGGCGTGGACAGCCCGCATGCTCCAGGTTCCAACAGCGCGGCAGGCTTGCCGGGGCCGTCGACCCTGTGCAGCCCCTCCGAGTCCAAGAAGTAGCCGGTGCCCCCGCCATCCATGCGGTATCCCGTCACCCCAGAGCCGTAGCTCATCACCTCGGACAACGAACTGTCGCGGACCACGAGCTGGCCGTCCTGCCTGGTCCAGAAATGCGATCCATCGAAAGCCGCGTCAGTGACCGACTCCGCCACGGACTTCGACGTCCCGTCCCACGGACTGACTGTGGAAAGCTTGCCATCGGACTGGATCGCGATGAACTTCGGCGGTGAGAGCAAGGTCCCGGTCCCGAGCGGCGATCTGACGCCCGGCAGCGCGGCGCTGGCCACTTGGCAGTCAAATGTCGCGAATTGCAGCGTGCCGATCCCCGCCTCGGGGGTCCCCGCCTCGCCGACCGACGGCAGGAAGGAGATGTACCCCTGGATTTGCTTCTGGTCGTCCCTCAGCAGGCCAAACATCGACAGAAATGGCCAATAGTCAGCGGCGGGCCCCACCTGGCAGGGCTGGGCGCCCCGTATGGGGACGACGGTCAAGGCCCCGCGTTCGTCCTGGTCGGGCTCGTCCTGGTCGCGCACCAGCAGGAAGCCGTGCTCGCCGGGGGTGCCATCAAGACGGAAGCCGGAGAAGTGGCCCTTGGCGAGCTGCCGTCCAGGAAACCGGATGTAGGTCGGCGAAGTGTCGAACAGGTCTGACAGTCCTCCGGTCTCACACCCGGGCTGGCAGCCAAACAGAACGCTCGAGCTCGCGAGCAGCAGGACGGTGCGGGCACGGGTCCTCATGGCCGATTTGGCTCCGATCGTTGTCGCTTGGTGTGCCACACTCGGGGCAAACTATAGCCCAATCTCAGGCCGGACGCTGTATGGTTAGGGACGCATGAACGGGTGTGGAAAGATATGGCTGGTCGGCCTCGCGCTGGCAGGGTTTTTCGATGCTGCTTCACTCTGGGCACAGGATGACGGTCCGAGGGGCCAAGGGGCAGCGGCTCCCCAGCCCGCTGGCGCGATCACGCTGCCCAAAGCGCTCGACGCACAGGCATTCTACCCGGACTCTGGACACGGCGACGCGACCGTGATCCTGGAGCTCCTGGT
Source organism: Polyangiaceae bacterium (assembly GCA_016929495.1). Lineage (GTDB taxonomy): Bacteria > Myxococcota_A > Polyangia > Polyangiales > Polyangiaceae > JAFGIS01. The sequence goes on along the minus strand of JAFGIS010000141.1, from coordinate 2,252 downwards.
CACCGCTGACGGCCGCGTCGGCCAGGCTTCGCTCGTGCAGGGCCCTGAACCCTTCGCGTCGGCGGCGCTCGCGCAAGCGTCTTCGTGGCGATTCGAGCCTGCCCGTCGTGCCGGCACTGCGATCGCGGCGAAGATCAGCTTTCGCGTACGCTTCGTGGAGACCAGAAGCTCGGAGCCTGGCCCCGAGCCCGATGCGCAGGCAGCCGCTGCGGGCACGCCGGGGCGAGCGCCGGTCCGGCCCGAGCCCCCGCTCGAGGTGACAGTACGAGGAGACCGACCGCCCCCGAGCGCAAGCCGCATGACGCGGGCAGAGGTCGAGCAATTGCCAGGGGCCCTGGGCGACCCTTTCCGTGCTGTCGAGGCCATGCCGGGCGTGATCCCCGCCATTTCCGGCTTGCCCTATTTCTACGTTCGCGGAGCGCCGCCGGGCAATGTCGGCTACCTGGTGGACGGCATCCGCGTGCCGCTGCTGTTCCATGCATTCCTCGGCCCGTCGGTGCTGCACCCGGCGACCCTGGACGACGTCGTGCTCTACCGGGGTGCGTACCCTTCCAAGTACGGGCGCTACGCCGGGGCCGTCATCGCCGCGGACACCTACACCCCACCGGACCGCTTGACCGGGGAGGCCAGCGTGCGCCTGTACGACGCCGGGGGCTTGGTCAGCACGCCCCTTGCGGGCCAACAGGGCAAGGTCTCGGTGGCGGGCCGCTATTCGTACACGGGCTTGCTCGTCAGTCAGCTCAGCAGCGTGACGCTCGGCTATTGGGACTATCAGGCCTTGGCGAGCTACGATCTCGGGCCGAAAGACACGCTGAGCCTCTTCACCTTCGGCGCCTACGACTTCATCGGCTCCTCCACGATGGAGACCGACGAACCACAAGACGTCCAGGATCTGAACGAGGATGCCGGGACGGCCACCGAGTTCCACCGCGTGAGCCTGCGCTACGATCACCGCACCGCGCAGAAGGGTCGGCTGCGTCTGTCCGCCACGTTGGGCGAGGATCGCCTCATCGGAACGCTCGGCTCGGTTCGCGAGCGCCTGGTCGGGACGCGGGCCGAGCTCGACCATCCGCTCTCAGCGGACGTCGCCGTACACACCGGCGCGGATTTCGAACTCCATCGCTACAAGCTGGCACTCGACACGCAGATCCTGAACTACTACGAGTTTCTGCAGCTGTTCCCCTCGCGTGACGATATCGACGTGGGCGGCTGGCTCGAAACGGAGATCCGGCCCGACTCCTGGGTGACCGTAACGCCGGGGCTGCGCGTGGACCTGTTTCGCTCCATGGACAAGCAAGCGGTCGGCGTGGACCCGAGGGTAACGGCGCGGTTCGCCGTGACGAGACGCTTGCGCATCGAGCATGCGCTCGGCATGGCGCACCAGCCGCCCGGCTTCTTGCCCGGTCTTCCCACGGCTCAGTTGGCACGGATCCGTGGCGGATTGCAGCGCAGCATTCAGGCCAGCTCGGGCGTCGCCGTGGACCTGCCCGACGATTTGACGGCGTCGGTCAGCGTGTTCGACCAGATCATGCTGAACCTGAGCGATCCACTCGGGATCTCGAGGCAGTACAGCACCGATCCCGAGCTCGTCAACCGACGCGCCATTGGCTCGAGCTACGGTCTCGAGCTCCAGCTCCAACGGCCGTTGACCAAACGCCTCGGCGGCTTCCTGGCGTACACCCTTTCCAGGTCGACCAGGAGCTACAGGACCATTTCCTCACTGGCGGCCTTCGACCGTACGCACGTGCTGCAGGGCGCCCTCGCGCTCGACCTCGGAAGGCACTGGCGCGTGGGAGGGCGGGCGGTGCTCTTGTCGGGCGTTCCAACGCAGACGACCTCACCGCAGGGGCCGCGCTTCGGCGGCGATCGAGCCGCCCCCTTCTTCCGGATCGACGTTCGCGGGGAGAAGCGCTGGCCGCTCGGCGAGCACGCCTGGGTGGCGGCAACAGCTGAACTACTGAATGCGACGTTCGCTCACGAAGTGGTGGGTCGGACGTGCATCACCACCTGCCGCGAGAGCCGGGTCGGGCCGGTGACGATCCCCAGCATCGGGGTCGAAGCAGCCTTCTAGCGCCCTGTCTCCAGGACAGGACGCGAGCGGGGCTCCGCCCCAGTCCGACAAGCCATGCTGAGGCCTGATGGGGCCAGGTCGACCTGCGGCTCCAGAGCCCCGCGTCGACAGTCGAGAGTCGTGAGTCAAGAGCCCGGAATCGCCATCGTCCGGACTGTCGACTCACGGCTGTTGACTCTCG
>JAFGIS010000140.1 GCA_016929495.1 Polyangiaceae bacterium | reverse complement strand
CGAACGCGACGTCCCCCACATCCGTCACACCGCCCGGCGCAACGTCCCCCACATCCGTCACACCGCCCGGCGCGACGTCCCCCACATCCGTCACACCGCCCGGCGCGACGTCCATTCGCTTCGTCACACGGCCTGGCGCGCCGTCCGCTCGCTCCGTCACACGGCCGAACGCGACGTCCCTCACATCCGTCACACCGCCCGGCGCCACGCCCGCCCGCTCCGCGACGCAGCCGCACCCGAAATCCCCTGAGTGTTCGAAGGTCATGGCTCAACCTATCATGGCTTTTTTCGAGCTCGTCTCGTGCGCCATGTTTGCGTTTCTCGGCGCGAACGATCGCGAACTCATCGACGCGCCGAAAAGGCTCTCTCGGCTCGAATGCGGGCTTGCGTGGCCTACCGGCCCGAGCATGACGGTTTGACGCGCGCGCCTTGGCGCGGCGCCTCGTCAAGGAAAATCGAACATGTCGCACGATGAAACGAACGAACGTGTCGCGCGATGAAACGAACGATGGCCTCGGAACGCATCGAGCCTCCCACCACGCGCCGCCGTGATGGGGTCCCCGGGTCCCCGAGCTGCAAAGCGTCAGTGCAGCACAGCTTGGGGCGTACGCCCGGGAACTGACACTCAGCCGAACTGGACCCCGCGATGACCTCCACCTCCGGCGACTGCAACTCGGCCCGCGGACCATCGGTCGACACTGGCGCACGACGGCGCAAGACGCCGCACGACGGCGCAAGACGCCGCACGACGCGCACGACGGGGCTCGATTGTGACCCGCGCTCAGGTGTGCGAAGCTCGGTCTACCGATCATGGCCGAGGGCAGGCTCTGCTGGCTTCACTTGAGCGATCTTCGCTTGCCGGCGGAGCCGAGCGCCGGGTGGCGTGAGCTCGATGGCCTGCTCTGCGACAGCTTGTGTGCGCGGCCCGAGCGCTTGGAGCGCATCGACCTGGTGCTGCTCTCCGGGAGCATTGCTCTGACAGGCTCCAGCGACTGCGACGCCGAGGTCGATCGATTCCTCGAACGGGTGTTGGCCGCGCTCGGCCCCCAGTCGGATCCCGACCGAAAGCCGCTGGTCGTACCCGTGCCCGGGGACTCCGACGTGGCTCCGCTCACGGAGGACGAGGCTCTCGACTACGCCGCGTTCGACCGCTACGGCGTGACCGAGGATCCTCACTCGAAGGCACTGCGCAAACGCCTCTGCTAAATGCGACGCTTCGAGCTCATCGAGCGGCACACGCACGGACGCCATCTGTCGACAACCCCTGCGCAAGGCTGCAAGTCTGATGACACTTCGAGTCGCTCTTGTCAATGGCGTGGTGTCCCGACTGTAGCCTCTGCATCCGAGGAGATTGTGGACAACACGGCCGGGCGCCTCGATTACCTACCCCGGCGGCGGCCGATCTGCGCTACAAGTTAGGCCCATGCGCCCCCGCCCTCTCCTCTTGGCCCTCGCTTTCGTCCTGACCCGCTGCACCCCGTCCCATTCGGTATCCGCCCCCGCCAGCAACGCCGAGCCACCTCTCCCGCCCCTGCCCGTGCACGTCCCCTCCGCCGAGTCGAAATGCCCGACGGGCTCCGGCCGAGCCTACGTCGACGGGATGATCGTCTCCTCGGACGGCACACGTGTCATGGCCAAGACGCGAGTCGGTGACGCGGGCATCATCGAGCTCTGGGATTTGGCGTCGCGAAAGCTCGTCCTGAAGACCCCGGCGTCCGCCGCATCCGGCACCTTCGACTTCGGCGAAGGCCTCGGCAGCCTCATCACCTCGTTTCACGACGCAACGACCCTTTTCAGCCTGAAGGACGGCGCGAAGATCGCCACCATCGCGGGCTTCGTCGATGCGGTCTCGTCGGGCGGCGAGCGCGGATTCCCGAACGGAAACCCCGTGGATCACGCGGCGGCGCAAGCGAGCTTGATGGCAATCGGCACCCCGCGCGCCGTCGAGATCCGATCCACCGCCGATGGCACGGTCGTAAGGACCTTCGAGCGCCAGCCAGACGGCATCGGGGAAGTGCACTTCCTCGGCGACGGCCTGCTCGTCGGAGAGCTCAAGCGCGGCAGCAAAGTGTGGCGGATCGAGAGCGGCGAAACCTTGATGGAGGTCGACGCCGAGATCACGAGCGCGAGCCGGAGCGGCAAGCTCCTCTTTGCAGCGGACGGTACGTCGCTCCGGGCGTGGCAGCTTCCGGGGCTCACGCCGCTGAGGCCGATGACCTTCGAAGACAGTGTGCTCTCGGTGGAAGCTGATTCGGCGGATGCGATCCTTCTGGTGCGGACTAGGAAGGCCGCGTTTCAGATCCCGGTCTCCGAGCTGGAAAACGCGTCCGACAAGACCGTGGTCGGCGCCGCGTCCGGCTTGTGGCAGGCTTTTCCAGCGGACGCGGAGTTGACCCTTTCGACGCGCGTGTCGGGGACGGGATTCGCGACGCCGTGTGAGCCGGATTACGTGACGGACAACGGCTCGCTCTGGGTGAAGGTCAATCCCCGAGAGGTGTCCGCGCTCCCGTGCGTGGCGTGCAACGCGGCGGACGGACTCACCGTGTGGTCCGCCGCCCTCGATGGGGAAAAGGTGCAGGCGCCCTCGCTCGTCTACATGACAACGTTCGGCGGATACATGACAACGTTCGGCGGATCGAGTGACGGGAAGATGCTCGTCGTGGCCGGCCCGCAGTCGGGCACCGACGGGTCGGAGATCTGGATCTATCGGCTGCCGGCGGTCGCCGCGATCTACGACGTCAACGCGACGGCGTTCGGCGTCGCCGTGACACCGGACGGAAGCGCGCTCGCGGCGAGCTTCAACGACGCGTCGATTCGCGTTTGGAGCCTTGCGGAAGGGCGGTTTCTCGGGTGCTTGGCCATAGGTTAGCTGCGTCACGACCTGCCTGCCGGCCGACTCGAATGGCGTCCGTTGCGCAAGGCTGAATCGGCCTGGTCGCTGGTGGGGTTGACGATGCTGCTACGGCGTTCACGCCCCCGGCAGATCAGTGTTCAATCGATCAACTGCCAACGCTCGCGGGGAAGAGGGCAACGCGAAAGCCGATGAGCCCGAGCCGGTTCACGGCGTCGCCCCCGGCGCGATAGGCAGAGCGCAGGAACTGAGCATCGAGGACGAAGCAGCCGCCCCGGAGACACCGCATGTAGCTCTGTCCCGTCACTTCGGGATCCATAGCCTCCTGCCTCGCTTGGGCTCGCTTCGCGTAGGCCTGGGCGTCCCAGCTGTCTCGACACCACTCCCAGACATTGCCTGCCAAGTCCAGATGCCCGAACGGCCCCCTGCCGGCCGGGTACGAGCCGACTTCTGCCGGCGCATCCCTGTCCCAGCGCAGCCCAAACCGCGCTCGGCTCTCATCGGGCTCTTCCTTGCCCCAAGGATACTTGCGCCCCTCTTCGCCCCGCGCGGCGAATTCCCGCTGGGCCTCGCTCGGCAGCACGACCGAGCGCCCTGACTGTTTGCCCAACCACTCGCTAAACGCGACCGCGTCGTGCCAGCTGACGCCCACCACCGGCTGCCCCGCGCCGCCAAAGCGGCGATCTTCGGCGTACCGACCGGGCTCGTGCCCCGTGGCCTCGACGAACTTGCGGTACTGGGCGTTGGTGACCGGCGTTTCCGCGAGCCAGCACGGCGAGACGCGCACCCAGCTCTGCGCGCAGGTGCGAAAAGAACAGATCGTCGACCTCGCTTCTCAGGGCCCGCCCGCTCGGCTGCCCCATGTGGATGTCCGAGAGGTGGAGCCACGTGATCGCGGTAGAGTCCGACGGAGCGCCCGGCACGTCGGGGCGATCAGAGCCTGGATGCTCCCGGAGGGCAAGCGGGGCGCGGCCGGGCTCGGTTTTGCCTGGTCCGTCCGCCCAGGACATCGGGGCGGAACCCGCTAGAACCGCACCCTCCTCGGCGGCGGCGCGCTCGATGCTGTTCAGCTCCTCAAGCAAGCCAGCGCACAGCAGATGCTCCGGCCGCAGGTGGACGGGATCCCCGCGAGCGAGGTCATCACGGGCCAGGGGATCCCCGCGACCCGTTGTTCCCCGCCGCCGGACTGCCCTATGCTCCCGGGCCATGGACAGCTCACACACCTGGATGCTCCTCTTGCTGTGCGCGCTCGGCTGCGAGCAGTTCACCGTTCAAGGGAGGCGGTGCCACGCAGAGATGACGGAAGCGCAGGGTATGGTCAAACAAATCGACTCCAGCTCGATCGACAGCGTGAGCCAGAGCTTGACCGCCGTCGAGGTGGCGCTGTCGGCCTGCACCAAAGCCGGCATGGACAGCGAAGTCGAGCAGCTCAAGAAGGCTCGCGACCAGATCGCAGCGCACAAGGAGCGGCTCCGCAATCGGGTTTCCAAGAACGAGCTGCCCAAGCTGACGCCTGAAGAGCTCGAAGCGCTGGTGCGCGACGGCGACCCGAGCTGCCCGAAAGGCCAAGCCTACAAGCAGGGCGCCACCGGCAAGGAAGTGCGCTGCACCGGTCAGCAGCTCGTGGAGATGAACTTTGCCGAAGCCCAGACGTTCTTCAAGGATCGCGGGTTCAAGCTCAAGCGCGGCACCTCGCCGCCCACGCTCGAGGCCGAGTACGGCGCCGAGAAGTACGTCTACGAGTGGGCGCCCGACGGCTGGTACGACCCGCCCCAATGCCTCACGATCTACCCGCGGCCCGGCATAGGTTGGCAGGAAACCGTGGCCCGCGCGACCGGCGCTCGGCAGGATCGACTGGTGGGCAACAACACCGTGGACACCCCTCGCGGCCGCCTGGGCCTGCGCGTCGTGCAGACGCTCAACAAGCTCATCATACACATCGGCAACTGCCGTCTGAAGTGAGCACGCGCCGGTCGAAGCTATCTCGCATGCGAAACCTCGGGCGGCCACCGGACCTCGGGCAAGCCGAGTAGCCAGGTCCACATGCGACGCGACCTCGCTCTGCTGCGCGCGCAAGGGCTCCTGCCTTGTCCGCGGGCAGCCGCCAAGCCGGCCGCCCGCGAACGGGGAGCCGACGGAGCCGTGCGGTGGTGCACGCACCCAGCACATCGACCCACTGAAACCCTCGCATGCCGGCGCCACGTCGGCTCCGCCGCGTCCTCGCCGACGGAGCTCCGCTCCGTCTGCTCAGCCGCTGCTCGCCTCCTTCTCGTCGCTCCGCTCCCCTGGCTCACCAGACTGAACTGCGAGCAGGCGGAAGCCTGGTCGTACCAGCGGTCGCCGGGCCCGTTGCCGTAGCGGGACGCGGAGCGGCCCCGTACGTTTTGGTCACGCACGATGAGTTCATCCAACGGTACGCCTGCGGCGCGGACGGCTGGCAGGAGTTCGCCGAGACCTACCCCGACGCACCCGGCTACCTCCAGCTCTCGAGAGTTGGCTTCGACTCGACCCTCGGCCAGGCCTTGGTCTACGTGAGCTGCACGTTTGGGTTCTCCGCTGCGGAGGGGCGGTACTACGCGTTGCAGAGCAGTGATTCCGGCTGGCGGATGACCTATGAAGTCACCGATGGGCGCACCTAGTACGCGCGCTCAGGCGTACAGCTCGCGCGCAATCAGTTCCGGCGTTTCCTTGCCCTTGAAAGCTGGCAGGATCCGGTTCGCCGGAATGCATCCGCCGGGCAACTCATCAGGCTCCAGGTAGATCACCGAGGCAAAGGCCTGCTTCCCACCGGTCAGCGAGACTGGGATCTGGATGTTCGAGAACGAGCTGCTTTCTTTGTCGAGCAGATCGAAGAACGGCTGACAGTCGGGCCGCGGCGTAGATGAACTGCGCGCTGCTTGGATCTCGTCCAGCAGTGCCAACATGGCCGCATCGGACGCGTTGTCGGCCGGGTCGGTGAACCAGCAGACGACTGCTGGGGCGAACTCCGCTTCCTCGGAATCGAACAGCGCTTCGTTGGCTTGGATGACGCCCAGGCGTACGAGAAATCCTTCACACATCTCTCGACGCCACCCCGCGATGCCGCCTCCCCAGAACACGAACCAGAACGGCTTCGCCTTGATCTTCTCGTAGAGGGGGGCGTGGCTTTCGTCCCAGGTTCGCGGAGCCGAAGCCAGCCAAGACAGTTTCTGCCAATTGATGTCCATGGATTCTCCCGTCGTATCGAATCATGAATGCCAACGTGCCAACGGCGCTCCGTTGACACCACGCATCGCAGCGACCTGGCGTTTTGCGTCTAGAGAGGCCGGCACGATCGTCTCACGAAACCCGGGTGCCACGCGAGGCATTTGGGGGGCCGCTGGCGACACTCCAGTGCACTCCGGCCGACAAGTCAACTGAAGTCGGCTTGGCTCACGTCATCGCAGCGGGGGACGGGTCATGGTGCGCGGCAGGGCGAGCCCCCGGAGGGCCCCTCGTCGACCGGCCCGGCCACCGCGCACAGCACGTCCGTGTAGCTCAAAATCCCGACCGGAACCGTACCGCGCAGGACGGGCACGCTGCGCACCCCGCACATGCGCATCAGTCGCAAGCAGTCGGTGATCTGCATGGCGTCCTGTACGGACAGAGCGGGTTGCGTCATGGCATCGGCCACGTGAAGCTGGTCGAGCAGCATGGGCTCGCCGTCGCACAGGATCTGGACGATGTCCTTGGACGTGATGACTCCGAGGGCCCGGCCCGGGTCCGCCGGGACCAGGAGACAATGCAGCCGCTCTCTGGCCAGAACGCGCGCCGCCTCGCGCAGGCTGGCCGTCGGCGAAACACAGCGTGGCTCGGGGGTCATCAGGTCGCGGGCGGTGAGCGATTGGATGTTCATGGTGGGTGCCTTCCATGGGAGTCACGGGCCTGCGCTGGCAGGCACTTGTCGGCGCGGACACGGGCGGAGCCGCGATCGAACGAGTAGCGCGTGTTCCGGGTGAGCTCGTCCACGCTGAGCTGCGCGTCGCCGATCTGGATGACGACACCGGGATGGGCCACCCCGACTTCGACGAAGGCCGCGTCCAGCAAGGCCTGGCGGCGCTTCGCGCCGTCGGCCAGACGCCGGAGCTCTCGCGCTTCGAGCTCGACGCGCACGCGGCCAAGCTTGCCGCCCTTGTTGCGATCCGCGCTCCGGCCGCCGGCGCGTGAGGCGAAGCGTTCGGCCTTGCCGAAGGCAATCGCGCGTCGGGCTTCGAACACGGGCGATGTCAGCACCATGGCCGCTCGGAGCCGGGTATCGACGCCGCTCGCGCTGCCGGCCTCCTTGGCCGTCACGCACTGCTCGGCCGTGGCCGAACCGCCGCGCACGCGACCGGCAATGTGCACGCTCTCGGCGCAGAGTTCGCAGTTGACCGCGTCGGCCAGCCGCAGCACGCCTGCGCAGTGTAGGCTCGCCGCTTCGGCGTGGCGGGCGATGCATTCGCCTTCGGCCGTGACCGCGCAGTCGTCCGCACCGAGCACTCTGCCGCGCACGCTCAGGCGGCCCCCGGCGCGAACGCTCGCCGCTTCGATGCTGCCCCGGATCTCGACGTCGCCGCTGGCCACCACCGAGAAGGGGCGAAGCACATCGCCCTGTACGACCAGGCTGCCCTGCATGCACAGGTTGCCCGAACGGGCGTCGACCGGGCCGGCGTGGACGTGATGGTCCACGACATCGAGACTGTGCCCCGGGCGATAGAGCACCACGCCGTCACGCACCGCGCGCACGGCGTGGTCCGGACCGAGCGCGACGCCGGGGCCCAGAAGCACCGGCAGATCGCGTAGCGGTGGCGGGGGGATGGGGCTCCCGTCGACCTTCAGCCCGGCGCTGCCCGGCTCGGCCGGATGCACGCGCGCAATGACGTCGTGGCGCGCGACGGGCTTGAGTAGCTCACGGTCGTGATAGTCGACGCTGCCGTCCTCGCGCAGGTGCCCCGGCTGAAGGCCTTCGGAGAACTCGAGTTCGAGCCGCGCGTCCTGGCCGGGCTGCGCGCAGCGGCCAGCGGCCACCAGGGTGGGTTCACAGGCGAAGATCGGGCTCGGCAACCGGGCGGCCACGAGCGCACAGGTCTCGGCCAGCAATCCGCTCGTGACGCCGGCGCGCCGAAGCGCCTCGTCGAGCTCGGACGGCTCGAGCGGCGCGCCCGCGGACACGGACACGAACGCAGCCAGCCCGTCGCTGGCCAACCGAATGGCAATGCGCGGCGTGGGGGTCGTCCCGTTCGGCATGCGAAGGCAGGCCTCGCAATGAGCCATGCTAGCCTCACGCCCCTGCGCCGTCACGCCGCGCGAGCGCGACCGCCCCCGGGCGTATGCGGCCGGCCCACATCGGGCCCCGGCCGTGAGTCATCTTCCCCGTGCACCAGAACCCGAGGGCACGTGCTGGCGTCCGGCGTTCGTTCGTGTGTCGCTGTGGGCCGGGGTGCGTGTCGAACGGGTCGGCAAGAACGGACACGGCGTTCGGGCAGAGGAACGCGGGTGCCGCGGGGCCCACGCGGACGCCTCGCACACCCACAACGGTGCTCGTACGCATGTCGTGCTCGGGGAGCGGCTGGGTCGCCTGGGCGCTGGCGATGAGCGGAGCAACGTCGTGTGGCGCGCCACCTGCTCGATGCGGACCCGAGCAGCGCGTCGTTTCAGCTCAAGCTGCTCGGCAACGACCTGGCGTCGCACCTGAACAGCACGAGCGATACGCTATCGCGGCCTGTGCGCCGTTTGGCCGAGTCCGGTCTCATCGAGCTCGAGGCAGGACAGCCGCTACGGCGGCTCGACACCGAGCGACGGCGCGCGCTCGCGCGAGGTGACGAAGAAGCATAGAACGGTGCCTGCCCTGGATCGGCCAAGTGGCCAGTGCTCACGACCACGTGGATCAGCATGAGCGCAGCACACGACCGCGTGTCGCCGCTGACCGGATCGCCATCGGGTATACTGCGCGGATGGCGTGCGGGCCTTCCGAGACCACTCTTCCGTCGAGGAGCGCGTCCAGCATTGGGCCCGACACGATGGTCATGGCGTTGCGCTGGGTGTTCCCGGGCAGCGCCGGGATGCTCACGCCGCTCACCGCGCCCCGGCTCGTGCTGGGACGCGGAGAGAGCTGCGACGTCCGACTGCCCGGGACGGAAACCTCGCGGCAGCACGCCGAGATCCGTCGAGAAGGGGCGTTTGCGCTCGTCCGCGACCTGGAGAGCCGAAACGGGGTGTTCGTGGACGGAAAGGCGGTGCGTGAGGCGGCGCTCGCGCCGGGGCATGTGCTGCGGCTCGGGGAATGGATCGGCGTGGTGGCGCTGATGTCGGCTGCTGCGCTCGATCGCGAAAGGGTGTCCGGCGAACCCGTGTTCCAGCAGTTCGCGCCAGGGCTGGTGGGGGGACCGGCGTTGCGGTCGGTGCTCGATCCGCTGCGCCGCGCAGCCGCAAGCACCCTGCCCATCGTCATCGTCGGTGAGACGGGCACGGGCAAGGAGGGATGCGCGCAGGCGGCGCACCGCTGGAGCGGTCGCTCGGGTGACTTCGTCGCGTTCAACTGCGCGACGCTGGCGCCGACGCTCGCCGATGCGGAGCTCTTCGGCTACCGAAAGGGAGCGTTCACGGGAGCGGATCGGTCGCACCCGGGGTTCTTCCGGGCCGCGCATCGAGGGACGCTGTTCTTGGACGAGCTCAGCGAGCTGCCGGAAGCCGTCCAGGCCAAGCTCCTGCGCACTCTGCAGCAGGGCGAGGTGCTCCCGCTCGGTGAAGCCCGCACCGTACCGGTCGATGTGCGCGTGGTCGCGGCGACTCAGGTGCCGCCGGCGCAAGCCATCGCCGAGCAGCGGCTGCGCTCGGATCTCGCGGCCAGGCTGGATGGGCTCACCCTGGATCTGCCGCCCTTGCGAGCGCGACAGGAGGAGATCCCCTATCTCTTCTCCTATCTCCTGGCCCAGCACTCGGGTGCCCAGCCGGCGGCCGTCGAGCCACGGTTGCTCGAGCAGCTGTGCCTGTACGATTGGCCCTTCAACGTGCGCGAGCTGGATCTGCTGGTCCGGCGGCTGTTGGTGCTGCACGCTCACGAAGGCGTGCTGCGACGTTCGCACTTGCCCGCGCGCGTGTTGCGATGCGCCGAGCCCAAACCCAGGCGCGATGGACCGCAAGCATCGAGCGCGGCTCTGCCGTCCTGTGCGCCGCCGGCCAATACTCCGGAAGCGCACCGCGCGCGGCGCGACCGGGAGTTCGATGCGCTCATGGCGGGGTTGCGGGCGCACAGCGGCAACGTGGCGCGCGCCGCTGCGGCCGCGGGCATTTCCCGGCAACGCGCCTACCGGCTCATGCAGGCCAACCAGGGCGGCGGACTGGCGGAAGCTTCGCCGGGTGCATGTGACGAGCCATGACGGACAAGATTAGTCACGACGAAGACCCGCGCATCGGCCAGATCGTTGGCGACAAGTACCGGCTCGTTCGTCTGCTGGGTGAAGGCGGCATGGGGCGGGTGTACGAGGCGCAGCACACGACCATCGGACGACGTTTCGCCATCAAGTGCCTGCATTCCGAGCACTCGCGCAACGGCGAGTTGGTCGCGCGTTTCCAGCGCGAAGCGCAGGCGGCAGGTGGGCTCGAAAACGAAAACATCGCCGCGGTCTTCGATCTCGGCAGCTTCGCGGACGGGGTGCCGTATCTGGCCATGGAGTACCTGGAGGGCGAGGATCTGGGGCGCTTGCTGGCCCGCACCGGACCGTTGCCGGTGCCCCGGGCGACCTACATCATTCTGCAGGCGTGTCGAGGTCTGCTCATCGCGCATGCTCGCGGCATCATCCATCGCGATCTCAAGCCGGAGAACCTGTTCGTCTGCCGGCGCAACGACGGCAGTGACCTGGTCAAGATCCTGGATTTCGGCATTGCCAAGCTCCATGCGGACGCGGGGGTGACTCGCACCGGCGCGACCATGGGCACGCCCGCGTACATGTCGCTCGAGCAGGCTCGCGGCGCCAAGGAGGTCGATCGTCGGACGGATGTCTATGCGCTCGGCGTGATCCTCTACGAGATGCTCTCCGGTCAGAAGCCGCACCCCGGCGAGTCCTACAGCGAGATCCTGTATCACCTGTTCACTCAGGAAGCGGCGCCCGTCGAGACGCTGCGTCCGAACCTTCCCGCCGGGTTGGCTGCCGTCGTGCACCGGGCCATGGCTCGCGACCCGGGGGATCGCTACCCGTCGGTCATGGAGCTGGCCGAGGCGCTGGCGCCCTTCGCGGATCGCGCGGTGACTCCCCTCGCCGCGCCGGCGCTACCGGCAGACGCTTCCGCGGAGACAGTGGCTTCACCTCGCTCACTGTCGGCCGTGATGGCTTCGGCGCAAGTCAGCACGACGGACCTGCGCTCGCTGCGAAGGCCCCGTCGGGCCCTGACCGTGGGAGCGCTCGTGCTTCTGGCGGCCATCGTCGCGATCGTGCTCGTGGTCCGAATCCAGGGCGAACGACAGCCGGACCTAAGCGCGACCCGGGCTGCGCCTGGCCCGTCGTCCGTCGCACCGAAACCCACCTCGGCGCAACCCGAGCCGTCGGTGGTCCCAGTGACCTCGGCCGAGCCCGAGGCTCAACCCGAACCTGCGACGAGCGGCACGCGTCCAGGTGGTCGTCCACCTGGACAGCCCAAAGCAGCCGGCTCACCGCGCTCGCCACGCGCTACCGGTCCTGTGTCTGCACCCAAGAACCCCGCCGTTTCTCGACCTATTTCCGGAGCCAGGCCGCGGCCGTTTGATCGGAAGAACCCCTACGGAGGGTAGGCACGGCCCTTGCAGAAACGGTCCACGATGCTTGGCCAATTGAGACGAGTTACGGGCGCGGCGACTCTGCTCGCACTGCTCTGGTCGAGTGCTCCGGCGTACGCGGATGCTACCGCGCAAGCGCGCCAACACTTCGACCGTGGGCTCGAGCTCGTGGACGACGGACAGTATTCGGAAGCCATCGTCGAATTTGGCCGCTGCTACGAGCTCAAGCCGCACTACGCGGTCTTCTACAACATCGGCCAGGCCTACATCGCCCTGGCCAAACCCGTGGAGGCTGCGGCGGCGCTGCGTCGCTACCTCGACGAAGGCGGCAAGGCCATCGACGCCAAACGCAAAGCCGCCGTCCAGAAAGAGATCCAGCGGCAAGAGGCGCGCATCGCGACGCTCGATATCCGCGTGTTGCCCGCCGGAGCCACCGTTCGCCTGGACGGCACGGAGCTCGGACGATCCCCCCTGTCCGCGCCAGTGTCGGTCGGCGTTGGGACGCATACTGTCACCGCGTCGCTCATGGGATATGAGCCGGGCGAGGCCACGGCCACGGTTGCGGGAGGGGACCACGGCTCGGTCGAGCTCAGCTTGGCGCCGCTGGCAAGGCCTGGTGCCGGGTTCGCCGCGCCCCCGCCTCCACCCCCGCTGGCGGCAGGTGCTCCGGCGGCCCCGCAATCGACGGAGCCGATGCCAGCCGCTCCTGTTCCGGCGGTCCCGCCCGTGCCCGACACCGGCTCCTCGGGCAGTACGATGCGCACGGTCGGCGTGGTGCTCGCGGCCACGGGCGTGGCGGGGCTCGGGGCGGGCGCCACGTGCTGGTTCGTCGCGAGCTCCAAACACGAAGATGCGCTGTCAGAACACCAACTCGGCAACATCGCGTCCGCTCATCGACTGCAAAGCCAATCCGAGCAGCTTGTTCCCTATGTGAACATCGGATTCATCGGGGGAGGCCTTCTGGCGGCAGCGGGCACCGTCCTGTACCTGACCGCGCCGCCCGGTCGACCGCGGCGCTCCGGGTACGACGGTGCGGTTTGGCCTCTGGTTGCGGCTGACTCCATCGGGCTGGCCACGAAGGGGACGTTCTGATGGGCGACTCTGTGCTGCGAATTCGCGTCGTGACGATGCTGCTGCCGGCGCTCGTTGCGCTCGGGTGCCGTATCGAGGGCCTTCCGCCGGATCCCCAGAAAGACTCGCTGGACGGCGGCGCAGCCGGTGCGGCCGGCGCAGACACGCTCGCCACGCGCGGCGGCGGCGCAGGAGGCCCCGATGCGTCACCGCTCGGAGGCGCTTCGGCCGGAGGCGAGTCAGCCGTGCATCGTCCAGGAGACGAGGGCGGCTCGGGCGCCAAGGCCACCGGTGGCTCGGGTGAAGCCGGGCAGGATGCGACGGGTGTGGGAGGCACGCATACCGGAGGCTCTACCGGCTCTGCTCGGACCGGTGGCACGGGCCAAATCGGTGGCGAGGGCGGCCAGGGTGCGTCTGCGACGGGCGGCGCAGCAGCAGATGGCGGCAGCGTGGGGACGGGCGGCACGGACGGAGCGGGCAGCGGCGGCGCAGCCACGGGAGGCAGGAGCATGGGCGGCTCTGCCGGCAGCGGCGGCACTGCGACAGGCGGACAGGGCGGAGCAGGCAGCAGCGGTTTACCCACCGGCGGCAGCAGCGGTGCACCCACCGGCGGCAGCGGCGGTACGCCAACCGGCGGTAGCAGCGGTGCACCCACCGGCGGCAGCGGCGGTACGCCAACCGGCGGCAGCGGCGGTGCATCAACCGGCGGCAGCGGCGGTGCTGCGAGCGGCGGCGGTTCAGCCGTCGAGTGCTCGGCCACCATGCCGACCGGCGGCACGCCGTACTGCGCATCCTATGGTTCGGGCACCGTGGCCGGTCTCCAATGGTCCCTTTGGTCGAATGGAAGCGGGGGATGCGTGACCACCTACAGTACGGCTGCGTTGGGTGTGTCGTGGAATGATTCTGGAGACTTGCTGGCCCGTATCGGCCTGGAATGGGGGAGCGCCGGCAAGCCCTATGACCAGTACGGACCGATTACCGCACAATTCGCTCATTCCAAAACGGGAAGCAGCGACGGCTATTCGTACATAGGCGCCTACGGGTGGTCGACCAACCCATGTGTCGAATACTACATCGTCGAGGATTCGTACGACACGATGCCGGTTGATCCCGGGAGCACGACCAACAAAGGAACGGCGGACATCGACGGGGGTACGTATACTCTGTACACGCGCAACATGAATGGAACCGGTGGCTCGGCGTGCCCCGGCCTCTCGACGTGGGTGCAGTTCTTCAGTATCCGGCACACCGCTCGCCGGTGCGGGCAGATATCCATCTCCGAACACTTCAAGGCGTGGGAAGGCAAGGGCATGAGTCTGGGGAACCTGTTGGAGGCCAAGGTTTTCGTGGAAGTATGGGGTGGTACCGGAAGCCTTGATTTCGCCGTGGCCAACGTGATGGTCCAATGAGCAGTCCTTCGGCTCGCGCCTCAAGGAGGCCTGCATCAACCAGAGTGATGGTCATACGAATACTGTTGACGGCTCTCGTTGGGGTCGGGTGCAGTCGTAGTCACGAGTCCGCTCATCGACTGAAGCGACCGTTGAGACGAGCGTTGCTCGAAAGGACGTTCTGATGTTCAACTCCGTGCTGCGAGCTTGTGTAGTGGCGATGCTGCTGCCGGCGCTCGTTGCGGGAGGGTGCCGTATCGGCGGGCTTCCGGCGGATACCGAGAAGGATCCGCACGACGGCGGCGCTGGCGGTGCTGATACTGACGACCAGCCCGGCGGTGCGGATGGCTCGGAAGAGTCACCCACTGCAGGCGACGCGGCCGGAGGCAAAAGATCCGCGCCGGATGCAGGGGATGAGGGTGGCGCGGACGCCGAGGCCACCGGAGGCACGCCGGAAGCCGGACAGAACGGCAGCGTTCTCGCGGGAACAGGTGCCGGAGGCTCTGCCGGCTCTGCGCAGACTGGCGGCATGGGCCAGAGCGCCGGAGGCGCGGGCGGCGAGGGTGCGTCCGCGGCTGGCGGCAGGGCGGCCGATGGCGGTGAAGCGACGGGCGGCGCGGACGGTGGCCGGTCGACGACCGGCGGCAATGCCGCGGTAGGAGGTTCCTCGGGCGCCGCTGGGAGCCCGAATGGCGGACAGTCGACCGGTGGGAGCGCGGGAGGACTGCAGTGCCGGTTCAACGGCGTGACCGAAGCCTGTCTTGCGGTCTGCGGAGATGGGAATCGCGACCCTGCCGAAGGCTGCGACGACGGCAACCTGCTCGACAGGGATGGGTGTTCGAGCAGCTGCACGGTCGAGACGGGGTTCGTCTGCACGGACCACAAGCAGAGCGCTGCACGGCCTTGCCCCAGCAACCCGAGCCTCGATTGCCTGGTGCTCCCGGTGACCTATCGGGATTTCGACGGCCAGCAGGAGCCAACTGGCCACCCCGACTTCTTCTACTACGGCGCGCCCACTAGCTCGCCGAGCCCGGTCGGGCACAGTACCGGTGTGTCGCCAGGCGCCACCAAGACCACTTGTGTGCCCAACGCCAGCGGGACCAGGGTGGACTGGTCTCCAGCTGACGGGTGTCCGACCGGCGACGCCGATGGACCTTGCCTTGGTATCGCGCAGAGCACACTCGGCGCGAACGGCAAACCGTTGCTCGGCACCAGCAGCTGCCCTTGCAGCTTCACGGACTGGGAGGGCAATGGATTCTTGGGTTCCTGCTCGAGCTCTGACACATGCACCCCGCTCGCAGGGCTGTCTGGGGTCGCGGAGTGCTACGTGGTCGGCGATGGCTCTCACCGTCTGCGGATCGACACGACCGTGAGGGTGGTCGAAAGCGACATGAGCTTCGCGCAGTGGTACACGGACTCGTCGTGCAGCACCGCGATACAGGGCACGCTCGAGCTCGCAGCCACGAGCGACGGACAGTATCAGTTCAGCAGTAGCACGCCGGGAGCACCGGCCGGCGCGGCCGGCAGCACAATCTCCGACGACATCCATGCCATCTTCATGGGCACCCAGACCAGCCTCACTAGCGGGTTCTTCCCCCTCGAAATCGAAGCGCGGCCCAAGATCTGCAACATCTGGCCATACTGGATCGCCAATCCGAGCTGCATGGCGGGTGGGGAATACCCGGTGATCAATCAATGGGATCCTCTGGGCTCATACGTTGCCCGAACTCCGGGCACGGGCGGTCCGGTCGCGCCGGTCGTGGGCGTGCCCAGGAACTTCTACTTCACCACCGAGGCACACTACTTGTTCCGCTACGACGGGGTGGGCGGAACGGTCACCGTGAAAGGCGACGACGACGTGTGGGTCTTCATCAACGGCCGTCTCGCGATCGACCTCGGCGGGCCGCATGTCCAAACCGAGCTATCGGCGACGATCAACGCGAGCTACGGTCTCACCGCGGATCACGTTTACGACCTCGCCCTGTTCCACGCCGACCGCCACCCGCGCGACTCCAACTTCCAGCTCTCCCTCCCCGATTTCGGCGTGATGCGTTCCGTATGCCAGCCCGAGTGACGGCACGCGCGTCGGTCTTGCCACAATCGCACCGGCCGAGCGCCGGTTCCCCCCGCGCAACGACCCTGGGCCGAACAGCGCCGCTCTCTTCCGTTCTGCCCCGATCCGCGAGTCTCGCGGTCGCCGCCGGGTCCGGGCGTGTTCGCGTGCATGGCCCTTGCCTGCCTGGTGGCGATCGGCGAAGGTGCCAGCCGTGTCCGCGCCGAGCACCTGCTCCGGCAGGCCGTCGTCGAAAGCGTTCGGCCTGTACTCGGGCCTGGGGCTCGTGGTCGCGAACATGGTGGGAATGGGGGTGCTCACCTCCAGCGGCTACATGGCTCGCTCGCTGCCCCCCAGGGACATTCTGGCCATCTGGGTCCTGCAGGGGCTGTTCGCAGTCGCCGGTGCGCGCGCCTACGCCGCTCTGGCGGTGGCGGTGCCGCGGTCGGGAGGCGAGTACCGCTACTTGTCGGACCTGCTTCACCCGGCCCTCGGATGCCTAGCCGGCTGGTGCTCGGTCCTCGTCGGTTTCGCCGCCCCGATTGCAGCCAACGCGTACGCGGCCGCGGCGTTCCTGGGCCTCGTCGTTCCAGGGCTGCCCACCAAAGCAACGGCCGCGGGCTTGCTCGGGCTCTTGGCCGCGTTGCAGCTGCGCGGCATCGCCCTGGCGCGGCTGTCACAGAACCTGCTCGTGCTGGCCAAGATCGGGCTCGTCGTCGCGTTCGTGGCCATCGGTCTGTGGCTGGGGCGTGCCGCAGGACCGGCGGGCGGTAGCCTGGACGCGGGCGGCGCGACGCACGGCGTGCTCTCGCCCTTCGTCGTGAACCTCTTCTACGCGTACTACGCGTACAGCGGCTGGAACGCGGCCATCTACGCCGCCGAGGAATTCGACCATCCCAAGCGGTCGATCCCACGCGCCATGGTGCTCGGCGCGGCCTTCGTGATGGTCCTGTACCTGTTGGTGGCCTGGGTCTTCATCTGCAACGTCTCGGAGGCCGACATGGGCCAATGGGACGAGGCCAAAGTGACGATGGCGCATCTGATCGTCAGGAAGCTGGTGAGCCCGGCCGCCGCGCGCGCGGCGTCGATCGGCGCCGCGGTCGTTCTGCTTTCGTGCATGAGCGCCATGACGCTCATGGGCCCCCGCGTCAATGCGGCGATGGCCGCGGACGGCTACTTGCCCCGGCTGTTCGCGATCCGGGGGGGGCACGCGCCCAAGGCGTCCGTCCTGCTCCAGGCGGCCCTCGCGCTCGGCTTGCTGCTCACCCATTCGTTCGGCGCATTGATGGCCAATGTCGGGGTCGTCCTCACGCTCGTGTCGGGCCTCACGGTGTGCGCTGTGTTCCGACTCCGGTTCGGGCGCATGGCTCTGCCCCGGCCTGATCGGGGCGCCGTGCTGGCCGCGGCGCTGTTTCTCTTGGGCTCCGTCTGGCTGGTCTGCATGGGCGTCTGGCTCGTTCCCGGAGCCCTGGCATGGACCTCCGTCCTCGTGGTCGTGAGCCTGGTGGGCTATCTGAGCGCTCGGCAGGCGCGGCAACGACGAGGGGACGCGGGCTGACTACTGCTCGAGGTGCCGGTAGAAGGCGACATCGTCGAGCCAGAGCTCCATTTGCGCCTCGCGGGGGGTGCGGATCACGAAACTCCAGAGTCCGGACCTGTCGAATCCAGCTGGGTTCCAGTTGGCCGACCGCACCTGGCGCAGGTCGTCGAAGGGGACGAGGTAGAGCTGCCACTCCTTGGTGGTGCTGATGATGGTGTTGAATTCGTGGCCGCAGTCGTACTTGTCCAAGACCGTCCCGCCGAGCATGATCTGGCCTTCGGTGTTCTGGGTCGCAGCGGTGTGGCCCTTCTTGCGGGCCCTCGGGATCGAGGTGAAATAGACACTGCCGTCGGCATTCGGCCGGCAGACGTCCATGTCCGGCTTGCAGAAAAGCTCGTTGGCGCACGCGGTGGTGTCGCAGCCGCAGCCGGCGGCATGACCGCAGCAGTCGAGATCTCCGCAGTCGACACCTCCGTCGCCGTCGTTGTCGATCCCGTCGTCGCACTCCGTCTCCGTCTTGTCGACGCAGTCGGTATCCTCGGCGTCCGTGCGGCCATCCCCGTCATCGTCGGTGTCATTGCTGCAGCAGGGACGGCTGAGGAAGACATTGTCGACGAACAGGCGGATCGTGCCGGTGCTGTGCACGGGCTTGCTGCCCTCGACGCTGAGCTGCATCGTGTTCATCGCGCAGTCGGTGGGCACGGTGTAGCTTGCCTTGAGCTTCCTCCACCTGCCTGCCGAAACCAGGGCCACCTCGCTGATCGTGCTGCGCCTGGCCCCGTCACCGCAGTCCTGAGTCAACGTGAGGCGCACATTGGCGCTGTCCGCGCCATCGAGCGTGACCCAGCAGAAGAAGTCGTAGGACTGCCCGTTGATGGGCGAGGCGCCGACCCCGCCTTCGGCCGCGTCCAGGTCGAGCGTAAGCGGACCAACGCCGGAGCCGGTCGCGACCATGCTCCACAGGCCCGCCTGCGCCCGCTCTTGCGTGGCGGCCAGGGTCGCGCCGCCCGAGCTGGACCAGCCTTCCAGGGTGGGCCTGTCCGTTGTCTGCCCGTTGGCGTCGGCGCGACTGCCGCCGGTGGCCATGTTCGTCAGAGTACACGAGGTCTCGGACGTGAGCGGCCGGCACGTTTCCGTGCTCACCCCCGTCTCTGGATTGGTGATCCTCGCCGCATCCGACCCGAAGCGATCCTGCAGAACCAGGGTGAAGCTGCGGTCGGATGCCTCGATCGTGCGTGCCCAGAAAGAGATCCCGTCCCAGCCGGTGGCGACGGGCGCGTTCTGCCGCAGAGTCCAGGTCGTGAATCCCGCACCCCAGTCGTTGTAGCCGTACGAATCAATGACGAAAGCCCGGGTGTTGTCACAGCGCTCGCCGTGCGGTTGCTCCGAGAGATCCTTCACGCCGAACGTGGCCATGCCGCTCGGCGTGTTGTCCGTGAAGTTGTACCAGTCGCTCTCGCCCAGCTCATCGAAGGCGAACTTGATGTCGCTCACCTCGATGTCAGGGTACGGGTTGCATTCGAGCTCGTAGGGCGCGCGCTCCGGCATCGCGTTGCAGGCCGCGGCAGCGGGCAACGCGGCCAAGAGCGCGAGCTTCGTCGGCCGAGCGAGCCAGCGACGGAGCAGGGGGCTTCGGAGCCACGACGTGACGTTCGGGAGTCGTCGGTGCACAGTGCCCAGAGGCTAGCGCTCCGGTCCTCGCGCGTATCTGTAAACTTCATGGATCGTTTTGACCCGGCCCCTGGGCCTACCCCGTGGACCTCACCGTGGTCGCTCCGCACGTGGCCGCGTGCGCCGGACGTTCGTCAGAACTGCAGAAAGAAGTCGGCGATGGCGCTGCTGCCGAAGCTCGGAATGGCGTGCTCTGCGTCCCACTCGCACCAGGTCACGTCGTAGCCGGCGTCGCAGCCGAGGTACTTCACACAGGGGCTCGGATCCACGGAGGTCGTCGCGGTCCCGCAGTGGTTCCGCTGCAGGATCTTCTGGAGCGCCGCTTGCCCGTCCTCTAGCGGAACGACGTCGTCCGACAGACCGTGCGAGCCCCACAGGGCGATGGGAGGGCCGGTACCCGTGCAGTTGAAGTCGCTGTAGAGCGCGCCGGACATCGGCGCGATGGCACGGAACACGTCGCTCATTTCGCAGCCGATGGCGAACGACATCATGCCGCCGTAGCTGAAGCCGGTGGCGAAGATGCGCGCGTTGTCGACGCAGTAGCTCAGCCGGACAACGTCGAGCATCGCTCTGACGAAATCAATGTCTTCTCCGTCGGTATTGGCCCATCCCGCGGCACTGCTACCGCTGGCCACCAACCCCTGCGGCGTCACGTAGATCGCGTCCGGTATCTTGGAGTTGAGCTGATACATGGTCAGGGCCTGGTCAGCCGTGCCGCCCCACGGGTGGAACTGGAAGATCACCGGATACGGTTTGGACGAGATGTAGCCCGGAGGCAGCTGCAGGTGGTACGTCCGCATCACGCCGTTGACACTCAGGCTGCACATGCTTCCACTGACGTCGCAGGGCGAGGTGACATAGTCCGAGCCGCAACCGAAGGAGACGCCGCCGGTGCCGCCGGACGCGCCACCGCCCGAAGCCAAGCCGCCGGCTGCGCTGACGCCGCCCGTGCAGCTCCCCCCACTCGGTGCTCCGCCCGAAACCGAGCCGCCCAGCGGCGGGGCGCCGCCCCGCGGCGGTACGCCGCCCGAAGCCGTGCCGCCCAGCTCCGGGGCGCCGCCCAGCGGTGGTGCGCCGCCCGAAGCCGCACCACCCACGGGCGCTGGGCCACCCGTCGAGCCGCCGGCAGCAGGGGCTGCGCCACCGGCAAGGGCTGCGCCACCGGCCGCGTCGCTTGCACCGAGGCCGCCGGTCGCGCCACCCATCGCGACGCCACTGGCCCCTGCACCGCCACCCGGGACCGTGCCCTGACCACCCGCCTCGCTGCCCCCCAGACCGCTTCCCGTCCCCGCAATCACGGGGTCGCGTTGCTGGCCAGACGCTCCAGCTTCAGAACGCACCGACGAGTCTCCACCCGTTGGGCGCTCGACTCGCCCCGATTGCCCTCCGGCGTCGCCACCTGCCTCGCTCACTGTGGCGGCTCCACCCTCGCTTGGCGCGCCAGCAGCCATCGCTTGCTTCTGCCCCCCGTGCCCCGAGCCACCAGACCCCTCGCTGCGGTCGGTCAACCCCGCGAGGCTCTGGCACCCGACCAGGGCCAGACCCACTGCAACGAGTCTCACCAGAGCCATCGCAGCCTCACGTCGCCCCCGTGAGGCGTCGTGCCCGCTGCGATCACGAGCTCGCCGGGCCGCT
>JAFGIS010000139.1 GCA_016929495.1 Polyangiaceae bacterium | reverse complement strand
GAAGCCGGAGCAGACCGGGCGAACGGCCTGTTGTCAGCGAGCAACGAGGTTCAAGGAGTGCGTGGCTTCGCAGTCCGTGCGCGCGGCACACGCGCCGCCCTTGGGCGAGGCTGGGCGCGCCAGCCGCGTCTTCCAACTCGAGAGCCCAGTTGGGCGTGTGGTCTTCGAGGAGGCAACGGAAAGGCGCGATCGCAACGGCTCGGAGGAGTCGCCTTTCGCCGGCGAACCCCGGGACCCGTCTGTCGATTGGGACCGGAGTGAGCCTGCCTGCTGGCTGTTTCACTCCCACTCCCCAAAACCCGAGTCGACCCGTCCTGCTGGTCTTGACGCGTCGTGTACCACGACGGTGGTCGTCCCCACGCTCGAGCTACTGCTACATCGGCTCGTTCGCCGCGTGGCCTGGGCAGGCGACGGTCGAGCCGGGACGATGCGCCTGGAGCTGGGAGCGGGGGAGCTCGAGGGCACGACCGTCTTGGTGCACGCCGACGGACGGGAGATCAGCGTCGAGGTGGAGCTCAGCCCGGGCGCGGACCAACAAGCGTGGCGCGTGCGCATAGCCGAGCGGCTCAAGGCGTCGGGTCTGCTCGTCCGGGAGCTGGAGGTGCGCTGACGGATCCAGCGGAGCGCTCGACGATTTCGGCAGCGCGGAATCCGCGGACCACTTGGAAGGTAGTTCTGCCGTTCCCCTGGCCGAGCGCCACAAGCTCGTCGGCCGGCGACAGCCAGGCACTCAGTGCCTGCGGTGGCGCTGAAAGGAAGTCCGAGTTCGTGAGCGATTGTCCGCGCAGTGCTCGCTCTCGTCCGCGTTCCGTCAGTTGGGCTGTGGGCAGCGTCCGTCGCGCCGTATCGGCCATGCCGAGCAGAGTGGGAGGGTCGGTCGGTGGCCACGCTATCGCATCGTCGAGCGAGAAGGGGCCACTGGCGAGGCGCCGCAATTGGGCCAGGTGCGCTGGCGCTCCCATCCGTTCCCCGAGGTCGTGCGCAAGTGAGCGCACGTAGTATCCCTTGGATACGGTCAGCCGAACGGACACCTGCCGTTCCGAGCAGGAGACGAGCTGCAGCGACTGTACGGACACCGACCGTGGCGTGAGGGTCACGTGCTCACCACGTCGGCTCGCACGGTGGGCCCGCACCCCGCCGACCTGGATTGCGCTGTAGAGCGGGGGGGTCTGCGCCTTTCTCAGCCGTTCGCCTTCAAGTGCGCCTTCCAGCCGATGCAGGTCGAGCTGCCCGGGCACGAGCGTCGCTATCTGCACCGTTTCGCCCAGAGCATCCCAGGTGTCAGTCGCTCGTCCAAACTCGATAGTCGCGAGGTACTGTTTGTCTTGTGCGGTCAGGTACTGGGAAAGCTTGGTAGCTTCGCCAAGCATCAGGACCAGCACACCGCTCGCAGCAGGATCGAGCGTGCCCGCGTGTCCGACCTCGCGCGTGCGAAACAGGCGACGGGCTTGCGCCACCACGTCGTGGCTCGTGGGTCCAGCTGGTTTGTCGACGACCAGGACTCCGTGGGGCTCCAAGGGGACTCCGTCGCGAACGTGCGCGTCCATGCGGCGCGAAGACGGGCCCAAGGTACTCTCGGGTCGAGGCTGGCGTCCACTCGGGATGCGGCCGAGCGGACTGATGTCGCGTGTCTGCCGGAGTTTCAACGGGCCCGGGCACGCACGCGTAGACGCGCCGACGGTGTCGGTGCTTCCCAGTCTGATGCCCACGAACGCACCCCGCGTGGCTCGAGGTGGGCGCGCCTACGACCCTGCAATGCTTTCGCGCGCGTGGTGCAGGCGCATGGGCGGCACAGCGAGGTGGGCCGTTGCTTCGACGAACCACACAGTGGAGCCCTCCGGCGTCGAACGCGTCGAGCACGGGCCGGAGGACGGGCCACCCCTAGGGGTGACGGGCCAGAAAAGGCTGGCTGCGGCGGCGCTATCCATGCTTGCGGGCCCGCTCGCGGGCTACAATATGACGATGCGAGAAATGCGTGCTGCGGCCGGCGCGCGTGTTGGACCCTATGAGCTCCTCGACCGTCTGGGCTACGGCGGGATGGCGGAAGTCTACGTGGCGCGGTCCGTGTCAGGGCAGGGCGCCAGCAAGCGAGTGGCGATCAAGCGGATCCTTCCTCAGTTTGGCCGCGATCCGCGGTTCGTCTCGATGTTTTGCGACGAGGCACGCATCTCGGCCGCCCTATCGCATCCAAACATCGTCCAGGTGCTGGACTTTGGAGAGGACAGTGGCGACCTCTTCATGGTCATGGAGTACGTCGACGGCGTGTCGTGCGCGAAGCTTCTGCGCGCTGTCGCCGCAAGAGGGCAGCGTTTCCCTCTTTCGGTCGCGCTCTACGTCGCACGGGAAGTGCTGAGCGCCCTGTCCTTCGCTCACGATGCCTGGGACGAGAATGGACGACCGCTAGGGATCGTCCACCGGGACGTTTCTCCGGGAAACGTGCTCATTGCGCGTACTGGCGAGGTGAAGCTGACCGACTTCGGAATCATGCGTAGCGAATTCATTACGCGCAGGACGTATCCCGGCGAGTTGAAGGGCAAGCTCGGGTACATGGCTCCCGAGCAGGTCGTCGGCAAAGAGGTCGATCCACGGAGCGATTTGTTCGCGCTCGGCATCGTGCTCGCAGAGATGCTGATTGCTCGCCCGCTGTTTCCGGGTCCCAGCGAGATGGATATCCTCACGCACATTTTTGAGGCGGATGTCAGTGTTCTCGAGCAATCTCGGGGCGACATCCCCGACGAAGTGTTCCGGATCCTCAGGATCGCACTGGCGCGGGATCGCGCGGACAGGTTCGCGAACGCCCGCGTCTTCCTGCACGCTCTTGCGGGAGCGGCGGGGCAACTCGGATTGACGCTGGACCACGGTGAGCTGGCGAGCTGGATGCACGACTTCGGGGTCGCCCCTGCCGTCAGCGGCGTACGCGAGGCGGCCACGGTGCCTGCCGGCCGCGCGCCGATCGTTCCGCCGAGGTCCGCACCTTCCTCGAATCGGACCGAGCGCGGTGCGCCCGGCGAGCGTCGGGTTCGCTCGTCTCCCCGGGCCGCGGCCGCGATCACGAGCGAGGCGCGGGCACTGCCGACGTATTGCGTGCATGGCGCAAAGGGCCCGGTCGGGCCGCTTTCACTGGCGCAGCTGCTCGCCATGACGGCGACCGGAGCGCTCAGTCGCGACACGCTCGTGAGTGTCGGCGACGATCTGCCACGACAGCTGGACCAAATTCCGGCCATCGGCCGGCTGCTGCAATCCGGGGACCGGGAATTCGGGGATCGGCTGCGCGAGCGCGCCACCTGGACGCGGCCGCTCGATCGCGCACGTCTGCCCGGACTGCTGTTCCGATTCGCACGCCATCACGAAACGGGTCTATTGGCCGTGCGCTGCGAGAGCGCCGAGAAGCGCATCTACTGGGTGGACGGCGTGGTGCGGTGCATCACCTCCACGCGACCGGAGGAGCTGCTGGGCGCACGCCTGACGCAGTCCGGCGCGGTCACTGAGGAGGAGATAGAGG
>JAFGIS010000138.1 GCA_016929495.1 Polyangiaceae bacterium | reverse complement strand
GCTGCTGCCAGCATCGACGGCTGGCGCTCCGCCGCTGCTCGGTGTGTCCGCAGCGCCTCCGGTCGCCGAGGCTTCGCTCGCCCCTGCGGTGCCGATGAGCGTTTGGTCGCAGTCCTCGCATGGTTCCGTGTCCCCGGCACAGCCGAGCGACGAGAGGGAGAGAGCGGCGGGCACCACGAGCACCCGACCACAGACCACGGCGAAGGCGCGCCACCATTGCATTCACGAACCATACTGCAGGACGGTCGAAACGGCAGTACCCGCACGCGCGAGAGAGGACGCCAGCACTGCGAGATTTCCGCCGGCCTGGCATGCCCGTCCGCGGGGTAGGTATTTGATACGCAGTGGTTGCGAACCCCTGTGCGGACAAATACGGAGCGCCGGTCGATGCCGGCCTCCGCCCTAACGCCACTGGACCCGCAGGCCTTGTTCCTCCAGCGCCGCGGCGATCTCCGCCTTCCGACGCGAGACCACGTGCTCGATGTCGTCGTACAGCCGGACCGCGCGCAGAAACGTCTGGAGCATCTCCACGCCGTGCGGAACCGCCTCGTATTTCCGGTACTGGCGCAGACACAAAACCGGGAGGCTTCCTGTTTGGACGCCCAACGCAACGACGGTGGAGAAGGTCTGGTCGCGGAAGGCCGGCAAGAGATCGGTCATGCTCAGACCGCCGAGCAGGAATTCCTTCGTGAGCGCGGACCGTGTGTCCGTGACGTCGAAGATCTCGACCTGGTCGCCCACGGGAACGCTCTGGTGGCCGCGGGAGGAGGTGACCTCGATGGTGCGACCCCTGGGGTCGAAGCGAAAGCGGCCCAAACCCGTCTCGACATACCCATGGGGACCGGCCACGACCCGCAAACGCTTTCCGCGCACCCAGAACAGGAGCACGGCGCCCGCCATCACGACCAGCACGGCGCCGACGTGCGAGAGCAGCAATACCCAGGCCGTTGGGTCCACGTGCGCTCCTACCTGGCCGCCGCCTCCGCCCGTTTTCGCTCTTCCACGAGCTTGGCGCGGAACGTGTTCAGCTCGGACAGCGTGCTCTTCAGGGCCCGGGTGCGTGTCTCGAGCTCTTTGTCGAGATTGCGTTTTCGAGCCTCGATCTTGCGCACGTTGTCGAGGGCCGCCAGCACCCGGTGGGTCATCACCGCGCCGGCCTCCTTGGATTCTTTCGCGCCCACATCCTCGGTCGTCTGCTTCAGGCTCTTGAGCTCCTCCTTCGCAGAGTCGAGCTCCACCTCGAGCTCCTCCTGCGCGCGCACCGTGGCGAGGCGCTGCTCGAGCAGCGGTCGCGCCTTGGTCAGAATCGCGCGTTCTTCACTGGGCAGGTTCTGATCTCGGATCAGCTCGTCGAGATCGTCGAGATCGAGGGCATCCACGGCCTGCCCCTCGGCGATCCCTTGGCGGGCCATGAGGTTGCGTTCCGTGCCCGGACCCGCGGGCACGTCGAAGACGGCGAACGGTGTCCCGGCCGTGCTGTCGAAATCGAGCCGGTCGCTCCCCTCGAGCACCGAGTTGTTGACCAGGCTCATCCCGACGTAGATCTCCGCCGGAGCCCCCGAACGGTTGTTGAAGACCAGGCTCGGCTTCCAGGTCGCGACCGAGTGGACCCGGAGTCGATCGTTCAGGAAATCCACGTGGCGCCGCACGGATTCCGTCTTGCTCTCGGCAACGGAGAGGTCGAAATCCGCCTCGTCTCCGATGCGGGCAAACTGCCGGGCTCCCGGTTGCAGACTGTCCAGCATCGCTTCGCCGAGGAATCCACCGCGTCCGAAGACCGCCATCGGACCTTCGGGCAGGGTGTTCCGGGTGTTGTTGGTGATCCCGATCGCCCGCTCCGGCGCGGAGCTGGGACTGGAGAACCAAACGATGGTCTTGGCCGAGACCTTCTCCCTGAGGAAGGGCAGGAGCGCCGAATGCTGCGGGAGGAGGTGTAGCGGCTTCTTCACCTGGTAGATCGAGACGGCGCGCTCCGCAGGCGGAATCACGCCCGCCTGTTTCTGCAAATCCCCCACCCAGATCAGATCGCTCACACCCGGGGGCACGCCGGCACCGTGCCCCAAGGTTCCGATGGACCCGAGGCCGACGCCTTCGCCGCGCCCGCCTCCACCGTGGCCAACGCCCGAGAGACCCAGGCCCCCCGCGCCGAAGGATTCCCCCGCGATCGATTCCACGACTTCTCCCTGGTAGTCGCTGAAATCACCCCACATCGCGTCCGGCGTCGTGGTGGACAGCTGAGGGACACTGGAGAGCTCCTCGCTCGGGGTGCTGAGCTCCCGGCGCTGATAGCGGGGCGCAGCGAGGGGAAACAGGAACGAGCTCGGGTAGTCGTCCACCAACTCCAGCTTCACGTCGTGCCAGGTCTCGTCGGTATCGTTGTGGACCAGCGCCCAGGCCTGCAGCTCGGCGCGTCCCCCGTCCCCTACCACCAGGCGATAGCTGGTGCGCCAGATCGGCGTCTCCGCGAGGTAGCCCAGGCGCAAGTCCCGGAGCGCACGATCGGTCCCGGCCATTTCCAACCATTCGGTGGGATTCGCCCGCGTCGCGATCCGCGCCGACAGTGCTGCCTCGAAGCGCTCGACAATCCTTGGGTCGATCGGGCGCACCGAGACCAATTCGCTGAGATCGAAGCGGATCACTCCGTACTCGGGGGAGAGCAGCATCACCTGGAGCCGAGCCCGTTCCGGGGCCGGCGTTTCCTCGCCGTCACCCTCGCCCTTCTCCTTGCGCAAGGTCGCCCCCGGCGGGCCGTGGTCGTAGGAGGGGTGAGTGGGCTCCACTGAAACCACCTCGATTACCCGCCCACTCACCTGGGTCTTGCCGAAACGCGCCGCCGATCCCAGGGTGACCACGACCCGCTCACCGCGCAGCGCGGCCAGCAGCCGGTCGTAGCTCAGGGCCGCGTTCTCGGCAGCAGCCATCCCCGCCCTGGCTCGCGCCACCGCCGGGCTCACCCGGCTCGGAAAACTGAGGCTCAACTGCTCGGAATCGGAGTTGAGCAGCACCAGGCTCTTCAGCGCGTCGTCCAGATGCCCGAGCGGCACCGGGAGCCTTCGCTGTCCGGCACTGACGTTCCCATGGCGCTCGAAGTACCCGACACCGGAGGCATACAGCCGCAGCCTCACCAAAGGCAGGATCTGTTCCTGACCCGGAGGCCCTTGGTCCGTCGCGGTTTTCGGCGGCGCATGGTGCGCACAGGCGAGGAGGAACGCAAGTAGCCCGAGGGAGGGAACACGCAACCAATTGCCCATGATCGGAACAGTACGCCTTGTGCCCCCAGAAGTTCCCGATGCTCTCTCGGCCCCCGGGCTGGAGGTCCGCTACCAGGAGCATTCGGTTGGGGTTCGCACGACATGCCGTGGGCTCATGACGAAGAAGATGCGAGCGCAGCCCCTGTTCGATAGAGTGAACTGTCCAGTGCTGACCATGTGCTTGCCCGCGGGCTGACTCGCATCCACCCTCGGAGCATGGCTCGCGCACGTCGTAGGCTGTCGAGCCTGGCGCCGGCTGCATGGCTCGCGACAGTGGCCGGCGCCTGCGGTGGGATCGCGGACTCGGGCAAGCAGTCCGGACCGGTTGGAGCGGGACATACTGGCGGCCAAGCCGCGCACCAGCCCGGGACCAGCGAGCCAGATACTGGCGGCCGTGGGGGCGAGCCAGACACTGGCGGCGGGAACGCACCAGCGGCGCACTCTGTGGCAGGATCCCCTTCGTCCGATGGCGGGGCAGGTCACCCCAGCGTTGTCGCGCAGGCCGGCGCCTCGGGTGCAGAAGCAACCCCACCGTCCGACGGCGGCGTGGGTCGACCCACTGGTGTCGCGCAGGCCGGCGCCTCGGGTGCAGCAGCAGCCCCGCAGCACTACACGTGCCGAGCACCCCCATCCGTGTCCGTGCCCAGCGAAGTGTACGGCTCACCCAAGGTGTGGGCAGGTAGCAGCTACGCGACGGTCTGGGTGAGCAATCACCAGACGAGCTACACAAACCGCCGCTGGTTCGATCTGGAGTACGGCCGGTTCGGACCCGATGGCAGTCTGCTGGCACAGCACACGGTGTTTTCGACCTACGAACTGGACGCGAACGCCACGCCCGTCGACTACGGCACGGCCACCGCGCGCAGTATCACCAAGATCGAGCAGGGATTCGCGGTCACGTGGCATGAAATCGATCAGTCACGGTTGCGGTTCGCGCTGCTCGACCGGGATGGCAACTTGATGAGCGAGCCAACGGCGGTGGCTACTGCTGAAGGCCTCAATGCGCCGCTGCCGCGCGTGGTGTGGACCGGCTCGGGATTCGGCGTCCTGTGGGGCGGCTTCGACACCGTGAGCTTCGCGGTGCTGGATGAACAGGGCAGCTTGCTCAACTCGGGGTCCGTCATGGACTCCCTGGCCATCATCGGACGGCTCTTCCTGTTCTGGGAACACGACCACTACGCCGTCTTGATCGAGAACTACCATCAGGCGCTGAACGAGGTCTACTTCGCCAAAGTGGACCGGGAGGCACGGCCCCTCGGAGAACCTCGCCGCTTGTCCGACCCCGACACGACCTACACGAGCCCTCTGTGGGCCGGCCAGACCCCGAACGGCTACCGCGTGGTGCTCTCGGTCAGAGGCCGGACCCATGCGGTGGCGACGCTCCTCGGCATCGTCGAGCTCGACCGAGAGGGCATCGAAACGGCACCTCCGCAGCCCATCACTTACGTCGAACTGATTGACCTCGTCTGGAGCGGCGTCGCGTTCGGCGCAACGTGGAGAGAGCAAAACGCGCTCAACTTCGGGTTGCTCGGATTGGACGGCTCGCTACGCAGCAACGCGATCGAGCTGGCCGTGCCCGTCCCCACGAACGATGGTACCCGAGTCCCGGCGGTAGCTGACTTCGATTGGCATGACGGGGTGTTCGGGGTCTTCTTCAGCCAGCCCACCGCGGCGGCGGAAGGCCAACGGCTGTACACGCAGATCGCCTGCGAGCCCTGAACGTGCCGACGGTGCCGGGGCGCTGCGCAGACCAGGCACTGTTGATGGGTCACGCCCACGCGCACGGTCCGTCTCAGAGGATCTTGGTCCTCACGGTGATCGACTTCTCGTTGTTGTCTTCGCGGAACTCCTGCACCGCGTTGGCGCTATCCGCCTTGACGCGGCACGTCTGCTCGCCCTGGCACGGCCAGCTGAGATTGAAGTGGAACCAGTGGTCGTCTCTGGCCCCGAGGGAAGGAAGCGTCTGGGAGTGGGTCTCGAACGCCGAGCCGGAAGCCAGTCCCATGTTGCACTGGGTACAGGAGATCTCGAGCCGGACGTTGCGCGCCGGAGCCGTGCCCACGTTGGTCACGTGCCCGGTGATCTTCACGGTCCGATTGATGTACTGCGCGTGCTCCGGATCCTTGAAGAGACTCGTCATCTCCAGATCGGGGAGCGCTGCCACGGAGTAGCAGCCTGTCGCCAGGTTGTTTCCGAGATCCGGTTCGGTCTGGCCGGAGTCGGCAGCCGGCACATCCTGCTCGGTGGCAATGACCCGTCCGCTCCCGCTGGGGGAACCCTCTCCGTCCTCGTGGACCTGGTCCCCCCAGTCCACTTCGAACCGGTAGGTCCACGCACCCGAGAGCGAGAGCGTCAAGTCCTTCGAAAGGTGATGATGGCCGCCGAACGCCAAGCCCGGGACATCGAAGACCTCGACCCGCAGCGCAGCAGGGCCGCTGTGTATCATCTGCAGACGGGCTCTGCTCGGCCCCGCAGGCCCGGCCCCGATATTGTCGACCCGTGCCCTGAACCGCACCCGCATGTCTCCGCCAGGAACAGCGGCGTTGATCGGGGTGACGGAATGCTGCGCGACCATCAGGTCCGGCTTGGAGGAGATGATCGGGAAGCTAGGACTGTCCCCGTAGTATCTCCTGTCACAGGTCAGCACGCGAAACATGTATCCCGTGCCCGATAGGGTGTCGGGCACCGTCCACTGGCGGTGGAAATGAGACTCCTGGTCCGCGATCGACAGCACATGGGCGTGGTTGCGGAACAGATGCAGCTGAAAGCAGTTCTGCCCGATGTTGCCCACTCGAGCCCAACGGATGGTCGCGCTGTCTCCTTGATGGAAGCGGTCCCCCGGAACCGGAGCCGTGAAGTAGAGGCTGGCAGCAATGGGCGGGGGAGCGCTCGGCCTGGGGACAGGGGTTGGCTGCTTTGCGGCCGGCTTGCCGGAAATCGCAGTGCCCGGCGCATGGTGGGCAGCCGCAGCCAAGCTGGTCAGGCCCAGGGCGACAGCCAACCACCCGATGGCCCGCAGCCTGGAAAACCACTGTCCATTCATGATGAGGCCTCGTCCCGTTGGGGGGAGCAGGTTATCCCCCGACGACCGCTTGTGCGTCAGGGCCGCCCGTATCGTCGAATAGCCCGGCATAGAGCGCGTCGACGGAGAGCGTCGCCTCGATGGAGGCGAGCTCCAGAGAGTCGCCGGCGACGTAGCTACGCAAGAGCCATCCCTCCGGACGTCGGGAGAACAGGTCGACTCGCGCCGCGTCCTGGCTGAGGAGCAAGTAGTCCTGGAGAGAAGGGATGGAAGCGTAGCCCCGGAACTTGTCCCCTCGGTCGAACGCTTCGGTCGATTCGGACAGCACCTCGACGATCAGCCGCGGATTGGAGATCGTCTCGGTGTCTTCCGGCGCGGTCTGCATCGGCGGGCAGGTCACACTCGCGTCCGGATAGACGTAACCTTTCCGGAGCGGCACGTAGATGCGCTGGTCAGACGCGTAGGCCCGGCACGGCCTGCCGAGCAGGGCCACACCGAGCTCCCGCAGCACTGCCGCGACCAGTTGGTTGTGCCGCCGGGACGCTCCGGCCATGGCAAAGACTTGGCCATCCCAGAGCACGTGCTTGTCGGTCGCACGGCGCTCCATCGCAAGATACTCGCTGGACGAGATGCGCTCCGCATGAGCGACGCCGACCATGAGTGGGATGGTAGCTTCTCGGGCTGGGTTCCGCATCCTCTGTCCCCTCTGGGCCATGGGGAATCGGGCACCCAGTGCGAGCTGCGCCGGACTTGGGCGGGCCCGGTGACCAGGCAGACACGGCGTTCCGGACATGGCCGCGGACGAGTGTCCGCGGACAGCAGCGATGAAATCGCCACGATGGCCGGAACAGCCCTGCAGAGCGCAGAGAGCGGCCCAGTCAGCGACTTGGCCCCACAATTGCAGTCGAGCTGCCTTGCGAATGCCGACTGTCCGCCCCCAAGGAGTGTTCATGCAGAGCTCTCTATCCCATCGAGTTCGACGTCGTCAGCGTTCCGCCACGATTCGAACGAGTTCAGGTGGTCCTCCGGCTGGCTGTGATGCTCGTGCTGGCCCACATTGGAACGACACTCGGCTGGCTGGCACCGGGCTCGAAGCAGACCGGCTCCGAGTAGACACTTCCACGACCCTCCAGTCGCGTGGGCAGGTGCGAGACGCTCCGCGTCGGGACATGAGGCTGAAGAACCCGCGTCGCCGCCGACAGATAGAATGTCCGTCGACCGAGCCTCCCGACGTCGCTCCCGGTGCCGCCCTTCGCCTCGAGCAGGTGCTGCACGTCGCCGGTGGATTGGCTTTGCCCACGAGCAGGGTGGTGCAATTGGCGACTACTGTGTGATCCGCCCGAAGCCGCTCGACGTTCGCACCTCGACCGTCGGGCCAGTAACCTTGGCAGCCGTACGTGCGCGCGCCAGCCTCCTCCCCGAGCCAGCGCACCAGAAGGCCACCGGCGTCCAGGCCATTTCGGCGGGCTTCTCTCATACATGCGCGCTGATGACGAGTGGCGGAGTTCACTGTTGGGGATCCAACCAGTCTGGCCAGCTCGGCGACACCTGCGGGTCGGTCTGCCTGACGCCCACCCAAGTCCACGGGATCTGTCGGTAGCGCCGAATACTGGATGACGCGTTTTCGAGACGCGGCACTGATTGCATCACGCCACCTTCACCTCGACTCTGACAGAGACGCCGGCATCGTCGGCCAAATCCTGCAGAGCCAGCTGGACGAAGTAAACCTCGCTGTGTCCGAG
>JAFGIS010000015.1 GCA_016929495.1 Polyangiaceae bacterium | reverse complement strand
GGCCCACGACGCACCTGCTGACGCGTCGCTCGTATGTGCGGCTCCAGCGGCGGCATTGCGATCGGCCGCTGCGCCCGCGTCGGCGTCGCTCGAGGAGCAGCCTGCGACCGCCAGCAGCGTCCCGAGCAGCCACGTACCCGAGGCTTCGCGGATCCGCCGCGTACGCGCGAAGCATGTCCCTACGGCGGGCTTGCCTCGATACTCGGTATCCCAATCTGTGGCGCTTGGCACTTGTGGCATGGGTCGTCTCCTCTATCTGTCGACGGCTACAGTGTTGTGGAAAGCGAGCTGCATGCCAACGCCGACGTGCGACGCGGACAAACCGCAGGCAAGACTACCTCGGCGACGCACAAGATCCAGTCTGTTTGCGCGCTACGAACCATGCGAGAATCACGGCGTGACGAGTCTCCATGCACCACAGGGTGGCGCTCGCCGATTGAGGCTCGACGCACCGGGCGACGGTGACTCCGCCAGCACGTCCCGAGTCAGGACGAGACGGCCCGGTGTCGGACCGTACATGGTCGCTGGAGGCGCCTCGCCGTCCACCACCTCGTAACATCCGTCTTCGAGACTTGCCGCGCACGGATTCCTCGACGATCCTGGTGTGGATGAACAAAGCGGCCGGCAGATGGCTGCTCATGCAGCCCTCGCGACCTCGACACGTGGGTCACGCGCATGCGGGTCCCGGCCTACGACAGACGCTTCGAGGTCCTGACCACGCTCGAGGCCAGCGCCGAACGGCTAGCCGGAGCGGGCGGGGTACTCGCGCGTGCCGAGCTCGCGCTCGCCTGGAGCCGCTTGCGGTTGTTGCGATCGCGTGTTCCTGTGGGAACGCACAGCCCGTCGTTCAGCCTCCAAGCGCATCGCGGGCGCCGCCCCTGCGAGCGGTCGGCAAGAGCACAGCTGTCGACCCGGCGAAGCAGCCGAACCTGCAGCTGGCTCGCTTCACTCTTTCGGCGTCTCCCGCAGAGTATCCGTTCTTCGTTTCGTCGATAGCGGTAGTCGGTTCATCGCTCTGACTCTGTCGGACACGCAGGGCCTGGGTCGCGTGGACATGCACGTGTTCGATTCCACCAGTGGACGGCGGATCAGAACCGTGCGCGGCAACGGTGTGGGTTGGGGAGGGTTCCGGAAGGTTGGGGTCACGGCAGATGGCGTGGTGTGCGCCTCGCATGTCTATCCCACGCGAGGCGGCACGTGCGAGGCTACGCCCCTGTTCGACTTGAGATCCATGTCGCTGGCCAGACCTTTGCCCGGAGTGCGCTGTGTCGTTCGAGGCAACAGCGCCATGCAGGCTATTGTGGGCTCTGCCACACCGGGTTCTGTGGCGATCGGCAGCGGAGGATACTGGGGGCGATTCGGAGAAGTATGCAATGAAGCGCTGAGTCCGGACGGGACGCTTTTTGCGCGAGTCGAGA
Organism: Polyangiaceae bacterium; assembly: GCA_016929495.1. Taxonomy (GTDB): domain Bacteria; phylum Myxococcota_A; class Polyangia; order Polyangiales; family Polyangiaceae; genus JAFGIS01. Next base: position 24,501 of record JAFGIS010000015.1, on the reverse strand, counting down.
GTACGCCAGCGAATGACGGCGGACCGATACTAGGAAACGATCTGCACCTGGCCATATTCGACGCCCGAAACGCCAAGCGGCAGGCGGACGTCACCCTCGGGGAACCTGGCGAAGGAGCCCTCGATTCCCTCTGGATCGAGTTCGTGAGCGACACCGTGGTAGACGTCTCGACGGAACACGAAGTCACATGGCGAGTCGATATCTCGACAGGCAGGGTCGTTCGTGGCCCCGGCACGCTGCTGCAGAGCCGCAGCGGCTCGGGCCGCTGGGCACTGAACGAATTCCTGTTCGACTTCGAGTCCGGCAAGCCAGTCAGTTGGCCATGGTGGACCGACGTGGCAGAAGGCGCACTGGATGGGTTCGTGGATGAGCCGAGGCCCTCCGGCGCGACACCGCACATTCGTGCTTCACCTCGATGTCGCCGCGGCCGCTGCGACAGCCACTCGTGGCATCCGCGAGTGAGGATTCGACCGCAGCGCCCGTGTGTGCAAGAACACCTCGCATGGAGTCCCTAGTACTCAGCCTGCTCCTGTTGGACACCAGCGGAGCCCTGATCATCGGGGTCATCGGGATCCTTCTGCTGCTGGGTATCGCCGCGAGCGTCGCCATTCGCGCCCGCTACACCACGATGGCCAAGGAGCTTCACACTCCAGCCGATCGCAAGGCCCCCTTCCGATTCGGGGTCCTGCAGCGCGCCGTCTCTGACATGGGGAGGGCCTTGCAGCAGGTCCCGGCCGGTGGCGACGCCCACTCGATCAACGTCCAGGGGATTGCCGAGCGCGCCATGCAGCAGGAGCTCAAGTCGCTGCTCATGGGAGAGCGCTTCGTCAGGGCCAATACGGGTCTGCTCATCACGTTGGGCCTGGTCGGGACTTTCTATGGTTTGACCCGTTCGATCGGCAAGCTGGTGTCCATCGTCTCGGGCGATCTTTCCCCGCAGGCGGACTTGGCCCAGTCCCTGACGCGCGGGTTGACCGAAGCGCTTTCGGGGATGAGCGTTGCGTTCACGACGTCACTCGCAGGCATTCTGGCCGCCATCTGCATGACGCTCTTGGGTGTCGTTCTCAACATCGCCGAGCGCCGCGCGGCCTTCACGCTGCAGCTCGAGACCCATTTGGATCAGCTCGTCCTGACCCATGATAGAGCGGCGGGATCGACGCTCGGCCCGCGGGCTACCGAGCAGTTCGAGGCAGCCACGAAGCAGCTCGAAGGCAGCGTGCTGCGCTTCGAGGGGGCACTGTCTCGGTTCGCGGAGAACACGAGAGACTTTCACGAGTTCAACGCGCACCTGAAGGACAATATCCAACGCTTGAGCCTGTGCTTCGCCGACCTTGCCGAGGTCGTCCAGCGGGGGGTCGCCGGGCGCGCAGGCAAGGAACGAGAGCCGGGAGCCGGCCGATGAGAGGTCGCCGCCGGAGCCTCATGGGCGACACGGTGGGCCTCGGCGAGGCGGGCACGAATGTCTGGCCCTCCTTCGCCGACCTCACGTCGACCATTGCCCTCATCCTTTTCGTGCTGGTCCTCCTGGCCTACATACAGAATCTGTTCAGCGGCAAACAGCTAGCTCGGGCCCGAGCGGAGCTCGCAGAGACCTTGGCGCAGCTTTCGGGCTCGCAACGGCAGATCACCCAATCCAGGAAGCAACTCCGCCTACTGGCGGCCGAGCTCGAGGCCGGCCAGGCGCAGCTCAAGCTTTCCAGGCAGAAAGTCGACGCTCAGGCAGAGGTCATCGAGCGTAGCAAGCAGGAGCTCAGCGAGGTTCGCGCCCAGGTCCAGGGCATCGGCCTGTTGCGCCTCAGCGTGCTCGAGAAGGTGAAGCAATCGCTCGAAGAGCAGGTCGGCGGACAGCACCGGGGGCCTGTGGCTCGGATCGCCGAGAACGGCAACATCGTGCTCGACGAGAATCTGTTGTTCGACTACAAGTCGGCGACGATCAAGCCCGAGGGGTACTCCTTCTTGCGCCGGCTTGCCAAGGCGTTGGCCACAGTGCTCTCCGACCCCGAGGTGCGCGCCAACGTCGACGTGATCGCGATCCAGGGGCACACCGACAGCCGGGGACCCGCCGCCTACAATCGGCAACTTGCTTCCGCCCGGGCACGAGCCGTGCTCGACTACATGTTCCAGGCCGAGCCGCAGCTCGAAGAGCAGTACGGCCGCTACTTTGCTTCCAGTGCCTACTCCGAGTTTCGACCGGTAGCGGCCGGGGACAGTCCCGAGGCGCACCGCAGGAACCGGCGCATCGAGATCTCCGTCGTGCTCAAGGACTCCAGGATACGCGAGGTCATCGACTCGTATCTTCGCAAAGAGGATCCGGTAATGGACGACGATTCTGTGGCGCCCGAGTTGCCTTGACGTTCGGTTCGGTTCAGCGGACGAAGGCGACGTCGTCGATCCAGAAATCGAACTCCATCGGCTGACACGAGCTCCAGCCTTCAATCTCGACGGGTGGGGTGTCCTGGTGGACGCCAGCTTCGTTGTCGCGCGGCACAAGGAACTGGATATTCAGAAGCTGGTCCGGCAAGAACGGGTTCTCCGGATAGTAGTAGTCGTCGAGCTGGATCAGATCGGCAAACAGCACCTCGTAGCGAGACCACTCCAGTTGAAGCGCAAGCAGGATGAAGTGCGGATTGCACGGTTCCTCGGGACAGGTGCCCCCGTAGTCGGCCGTCGTGGTTGCCACCGTCGTGAGCCGTACCCTGATGAACGTGGCGACGGGGCTTTTCGCCCAGAAGGCGACGCCCCGGTAGCCGCTCGCGTCGTAGGTACCGTAGATGCCGTTCCGGAAGCGCAGATCGAACCCGATGCCGGCTCCCCAGGCCGTGACGTTCGAACCGCATCCGAATTGCGCGAAGCCCACCCCCGAAGTGTGCATGGCGTAGCGACTCGTGCCGCGTGGTGCCTCCAGAAGCTGCGGTTCGATGGGGACACCGGCAGGGCCTGGTTCGGGATGCTGCTGGCCCGTTGCGTCGTTGAACGCGTACCACACACCCGCGCGGCCCTCGTGATCACAGAGGACGCCGGTGCCGTCTTCCATGTCAACGATCATGTCCGCAGGGCATGCTTGCGCGACGGTATCGCCCCCGCTGCCCCCTCCGCCCGACGGCGATCCGTGGCCCTCGCCCCCGCTGCCCCCTCCGCCGGACGGCGACGAGGCCATGGGGGCTTGCGCTGCGCCTGCGGATCCGCCTGATCCTTCCGGAACCAGGCGGCCAACTTCGCCCCCGCACGCGATGGTGAGCATGGCGACCGCCATAGCGCTCCCTACCCGACCCGATGGTTGACTCATTGTGCACGCCCCTTCTGGCGGACTGCGCCGTCGTCGCGGAGAACCCTTCCTGGGGTACTACGTAGGAGCCTTCTGCACTGGCCGGAAAACGCAGTCGGGCCAAGCGCTGACACGGCAAGGTGGCCAAGCCGCTTCTGCTCTGTAGAGCTGCATGCGGGCATGGAGCCGAGCCAGCTGAGCCGCGCCGCACGGCAGAAGGGTAGAGACCGCGCGGGCGCCTGTGAGCCGGCGGACCATGGCAGCCAGGTGCTGACGGGCTGGTGACGCGGCAGCTGCATTCCGGCGAGCCACCACGCGTCGCGCTTCGCGCGCCACGGGAGGGGAGCGGCTGGCGCGAGAGCCGGGAGAAAGCGCCGCACCTGTTCGCGCAAGCGCTGGCGAAGGGACACGAGGGCCCGAAGCTCTGACGTTCCGTTCTCTTGCTTCCAGCCAGCGACCCTGCGCTGGCGGGGACTCGTCCGAATTCTCCAATGATTCCGATACGGCCTAGTGCCTGGACGGGTCGGCGCCCGGCCGAGCCCGGCCCTGGGCGGTTGACAACCGGCCGCGCGGCGGTCTAACTTGGCCCCATGCGTATTGGGTCAGAAGTGCGGGCGAAGCGGTCATCCTGGCTCTTTCCGTCGGTCTTCACCGTGTTCCTGCTCGCGCCTGTCGCGGCGCTGCACACATCGTGCGGTCCGCCCGTGACACCGACCGAGGACGGCGGTGTATTGGAGGACGCTGGCATTCCTGATGAGGGTGGCATTCGTCCCGACGGCGGACTTCCCTACGACGGTGGCTACGACGGCAGCCTTCCCACCGACGGCGGCTACGACGGCAGCCTTCCCACCGACGGCGGCTACGACGGCAGCCTTCCCATCGACGGTGGCTACGACGGCAGCCTTCCTACCGACGGCGGCTACGACGGTGGCCCTACGCACGACGGCGGACTACCGAGCGACGGGGGTTCTCCCAACGACAGCGGTTCTCCCAACGATAGCGGACTTCCCCCCGACGGCGGACTACCGAGCGACGGAGGTCCTCCCAACGACAGCGGTTCTCTCAACGATAGCGGACTTCCCCCCGACGGCGGACTACCGAGCGACGGAGGTCCTCCCAACGACAGCGGTCCTCCCAACGACAGCGGACTACCGAGCGACGGGGGTTCTCCCAACGATAGCGGACTTCCGACCGACGGCGGACTACCGAGCGACGGGGGTTCTCCCAACGATAGCGGTCTCCCTGACGAGGGTGGCGTTCCCCACGACGGCGGCATTCCCTACGAAGGTGGCCTACCTGACGGGGCGATTATCATCATCGCCCTCTAGGGTGGCATCGTCGGCCACGACGGTGGTACCCGTTCGGGGCGACGCGGCCGGCGCTCGGGCGGTACGGTTGGCCTCGTCGCGGCCGCGCATGAAGGTACCTGGCGTGCGGTGCCTGCTGGCACTCTCGAGGGTCCGTGCGCGTGGCCGGTGACGCTCCCAGTGCCACCCGGCGCAGCTCCGACCAGCGGTTGCGCCAATTGGCCAGAAAACGAAAGGTCGGCGAGGCCCCGCCCACGACGAGATCGTGGTGGACAGACCGACAGCTGCTGGTGCTGTTCGGCAGCGTTGCGTTTCTGTATCTCTACTTCTTCCCGTACTTCGACAGACTGAACAGCCCCGCGGAAAACGCTCGCATCTACATGGTCAAGGCCATCGTGGAGCACCATACGTTCAGCGTCGACGCGGTGATCCAGGGGTTGTACGCGTCGAACGCGGATCTGAGCCAATACGACGGCAGGCTGTATTCCTGCAAGGCCCCGGGAACGTCGTTTCTCGGGGTTCCGGTGCTGTACGCGTTCACGCGCCTGGGCTCCTTGTCCAAGCTGGGCGAGACCTACGTCCTGCGCCTGTTCGTTTCGACCCTCCCGAGTCTGGTGTTCCTGTTCGTCTACTACGGATTCCTGCGTCGGTTCAGCGAGCATCGCTATCTGCGGAACCTGACCTTCCTGGGCCTGGCCCTGGGCACCATGTTCTTCACGTACGCTCTGCTGCTATTCGGCCACCAGCAGGCAGCCATCGGTCTGTTCGGCGGGTTCATGTGCTGCTACGAGAACAAGAGGCGCGAGCGGGACTCCGTTGTCCTGCTGTTGGCGGGAGGCTTGCTCATCGCTCTGGGCGTCTCTTGTGAGTACCAGGCAGTGCTAGCGGGCCTGTGTCTGGCCGCCTACGCGTTCGTCTCTACGAAGCGCAAATGGCGCTTCGTAATCGTCCTGGCTGGCGGGCTCGGCCCCGCGGTGCTGACCGGCCTCTACCATCAACAGAGCTTCGGCTCCGTCTTGCACACCGGTCACGACTACCTGGCGTCGCAGGCCTTCGTCGACTACCAGCAGTACGGGTACAAAGGCTTCTTCTACTTCACGTGCAGCAGCTTGTCGGGGACGTTCTGGTCTCCGGGCAACGGGCTGTTCTTCTACGCGCCCTGGCTGCTGTTCCTCGTCCCGGGCGTCTACGCCATGTTCCACAAGAAGGGGTTCTTCTGGGAGGCGCTGTGCATCTCCCTCGTGGTGCTCAGCGACTTCGTGTTCGTCTCGGGCATGTATGCGTGGAAAGGTGGCTGGTCGGTGGGGCCGCGATACCTCGGCGTCACGATGCCCTTCATCGCTCTGACCATCCTGGTGTTCCTGGACTGGGTCAGCCAGAGGTTCCGCCATCTCTACTACGTGTTCGTGCCCGCCTTGGTCGTTTCCGTCCTGATCTACGCGCTCTCCTCCGTCATCTACCCGCACTTCCCGGACAGCATCCACAATCCCTACTTCGAGCTACTGCTGCCCTTGCTGTCCATGGGCTACTACCCCTACAATCTGGGCCGGCTGCTAGGGCTGGGCGATTTCCCGAGCGCGCTGCCCTACTTCGCCGTGCTGCTGCCCCTGCTGGGCTACATCGTCGTGGGCTATGTCGGTGAAACGGCTTTGGTCCCACGGATGCGCTCGGCGGTGGCGAACTGCGCCGTCGTTCTGGCGATCACGGCCTGCGTGCTCCAGGCGATGTCGCTGCCGAAGACCGCGCAGCCTGCAGCCGTGGCGGGCGGGCTGTCTCTGGCCAAACAGGTGTGGGAGCCGCCCCAACGCGCCCCCCTGTGAGAGCGGGACACCCGGAGCGAAGCGCGACCCGGGGCGTCACCAGGTTGCCGCGACCGCTCGGACCGCGTCGATGACGTAGTCGACCGCGTCGTCGGTCAGAGACGCGTAGAGCGGCAGCGTTACGGTGCGGTTGCCGATGCCTAGGGCGTGCGGCAGCGACTCGGGAGCCAGGTCCAGCCGCTCGCGATAGTACCGTAGCGTGTGCACGGCACGGTAGTTGACGGCGCAGCCTACGCCCCGCTCGCCCAGCTGGCAGAGAAAGCCGTCGCGCTGGTCAGTGGGGACCCAAAGGGTGAACAGATGGCGCGCACTGACGGTGTGCGGGGCGACCCGGGGACGGGATAGGCCCGCGATGGCGTCGAAGGCCGCTTCGTAGCGGGCGCAGACGGCTTCCCGCCTCGCGAGATACGCTGCGAGCTTGCTGAGCTGCGGCAGCAGCGAGGAAGCCTGGCAGAGCGTCTTTCGTGCGAATGGCACACGCAAGCAGGGCCGCGAGTGACCTCTTCGGCCGCTTGGTCGGGCTAGGGTGCTCCCAGGACATCCGGGCTGCGAACGCCGCCGCAGGAGCGAGCTGACGATGAGGACCAGGAGGGTCGCCGCAGAGACGATCGCGCCGACGACGACGAGTCGGAGCGAGTACTCCAGTCTCACCGAGCTGCGGCCGGCAGGGAGATCGAGGGCCAGCAGGCCCCCGTCCTCGACGACGCGGCCGGCGCTCGCGATCCACTGATTGTCGAAGTTGCTGCGGACGAGAACGCGCGTTGGCGCGGATAGATCGACCGCCAGGTCGATTCGATTCGGAGACCAACGGGTCACGCGGACCGAGCCGGCGGCGTGTTGGGCCAGGGCGACTTCGCGTGTCATCGCGTACAGTCGTTGGTCAATCGCCCTTGGGTGCCCGTTCACCTCGAACAACGGATCGTAGCAGCCCAGCGTGCCCACGTTCATGCGAACACAGGCCTCGAACGGCTGGCAAGGGTTGGTGCCGCGACGAAACTCCGCGGTCCGCTCGACGGACCTCGGGGCGACCTGCGGGATCGCTCCGAGCACCTGGGCCACGAAGATCGACATGTCGACCGCAACGAAGGCACACGCTGTCCACGGAAGCACGCGCAGCAGCCTCCGGGCGCGCGACCAGCGAGAGGGAAGGGCGGCACTGCGCAGTCGGAGGGTGAGCTCGTCGAGGAAGAGGGACGCGACGATGACGAAGACGAAGACCACGAGCATCATGTGGCGCGTCGGGACACGCAAATCGGCGTACACGGGCAGTCGGCGCAGCAGCTCGTACGGCATGAACCAGCCGTGCATGCCGATCGCGGTGGCGCCGAGGACGACGAGAAGCCAAAGCCAGCGCTTGTAGTCGTGATACCGCCGGGCAAAGGCGACCAGAGCGAGCCCGAGGAGCACCGGGCCGAGATAGGCGCCATACTCCCCCCACCAGCGGTAGCGCAGGTCGGCCAGGTCCGCCGCGGAGTGCCGATCGACGAAGATGGGGGACGTACGCCGTTCGAGCAGCATCCGGAGCAGCGTGCCGAGGAGGATATGATCGTCCTCGGACGCGACATGGCGCGGCAAGTCCAGCCATGCGACCGCTGTCGGCACGAGCTTGGGCGCAGCGAGCAGCGCGCCGAGACCGACCATGGCGACGAGCGTGACCACGGCTCGCCCGTTGCGTGGGTTATGCAGCAGCAGACCCAGGACATAGAGGCTCAGGAAATAGAGAGTGAGGGGCACGGCATACGTGGCGCCCTCCAGGAACATGAGGCCGAAGCTGGCGGCGCCAAGCAGGACGAAGCGCCCACGACGCTGTGCACCGAGGAAGGCTGTGAAGGCCCAGGGCAGGTAGTAGAAGCCAAGCATCGTGAACTGCCCGCCCTGCAGGATCCAGGCGAAGCGGGCGCCCAGGCAGAAGCCCAGCGGCAGGAGATACAGCGCGGGGCCACGCAATCCGAGCACGCGTCCGAGAACGTAGCCGCCGCCGAGCCCGACGAGGATGTGCGCCAGGACGTACAGCTTCATCCCCACCACCGTGCCGAACGGAAGAATGAGAAAGAAGAAGGGGGAGAGCAGGGGCGTCTGGGGGTTGGCGTGCAGGACGTAGCCGCCGCAGGACCAGGGTGTCCACGCGGGGAACTGGCCGTACCTCACGATGGATTCGCGGGCCGCTTCGAACAGGTACTGGAAGTACTGCCAGTCCAGGGCGGTGCTGGCGCGGGACCCCGCGAGCAGGTGCGGAAGGTAGTAGACGATCCCCAACGCACCGAGCACAGGCAGGGCCACCGGCGCTCGTTCCCAGAACCGAAACGGCTCGGCGATTCGCGCGTGGCTTTGAGTTTCCATGGTCTCTCGTGGCCTACTCGATGCTCCGAAGCTCCCACACCGTGTCACGCATCGAGTCGGCGATCCAGGATTGTGGCTGGCCCAAGCTCACGGTGGCTCAGCTACCCCTTCACGCCCCGTCCACCGCCCAGGACATGATGGCTCTGAAGTGGTCGAAGAACAGGAAGTGCCCAGCGCCGTCCACGACCTCGAGCGTGGCGCCCGGGATCGCGTCGGTGAGCGAGCGCGCGGAGGCGATGGGCACACTCTCGTCGGCGCTGCCGTGCCAGAAACGCACCGTGGTGCGGATACGGGCCACGTCGAATCCCCACGGTAGGGCAAAGATCCTGCCGTCTTCGGCAAAGGCACGCGTCCCCGAGCGATTGGCATCGCCCCAGCCCGCCTGGAGCATGTCGCGGACCTCGGGGCGCTCCAGCACGGCGCGGTCGGCAGGGCACTGGGAAAGCACTTTGCGGTAGTGGCGTTCGACATCGCGCGGATCGCCCAGCAGAGCTATCAGGTGGGGTACGAGCCAGGGCACCGAGCGCGAGAGTCGTACTCCCCACCGGCGTTCCGGGTACAACTGGCGCACCGCTTCCGGTGTGGTGACGCCGACACCGCTGATGACCGCCGCACGACGGACTCGATCGGGGAGCGCGTAGGCGCAGGCGAGGGCATGCGGGCCGCCACCGGACAGGCCCGCTACCGAGAATCGCTCCAAGCCCAGGTGGTCTGTCAGCGCAACGACATCATCGGCCCAGCCGAGCAGCGAGCGCCGAGGCAGGAAGTCGGACGAGCCATAGCCGGGCCGATCGACCGTGACGAAGCGCACTCCGAGGCCCTCGAGAGCTGCCGGGTCCGGGTGATGAAACAGCCGCCCGCTGGGCGTGCCGTGGAAGAACAGAAGCGGACGCCCGTCGGGATCGCCCCACTCGGCGTAGGCGAGCTTCCGGAAGTCACGGAGCTGTATCGTTCGATCGACGCGTGGTTGGATCATGCTGGCTCGGGCGTCCTGGTGTTCGGGACGCAGCAGCAGGCCTAGCGCGACCGAGCCGGAATGACCACGGGCGTGCGCAGGGGGCGTGGATCCATTCGTCTTCGATCGAACCGGATCGGCGTTGCGGATGGCGGCCCGTCAGGGCGGCGGTTCCGCGAAGAGCTTGACCCATCCTGATCCAACCCGAATGCACGAACTGAGTCGATGCGATGACCTTCTCGCACACGTCCCCGTGCATGCGCGCCTGAGGGTGCGCCACCTACACGAGATCCCTCGAAGCATTCCGGCGCTCGTTTGAATTTGTCGAGTGGTGTCCAGCGGATCCACGCGCTCGCCGTGCGCGCCACGTCAGAGCGCTGACGGCCAGCCTCGGGGCGCTCACCGGTCGATTTGCACTCTTGTCAGTCCCGCTCTCGCCCTGCGATACTCGATGCTTCCGCCGGTCGAGGGGTACCCACGCACATTCGACGGCATAGGAGGCGTATGCATTTCGACATCACCCATCAGAGTTCCTACTCGCGCGCAGAGCTGCTGCTGCGCACGTTCTTCGGTTGGCTGTACATCATGGCTCCACATGCCTTCGTCCTGATGTTTCTTGCCATCTGGTCGAGCATCGTCAGTTTCATCGCGTGGTGGGCCATCTTGTTCACGGGTCGCTATCCGCAGTCGTTCTTCGAGTTCAACGCCAAGATGCTCGGCTGGAACATGCGGCTCAGCGCATCGCTGAGCAACCTGATCGATGGCTACCCGGCCATCGGCTTGAGCGCGAGCCACCCAGCCGTCCAAGTCAACGTCCCCTATCCGCAGAGCCTCAGCCGGGGTCTGCTGCTGCTCCGTACCTTCTTCGGATTCCTCTACGTTGGCATACCGCACCTGATCTGTCTCTACGGGCGGCTGATCGCGACGGCGTTCCTGCAGTTCCTCGCGTGGTGGGCCGTGCTGTTCACGGGCAAATACCCGGAGAGCTGGTTCAAGTTCAACGTCGGGACCCTGCGCTGGTCTCTGAGGGTGAACCTGTACATGGCCAACATGACGGACGTCTATCCGCCGTTCTCCGGGCTGCCCACTCCAAGCTAGACTTCGCGGACCGGCCGGCATAGCGTCGCCCGTCAGAGACCGTGACCGAACAGATAGCGCTTCCCCAGCCCCACGAAGTGCCGCAGCGAGAGAAGGAAGACGCCATGGCGGCGTATCTGATGAACTTCGCGGCCTGGGGCGCGGGGCTGCCACTGCCCACGCTCAACCTCATCGCCTCGGCGATCTACTACCTGATCAATCGGCGGAAGAGCCGTTTCGTCGCCTTCCACTGCTTCCAGGCCTTCACCTCCCAACTGCCGACGACCCTGCTCAACATCTTGGCTGTCGGCATATTCGTCGACTATGTACTGATCCTGGACCGGGCCCTGCCGCGCTTCTTCTGGCCGTACCTCGCTTTCGCCGTGGTGATGAATCTGCTCTACCTCGGCGTGAGCATCTACGCGTGCGTGCTGGCCGCCAAGGGACGCGTCTACTACTTCCTCGTGTTCGGACGTTGGGCGTACGGCAAGTACTACGGGCCGAACGCCATTTCCCTCGAGCCGGCGGAAGCACGGCCCAACCTACCGCCCGCTGGCTTCTGAAGTGCGGATCCTGCGAGAACTGCTGCTCCTGGTGCTGCTCACGGCCGGCGTGGGCGCTGGCGTGTTCGCAGTGTGGTACTGGTGGCCGGCCTCGAGCAGCAACGACGCCCAAACGCGGCAACACGAGAAGTCGCTGCTCGGCCGCGCCGAGGACACGTTCAGGGAGCACGTTCGCGAGCAAGTGTCGCTTGACGCCGTCCGAGACCCGGAGGTCACCCAGGTGACCAGCGCGATACAAGCGCGCCTGGCGCCATCCGTCGGCCATGCCCCCTACGCGATCGAAATCTTCGTGGTCGACTCGGCCACGGTGAACGCGGTGTGCCTGCCGGGCGCCATCATTGTCGTCTACTCCGGCCTGATACGCAGGTTGGAGTCGCCCGAAGAGCTGGCCGCGATCCTGGCGCACGAGAGTGCACACGCGGTGCATCGCGACGCCATGCAGGCGCTCAAGCGCGAGGTTGGCATGGCAGCGCTTCTCAGCCTCATGGGCGGCGGTCAGGATGCGCTCACCGGGCGACTTCTCCAGCGCCTCATCAGCACCGGATTCAGTCGTCAGCAAGAGCTTGCCGCTGACAAGGACGCACTCAGGGTGCTTGGCGCCTCGGGCATCGACCCGGGCGCCCTCGCGCAGGCGCTGCGACACATCAAGCCTGCGGCGGGCGAAGACTTGCGCGTGCTGCAGTACGTGAGCACCCACCCCGGGCTAGACGAACGCGTCCAGCTAGCCGAGGCAGCGGCGGCAGACTGGGACGGCAAGGTCCTGCCGCTCCAGCTCGACTGGGCGGCTTTCAAGGCGCGGTTTCGTTTCTTGCGTTAGATGGCCAAGCACATCCTTCTGGTCGACGACGAGTCTCGCATTCAGGATGTGGTCGAGTACGCGCTCACCCGCGAAGGCTACCGTGTGACCTGTGTCGACTGCGGCAAGGCTGCGCTCGAGCGGCTGTCGAGCCGGTCGTTCGATCTGGTGATCTTGGACGTGATGCTGCCGGACATCGACGGACTGTCGATCTGCCGCCAGCTGCGCGCCACGAGCCAGGTGCCCATCCTGTTCCTTTCGGCCAAAGGGGACGAGGTGGATCGGATCGTGGGGCTCGAGCTCGGAGCCGATGACTACATGGTCAAGCCGTTCTCTCCCAGGGAGCTCTTGGCCCGGGTTCGTGCCGTGTTGCGTCGGTTCGAGAGCCCCAGCGGTCCCGAGCCGACGCGGGCTCGGATCTACGGCGCTCTCGAGCTCGACCCCGAGCGGCATGAAACGCGCTACGCCGGGCAGCGCATCGAGCTCACGGCTACGGAGTTCGCGATCCTTCTGGCCCTGTACGAGCGTCCCGGTGTGGTGCTCAGCCGCGGACAGCTCATGGAAAAGGCCTATCCGGTGGACATCCACGTCACCGAGCGAACGCTGGACACCCACGTCCGTCGGATCCGAGCCAAGTTTCGGACTGCGGGGGGCGATCCGATCACCACCGTGCACGCCATTGGATACAAGGCCTGCGAGTCGTGACCACGTCCGCCAAGAGCAGACCGCTTCTCGGGGTGCCTCGGTGGCTCGCGTGGATCGAGCGCATTCGCTTTCGGCTGTTGGTCGTCAACCTGGTTCTGGTCTTGGTGCCGGTCGCTGGACTCGAATTCGCGCGCATCTATGAACGTCAGCTGCTCCGGTCGCTCGAACGCGACATGAAGAACCAGGCCACGCTGCTTGCCGCGCTGCTGCTTTCCGACCAGTCACGACAGGTCCCGCTCGGCGACCCCTCTCACGAACGCGTCGTGACCCGCTCGGCGCGCTCCACGAGAACACGCCTCCGCATCATCGGTCCGCACTACGATGTACTGGCAGACTCGCACCGCAACGGGCCGCCCGAGGGGCCCGAGCCAGGACCCACGGTCCTCGGCCGTTTGGGCAGCGACCTCGGCTCTTGGCTCGGCAGTTCGCCCGTGGAAGGCCCTGCAGTGCCTCTCGAACGACGGACAGAACTCCGCCATGCGCTCGAGGGGAAGCGGGCGACAGCGACCCGCCTGCGGGCGCGTCCCCCGGCCGTGCTTCTCTTTCTGGCCGAGCCGATCCGTCAGGCGCGTGAGGTCTTGGGCGCGGTCTACGTCACTCGTTCGACCCAGCCGGTGCTCGACGAGCTACATCGCATTCGGTCGGGGCTCTTGGGCGTACTCGGGCTGGCTGTCCTGTGCACGGCGATCGCCACCTTGGTCTTGGGCTGGACTCTGACACGCCCCATCGAGCGGCTGGCGCGCGCGGCCCGGCGCATTGCAGCCGGACAACCCGAGGTCGCTCTGCCCGCCGGAGGCGGCGGCGAATTTACGGAGCTCTCCCGGGCGCTCGGTGACATGACCGAGCAGCTCCAGGCCAGGCATCGCTACATCTCCGAGTTCGCCGCCGATGTCGCGCACGAGTTCAAGTCACCGTTGACCTCCATTCGCGGAGCGGCCGAGCTGCTCGAGGAAGGCGCCGCCGACGATCCTGGCACCAGAGCCCGATTCCTGCGCAACATCCGGCTCGACACCGAACGTCTCGACCAGCTCGTATCGCGGTTGCTCGATCTGAGCCGGATCGAGTCCTCGGAAGAGCCGCTCGCAGCGGTGTCGCTCGACGCGCTCGTGCGCCAAGCCGTCGAACGCAGTGATAGCCCCGATCCAGCCATCGAGTATCCTGGCACCCCGGAACCCTGCCTCGTGCAGGCACGCCCGCGGGACCTCGAGACGGCGCTGCTCAACCTGCTCGACAACGCCCTGCGCTACTCACCCCCGGGCGTTTTCGTCGCCGTCGAGATCCGCACACGTGACGAGCCCCGGCAAATCGGGATCTCGGTGACCGACCGTGGCCCCGGGATCCCGATCGAGCAGCAGAGTAGGATCTTCGAACGCTTCTTCACGACCCATCTTGACGGGGGAGGCACCGGCCTGGGCCTGTCCATCGTTCAGAGTGTGGCACGTGCCCATGGCGGCTCGGTCGAGGTCGACTCCGAACCAGGACGAGGAAGCACGTTCGTACTGTGGCTGCCGCGGTAGGGAGCTCACATTCCCGCTTCGGCCACCAGCGATGGAGGGGCGGCGCGGTTTCGATGGCGAGCCCCGAGCGAGCTCCAGTCCACCCTTCCGGTGATCTGCATCACGACGAACAGGGTGATGATCGCGCCGATCGTGACGGACAGCCCCGTGAATCCTTCCCAGAAGAAGGTGAGCGAAAACAGAACGAGATAGATGAGCTGCGAGAGTCCCATCTCGCGCAGCGCGAAGCACCAGCCCACGAAGAGCCGCGCGTACGTGACGACCAGGAACAGGCTGACGACCGACGCGATGACGAAGCTCGGGACCACCGCGACCCGATCGACCAGGTAGGCGAACAGCAGATGGAACGCGAAGAAGGCACAGCCGAGCAGAAGGTAGTGCATCGGGTGCATCTCGCGCTTGTGTACCGTCGCCAGGATCGCCACGACGAAGAAGAAGAACAAGAGCGAAAGCGGCGCGAAGAACGTCACCTTGGACGCGAGCGGCCCCGGATTGAGCAGCTGAGGCATGGCGATCCCGATGGGGGAACCCGAGATGAGGCTCTTGAAGCTCCATTGGCCTTCCCAGCGATTTCCGTGCACGGCGTGGCGCGTGGGACTCGTCGTGCCCAGCGGAAAATCCACGTTCGGGAAACTGGTCGTCATCGTGAGCTCGAAGTTCCTGACTTCCCCTGCGTCCTCGGCCGTCATGTACTGCCAGCTGGACGTGCCGCGCGTGCGGTAGCCGACGCGGAATCGTTTGCGTTCCCCGGGTTCGAACGAGCTCTCCCAGGTGGCTGTCCCCTCGACGACTCGGTAGGGGACTGCATGCCCCAGGGCGTCGACGACATGGAAGTCGTCGAAGCTGGTCTTCTGGCTGCCCAGCGGGAACGACAACCAGACGGCCTGTTGTTCTTCCGAAGGGTTCTTGAAGGCGTACTCGCCTTCGAATCTCACCCCATAGGTAGGAAACCAGAGCAGGCCCTTCTGGCGATGCGCCAAGGTGAAGTCGACCGAGATCTCGGAACCATCCAGTAGGAGCGGCTTGTCGATCAGCCGCTCGCGTTCGACCACCTGCTGGATCGGATCCGCGGTCGCCGAGTTGGTGGTCACCGTCTCTTTGGTGATCTCCGTGGCATGATAGACCGCCCTCGGCGGGGATTGTCGACCCGGCGGTCCCCACAGCGCATGAACCTGGCTGTCCAAGGCATCCCCGACCTCGCTGGTGCGATGCACCAGTGTCGCTCCCAGGATCACCCACGCGACAGCACATCCAACCCAGATGAACGCTATGGCCAATAGACGCATGATTTGTTCGCTCCTCTTCGAACAAGCTAGCGAAGCGATCGGGCCGCAACGTGGTGATGCGAAGGCCTATCGCGGGCAAGACCAAGGCGAGAATGTGGCGAACCATGGGCCGGTCGGGGCGACGCACGCGTCGTACCCTTCCCTCCACGCCGCCAGCGCTCACCCCTGGGGGTGATGCCCGTCGCCAGACGGGATGCTAGTTGTCAAGCTTGCAGCAAGAGCAGGAATCGACGGTCCGTCTGGCGCAGGGGTCGCATTCGCCCTCGCAGGCGGGCGCTGAACGGGCTGCGGACAGGCCGATCCGGGGCTGCCTGCGACTGATTGTCGGTGGTCTCGGCTATCTGGTGCGCTGCGAGCGTGTGCTCATCGGACGGGCCGCACACTGCCGCGTCGTGGTCGACGACCCGCTCGTTTCGCGTGAGCATGCCCTGATTTCGGTTTCGGCGACGGCGGCCGTGATCGATGATCTGGACAGCGCCAACGGCACGTGGGTCAACGACTCGAGGATCCTCGGAACGCAGCCGCTCAACGACGGCGATCGCATCCGAGTAGGGACGCAGGAGCTGCGGGTCTGTGCATCCGAGACCCGTGATTCGATGCCGCCGGCATCCAGCGTCCAGTCGAAAGCCCCGTCGCATTTCGGAGCGGCAGAGGAGACCGCGACGGAGCCGGCCGACGCTCTGTTGGTCCTCGGACGCATTGCGGCGCGGCAGCTCGCCGAGGGGGACCCACTGGCCGCGGAAGCATCGCTTCGCGACCAACTGGGGAAGCTGTTGGTGGCCACCAGCATGGGTCTGGCGATTTCACCTTCGGCGTGTGAGGCTGCCGGCAAGCAAGCGCTCCTGCTCGCGCTCGCCCTGCGCGAGCCCCGGTGGGTCGAGTACGTCGTGAAGCTGCATCTGCGGACGCGGCTGACCGTGTCACCGGCGGTGGCCAGCTTGCTGGAGGAGGGGCTTGCGACGATCCCCGGCGTGGATGAGCCGCTGCTCGAGGACTACCTCGAGATGCTGGACAACTCGGAACTGTCCGGCGAAGATCGCCGCCTGCTCGACAGGCTCCGCGCGCAGAAGCCAGGTCGCTAGCGCATCGTTTCATTTGAAACGATGACCAACCATGAAGAGGTGCCGCGGTCAGACGAGTGGGTTTGGGGCCGGAAGCGACGCCCTCACCCAGCTGGGGGCGTCGCTTCCGGCCCCGCAACTCAATCGAAACGCGGCACTAGTGCCCAATTCAGCGTGACTCACCCGGCGCGGGATCCTCCGCCATCGCCTCCTCGAGCTTGCGCCGGTGCCGGTGCCGCCAGCGACGACGAGCGATGACGATGGGCACGACCACGAGGAGCGCCACCACGACGAGCGGCACCAGCACACCGGCCAGGACGACCAGGCCAGCCAACACCTCCGTGGCTCCGGTCCCGGCGCGCGACCATGCCTTTCGCATCTTGGAGCCGAAGGACTCCCCGGCTGCCTCGGTCGGTTGCGAGGGGGAAACGGCCGTCACGTGGATCGACGACAGGCGCGCGCTCTGCTCCAGGTACCGGGAGCGGCCTTCGAGCTGCTCGATCTCACCGCGCACCCGCGCCAGCTCGCTTTCCACCTTCAGCATGTCGTCGATTTTGCCCGATGCCGTCGCTATGGCGAGCAGGCGCTCTTCGAGGACGCGTTTGGCCTTGAGCCGGGCCTGCACGTCGACGAATTCGGCCGTCACGTCTTCGCCCGTGATCGATTCGCTCAGGACCTCACCCAGCTTTCGGAGCTCGGCGAGGGCCGCATCGAGACGCTCGGCGCTGACGCGGAGCACGACGTTGGCTTCCACGGAGGTCTCGCCGACGCGAGAGAGCTCGCTTTTGACGACGAATCCGTCGAAGCGCTGCGCCAGCCCAGGCGCGGCCTCTACCACCTTGTTGGGGCGGGGCGTGCGCAGCTTGAGCGTGGCCTCCCGGACCACGAGGCGTTTGACCGCGTCGCTCGTCGGAGACGCGGACTGGCCTGGCGCCGATGGCTCGGCCACGAGCTTGGACTGAGCCGTAGCCGACGCGGGCTCTGGAGCCGCCATGCTGCGTTCGCGCGAACAGCTCGTTGCCGTGAGCAGCAAGGCCGTGCACAGAGTCAGGCACAGAACCCGTACGGCAGACTTCCTCATGGAGGTGAGTATCCGCGAGCGCTGGCGAGCGGTCAATCGGCAAAGACCCGGGTCCGTCGAGGCGCTTGCTCCGTCGCTCACTCAACGCACGATGACGCGCTGATCGAATGCCACGAGTCCGCCCCGATTGTCCCTGACGACCGCCCAAAGGTGCGCGTCCTCTGTTGGCGTCCGTGGCGCCTGCCAACGGACGCACTGGGTCCGTTTGACCTCGGCCGCTTCGGTAGGCGGACGCAGTGCGAAGCTCCCGCTATCGTCCGGCAAGCTGCCTGCGTTGGTGAAGTAGCTCAGCCAAAGCGACTTGTGCGGCACATCGAGGCGCTGGCCGTCGACCGAAAACAGGCTGAAGCTATCGAGGTCGAGCTCGAAGCTCAGGCAGTGCTCTTCACACCCGTCCCTGCAGCGCTCGACGACGGGGGCTGCTGTCCCATGGACGGACCCTGGGGCTCACATGATGCAGCACACGGACGAAAAAGACTCGCGCCGGGCGACAAGGGCACGAGCCACAGGCCCCCGCCGTGCTAGGCTCGGCGGGCATGCCAATGACGAGCTTCTACGACTGGCTGGCCAAGCAAAAGCGACTACGCACGCCCCTGGGAGATCTCGCGCGCGCTGCAGCCCGCGACAGGGACTTTCCGCGGGAGGTCGCCAGTCTCGAGGCCCTGCTCGACTACGTGCGTACCTCGTCCAAGGGCTCTGCTCAGGCCGTCGTGGTCGCGCGCTCGGCCTACCAGGCATACGAACGGAGCGAGAGACCGCCGCCGAAGTAGAGTGGGGCGAAGCTCGGTTTCGGCAGAAGTGCCAGTCAGCGCAGGTGGCCGGAGCTCAGTAGCGACCGATCCCCAGCGTGAGCCACAGACCCACTTCAGGGGATCGCTCAACGGTCGTCAGGGTGCGTACCCCGACATTGAGGAGCAGGAGATCGACGTTCGCACGCGTACCGATGGCCAGCGCTCGGGACGGAGCCACGCGAGCACCGAGATCGAGGAAAGCCCCTATCGCGCCGTAGCCGCCGTTGTGGCCATAGCCCGCATCGGCCAGGACATAGCTCGGACACGCGCCGAATCCGAGCAGCGCGGAAGCGCCGAAGAGCCACCCGGTGATAGGGTCGAAGCATCCCACGAAGCTGTTGCCACCGCCGCAGTATCCACGCGTTCCGGATCCCAAAGCAGCAGCCAGATCGAGGTGATGACGAAACCCACGACCGAGCTCCCGCGGGGCGAACGCCCCCCCGATCCCGTAGGCGACGTGGCCGCCGCCCGCCAGAGTCCTGCGTTCTTCTGCGCGGGCCTCCGCCGCGGTGCTCAGCAGAAATACCGCGACAAGGAGCACCGAGATCGCTTGACGTGGACCCGCTGCCGAAGGAGAGACGACACGCAGTGCACACGCCATGGGGACCCAACATAGACGGGTCCTCATACCGCACACAACCCCCCAGCTACGGGTTCCAGGGAGCCAGGATGGGCCGGCGTACGAGAGACGGGCGACGCATGCGATCGAACCACGAACCCAGGCGTCGGCCGCACCTCTTCGTCCACCCGCGGTTGCTCCAGGCCGGTCCTGCCTGTTCAACGCAGCGGCCGCCCGATCACGATCCTCGTCCCCCAAGCGTTGCGCGCGCGGCTCCCGGCGAAGCTGAACCCGGTAGGAGCACCGCTCGCCAGGTTGGTCTGGATCAGGATGGTCCCCATGCCGAAGCCGTCGTGAGCCTTGCGGGTGTCATCCTGATGCCTCAAGCGGCTCGCGTCCGCGATCCGCACGAGGTACGCCGTGTCCCCCTTTTCGCGGAGCCTGGGCGCCAGCACCAGGATACCCACGTGCCCCGTATTGACCGAACGCACGATCTTGGGCTTGATCCAGGCAATCACGTCCCCGGGACGGGCCTGCTCGACTTGGGCCACTCGTAGCCATCCACCGCGTTCGGTGCCTGGACGGATCCGCTCCAGTGTGCGGACGAAATCGGCGGACAAGGGACGCGAGACCAAGCCCCGGCGCACGGTCCGACGCGCGAGCGGGGCCGCTCGGGACAACAGGAAGTCCACCATGCCCGAGCAATCGAATGCGTAGTAGCCCTTGTTCACGTGGACGTCGATGCCGTGGACGTAGCGGGTCTGCTTCATCCCTCGGGTCATGGCTCGGATGCTGCGCATCACGGCGTTCGCCTCCCAGTCCACGGTCTGGGCGAGGAGCCACTGGGATGCGGGCACCGGCTCCGGCAGGGGCTCACGGGCTGGCTTAGCTGACTCGATTCTTGGTCCGGGCTCCGACAGGGGTGCGCGCTGCGGAGAGCACGCGAGCAAAATTGTTGTGAGAGCGAAAAACTCGGGCCATCTCCAGGTGTTCACGTCGTTTCGATCGACACTGCAGCGGCTCCCGGGCTTTGGGGCGAAGCGATCGGTGGTTCTGGCGCCTACCTGCGGCTCGGATCCTCGACTCGACCCATGAACAGGATGGCGCCGGAGTTGGCATCGCGGACGAAGAACAAGAACGGATGGTCCGCCCGGAACTCGGGGATGGGCGGAGGGAGCTGCGCGGAAGGACTGTGCATGACCACGGCCGTGGCGGCCGCAGCTTCCGTCCCTGCCTCGTCCACCTGAAGGAAGGACTTGTGATACACATCGTCTATCAACAGCGGATGCTCCCGTTCCGCCATTGCCGTGAAATCGCCGTTGTCGAACGCGAGCACCATGCCCAAGCTCCAGAGAGCCGGCTTGCATCGCAGGGCCTGGGGCGGGTCGATGCGAAAACGAGGGAGGAAGACCTTGACCTCCTGTTTCCCAAGTCGCGAACTGAACCGGGAAATAGATACGGTCGAGAGGCCGCGCTCGAGTGCGGGCAGCCCGTCGCGTGCGTCCGGAAGAACGATGAGCATCGCCATCCCGCCACCCTGGTAGCCGAGCTCGAGGACTTGTGCGTCCGAGAGGCGGCCGTAGCGAAACACGTCTTGTCGGTGCATCGTCGGTACGCCGACAGAGCCGCCCGTCGCGAGGTGGAACGGCTGCTGGGTCGTCGATTCGCGTTCGAAACGTCGCGCCCACCGACCGAGGAAATACACGGCGTTGGTCAGCACCAATCGCGAGAGGTGGCCCGCGCCGCCGCCCGGAATGAGCTCGAGGATCTTGTGCCGGGTCTCGGCCTTCACCCACTCGTTGATGCGGATCCGGGCAGCCTCGGGGTGGGACTGGATATCCAGCCTTTCGAGTCCCGCGCCGTAGTAGCGCGACATGGTGTTCGAGAAACTGGGCACGAGCTTTACCGTTCGATCCAAGAACAGCCGGTTGGCCGCGCGAAGCTCAAGTCCTTCCCGATGAGGAGCATTCCACTCGCGAAGCAGCGCAGAGGCGGCACGGTGGGTGTCCTCGGCGGATGCCGGCAAGTGGAGCACGCTGGCCATCTGCGCCGCGGTATCTCCCCGGGCGCCTGCCCAGGTCATGGTCAGCGCCACAGCGAGGCTCGCCGGTGAGAACACCAGGTTGTTGGAGCCGTTCGCCCACCTGGCGTACAGATCCACCCCGAACGCGTTGGCGGCCTTCGCGAACGCGTTGGTGGCTTCCTCGGTCGGCTCTTCGACGGGCGCTGGTACCGCGGGCGTTGCCGCCGAGCGCGGGGCAGAGCCGGTGGACGTTGGGGTGTCCCTGTTCTGCGAGGGTGCCCCACACTGCGCGCAGCCCGCGAGTGGCAGACCCGCCAGCGAAACGAAAGCGAACAGGCTCCTCGGGTGAGTCATTGTCGTCCTCCGCTCGGCCGGCGGGGAAAGGGTTCTCCCTTACTGCCTACCCAGGCCGAAACCCTCCCACCCACCGCCAGGCAGCGTCCACCGCTCGTCGATGCCACCGCGAGCTTTTCCCCCGACGCGAAAGTGACGTTGGCTCGCTCGCCGACCGCGCGCGGTGCGACCTTGCGAGCCACGAGGAACGCCGCGAGCGCCCCTGTGCCGCACGAGCGGGTTTCGGCAACAACGCCGCGTTCGAGCGTTCTAACCTGAAGGCAGCCGTCCGGAGCAACGGTGAAGAAGGTCGCGTTCACCGCACGTTCTCCCGTGCATCGGAGCTTCCCGCGCTCGGCCACGCCAGCCGCAAATACGTCATCCACCGGTTCGACCCAATGCGGGGTGCCTACTTCGACCAGATACCCGCCGCTACCGCTCCGAACCGAGAGCCCCGCGACGGGGAGCTCGGCCCAGCCGTAGCCGCGGAAGTCCGTCCACGAGCCAATCGTGCCGAGTGCTGTCGCCACCTGGCATCGGCAGCCGCCCCTGGTGCCGATGAAGCTCGCGAGGCAGCGCAGGGCATTGCCGCAGATCCGCTCCGGAGAGCCGTCCGGGTTGTAGAACATCGCCTCGGGCAGGGTGTGGGAGCGCACGAACACAGCCAGGATCTCGGCTCGTGGATCCGGGCTTCTGGCGAGACGTTCCCGGACCTCTGCGGCGGCGATGCGCGGTTCGGACGACTCGATCCAGACGATGCGGTTGCCTGCGGCGTCGAAGGCCGCTGCTCGCTCGAGCTCGGGCGCGAAGAGCGTCTGGGACGCCGAGCGATTCACGCGTGCTCCCGCCCGGCGCAGAGCGCGGCGACCACCTCGGGATCCGAGTACGGCATCACTCCGTTGGCGAACACCATGCCGCGGTCGTGCCCGCGCCCAGCGACCAGCACGACGTCCCCCTCCCGGCTTGCCTCCAGGGCGCAGCGGATCGCGTCGGCCCGGTCGTAGATGATGCGAACCTCTGCGCTGCCACGCTGGCACCCGCGCTCGAGCGCCCCCATGATGGTGGTCGGGTCCTCTCTGCGCGGATTGTCATTGGCAAGAAACACCAGATCCGCGCCTTGCGCAGCGGCCTCGCCCATGGGTTCTCGCTTGCCGACATCAAAGTTCCCGCCAGCGCCGAACACGAGGATGATGCGCCCAGTGCCTGCGATGCGCCGTGCCGTCGCGCAGAGACGAGCGATCGCGTCCGGGGTGTGCGCGTAGTCGAGGACGACCGTGGGACGCCGGTGGAGCACCTCGAAACGCGCGGGAAGCCCCCGGCATTCGCCGAGTCCGCGTCGCACGACCTGTGCGTCGAAACCGCTTTCGAGGCCGGCGAGCGCTGCACCCAGCACATTCTCACCGAAGACTTCGCCTACCAGCTGGGTGGTGAGCTCACCGCCCAGAACCTCGGCCGCGGCGGAAGGCTCGAGCGCGATCCGAGTGCCCTCGAGCGTTACCTCGAACGAGCGGGCCGCGAGATCGGCCGGATGCAGCAGCGGGCCTCGCCCCGGAGCGTAGTAGTAGCGGCGCACGACGTCGCGCGGTGTGGCCTGGTCGATGAGCAGCGCGCCTTCGTCGCCGGCATTGAGCACCGCCGTGCGGCCGGGGCCCAGGTGAACGAACAACTGCGCTTTGGCGGCCAGGTAGTGCTCCCAGGAGCCATGCTCAGCCACGTGGTCTCGCGTCAGATTCGTGAACACTCCGAGATCGAAGCGCCACTTCTTGGCGTACCCATTGAGCAGGGCCAGGCTCGTGACCTCGACGACCGCGTGGCGTCCGCCGCGCTCGGCCAGAACGTGCAGAGCATTGAGAAAACCACGTTCGCTGCGTTCGATGGGGAACGGCTCGCCGTTGGTGAAGTAGCCGAGCGTGGACTGGCAGAGCACCTGGGCGCCCGCTGCTCGGACCACCGAGGCGACCAGATGCGTCGTCGAGGTCTTGCCGTTGGTACCGGTCACCCCCACGGTGAACAGCGGCTCGGCCCAAGGGAACCGGGCGGGAACGGGACGCGCAAAACCGCCGACCGGCACTGCGGTCACGGCGTTCCCGTCCGGTGCATCCTCATCCGCCATGCGGCGCCTCGTGGCCGCGGCGGCAACGCGCGCTCGCCGCGACCACCTGGCCTTGCGCCTCCTAGAACTTGCTGCAGACGGCGAAGCGCTCTCTGCAGGTGCCTTCGAAGCTGGCGTCGAACATCTCCCCAGAGGGATCGTCGGGGTTCATGCACTGGGCGATGTTGGTGGGGTAGGCCCAGGCGTTCAACCCGGCCAAGCAGCTCTCGACACTGAGATCCGGGCACGACGCCAGGATCCCGGGAACAGTGTCACCCCACTTGTCGGTGTAGTCGTCATCGCCGCATAGCTCCACGGCGATGGGATTCTCGCAGGCCTTGGCTGCGGCTTCGGCTCGGCACGCGTCCGCTGCCTCGGTCACCGCGTCCTGCTCGGCACAAGGATCGGCGGTGATCTGGGAAATGCAATCGGCCGCCGCCTGCTGGACGCCCCCGACCCCGGGACCGTAGTAGTACGACCCCGACGCAAGGGCTTCGCACGCCTCGACGACCAGGTTGATGCTCATGCCTTCGTACTCTGGGTCTTCGTCGTAGCAGTCCGTGGTCGGGAAACCCGTGCTGCAGTCGAGTTCGTCGGCGGGATCGCCGCCGAGGCAAGCCTCGCCCGCTCCTGCCGCGCCCGCGTTTGCGGCTCCGGCGTTGGCCGCGCCGCCCACGTTGGCCGCGCCGCCCACGTTGGCCGCGCCCGCCTCGCCGGGCGTGCCCGCCTGCGCTGCAGTCGTGCCGGCGTTCGGAGCGCCGCCGTTTTCCTGACTGCCGCCCATGTTGGCGGTGCCGGCCTGTGCGTTGCCGCTGCCGGCCTGCGCACTGCTGCTGCCGGCCCGCGCACTGCTGCTGCCGGCCTGCGCACTGCTGCTGCCGGCCTGCGCACTGCTGCTGCCGGCCTGCGCACTGCTGCTGCCGGCCTGCG
>JAFGIS010000014.1 GCA_016929495.1 Polyangiaceae bacterium | reverse complement strand
GACCAGGAGCCCCAGGCGGACGGAGCGCCCTGCCATCGGAACGGGGCGCGCCAGAAAGCTCAGCCGAGGGACGCGCTGGGTCAGGGCCACCACGGCGCGGTCCAGCCTGCCTTCCCAGGCTTTGCCGTGCGCGACGAGCGCGGCCCAGGCACGAGAGGACGCCGAAACCGCCCTCCGCGGCCACGGAGCAGGCAGCTGGCTGAGGCCCAGACCCTCGAGACGCCGACACAGCTCCTGCGCCGAAGCTACGCGTTCGTCCGCGGGCTTGCTCAGGAGCGCGGTGACGAGATTCCGCAGACCGGACGGGATCCCACTGGGCAGCGGGGGGGCCTCGGCCGTCATCTGGCGGGTGAGAACGGCCGCCATGTTTCCGCCGGCAAACGGCGTGTGCCCGGCAAGCATCTCGTAGAGGATGATGCCCACCGAGTAGAGATCACTGCGCGGGTCGACGGGCTGTCCCATCGCCTGCTCGGGAGACATGTACTCCGGGGTCCCGAACACCGACCCCACCTGAGTGAGCTTGGAGGCATTGTGCCTGTCCTCGGCCTGAAGCTTCGCGATGCCGAAGTCCAGTACCTTGACGTGGTCTTTGCGACCGCTCCGCGTGATCAGCATCACGTTCTCGGGCTTCAGGTCGCGGTGCACGATGCCCTCGGCGTGGGCCGCCGTCAGAGCGCGTGCCATCTGCAGAGCCACGTCGACAGCGCGCGCCGCCGTGAAGGTTCCGCAACGTTGGATTTCACCGCGCAGACTCACTCCTTCGACGAACTCCAGCGCCAGGTAGAACGCGCCGTCTTCGAGGCGGCCGAAATCCGAGGCCTTCGCAACGTTGGGATGCTCGATTCGCGCGGCGGCGACGGCCTCGCGCTCGAACCGCGCCACCACTTCTGGCACCAAGGTCATGTGGCCGTGGAGCACCTTGAGCGCGAAGAGCTTGCGCATGTACACGTGCTCGGCCCGATACACCCTGCCCATCCCGCCGACGCCGAGCAGGGCCTCGAGCCGGTACCGACCCGCCACGACCGTACCGAGCAGCGGATCCGCGCAGTCCTCGTTCGTCACGTGCGAGGCTGGCCCGAAGCTGGGCAGTACCGTCTGCTCCAGACCGGTCAGGCCTGGCGACCGAGCTGCATCCCCGTCACCTGCCGCGGTGCGAGACGGCGCGCGTCCTTCCGCAGCGCCTTGTTCGGGGTCGGGGACTCCGTGGACGACGCGGTCGTCTGGCAGGGATGTCGCCGGTGGGATCCCAGCCGGGCCATGTGCCCCCGACTTTGGTTTGGCGCTGTTTTCGTTCGAACCACTCATCGTCATGCCGTCGGTCCCGAAGTGGAATACGTCCAGGTTCCGACGCGCAACAGTGGAAAACAGCCGAGATGGCCGGCATGGCGCCCGAACGCTCGGACGGGGCGCTTCGGGGCTGAAAAGTGCGGCCCGCTGTCGGGGCGCGGCGGCTTCCGGCGTGGAGCACACGGCAGTAGATTGCGTCGTGCCTGCAACCGACCTGAGCGACGCGTTGACCCCGACTAGGGGGCCGCGTGAATATCATTCGACCGACCAGATCGTCGCCCGAAGATCAACGGGCGGCGCGCGACCGCCCAACGCAACGACACAACCCAGGAGGCATCATGACACACCCCACGACCGACCTAGGCCCGAAGCGAGCACAGGGGTTGGCGCTCCCTCGCTGGCTCGTGATGGCAGCGGCTGCAGGTGTCACGGCAGCTTGCGGAGGGTATGACGAGACCGACTTCGAGTCCGACGTGGCGAGCACCGCGCAGGCATGCTCCAAGGACAGAGCTCCCGTGGTGAAGATCGATGCGGGAAAGCTCAAGGGCATGATCGTCGGCGAGACAGCCGAGTTCCTCGGTATTCCCTATGCGAGACCGCCTGTCGGCGAGCTGCGCTTCGCTCCCCCGCAACCGGTCGACCGCTGGAAGGGGATCCGGGACGCCACGGCGTTCGGGCTGGGCTGTCCCCAGGATTCGCTGCTATTGGGTCCGCTCCCCGCCGACGAAGACTGCCTCACCCTCAACGTTTTCACGCCGCGGGACGCCAAGAAGTCGGACCGGCTTCCGGTGATGGTCTTCATTCACGGAGGTGCGTTCGTCGGCGGTGCCACCTACCAGTACGATCTGCAGAGCCTTTCCGAGGCCGGCCACGTGGTGCTGGTGAGCATGAACTACCGTCTCGGGGCGCTCGGGTTCTTCTCGCATCCCGCGCTCGATGCCATGCGGCCCGCCGAGTCGCCTTCGGGCAACGACGGGATCCGTGACCAACAGCTGGCGCTCGATTGGGTCCGACGCAACATCAGGGCCTTCGGCGGCAGTGCATCGAAGGTGACCCTCTTTGGCGAATCCGCCGGCTCTATGAGCACCTGCCTGCACAGGGTGTCGCCAACCAGCCGCAACTTCGCCCGGCGTTTCATCATGGAGAGCGGCGTGTGCGTGGGAGGTCTACCGCTGCTCGACAAGGCCGGCGCCAACGCCGTCAGTGCCGCCCTGGGCGAGGCCTTCTGCCCGGGGGCAAGCGACGTCATCGACTGCCTGCGCGGCCAGAACGCCGATGAGCTGGCCGCTTGGGGCAAGGAGCTCGGGATATCGGGTCCGGGTTGGGCGCCCTCGTACGACCCCGACGATCCACTGATGCCGGCCAGCCCTGCCCAGCTCATCGCCGACGGCAACTTCAATCACGGACCGACCATCGTGGGCTCCAACAGGGACGAATGGGGACTGTTCCAAATGGGAACGGGACCGATCCAAACGGCAGCCGAATTCGAAGCGGTCGTCGACGCGCAGTTCGGGCCGATCGCTGCGCTGGTGAAGTCTCAATACCCGGTCAGCGGCGACGCCGAGGCCAATCCCGTTTACATACGACTGATGACGGACGTGATGTTTCGTTGCTCCACCCGCACGCTGGCCCGCGCGAGCACCAGCCAAGGCAGCAGCGTCTACCTGTACAGCTTCGAGGAAGGTATGGCGTTCCACGCGTTCGAGATGTCCTACGTCTTCGGCCCCCAGTTCGGGTTCGAACCGACCTATGTGGAGTCGACTCAGACGACCATGCAGAGCTACTGGACGAACTTTGCCGCCAGTGGGACCCCGAACGCTCCCTCCTTGCCGGCGTGGCCTCTGTACGACCCGGTCGGCGACCAGCACATGATACTCAGGACGCCGTTCGAGGTGGGCAGCGGTCTGGCGCAAAGCGATTGCGACTTCTGGGATGCGCTGGCGGGTTCGTAGCCACCAGCTCACGCATGGAAGCGTCGGGGTCCTTCGACGATGAAAGCGTGCACCAGGGCACGCGCGAATTCACGCGAGCCCTGGTAATTTTCCACTGCAACCATTGAGTGCGAGACCGGGCGCTTTTCCATTGCGCTGGGAGCGCGACGCTTTGAGCTTCGGTTCCGAAGGGCGTATGGTTACCGAGCATCGGCCAGTGCGCATTCGGTCGGAGGTCTCCTATGTCCAAACCGAAATCCGAAGGTCTTTCGCGTCGCGGTTTCTTGGGTGCTTCCATCGGCGCCGTCGTGACAGCCGGCATCGGATGCGGTGACACCAGCGACGCAGACTCCGGCGGGGCTGGTTCGGGCGGAAGCCCTGCCGGAAGCGGCGGTAGCCCGTCCGGAGGAGACTCGGGATCGTCCAGCACGTCCGCGACGGGCGGGAGCACCGGCAGCCAGATGGCCACGGGTGGGAGTCCACCCGGCTCGGGCGGAGTCAGTTCCGGCACGACGGGCTGGGGTGGCACGGGCGGCGCTACGGCCACGGGCGGCACGGACGTCGCGTCGGGCGGTCAGAGCGCCACGGGAGGCAATCCAGCCACGGGTGGCTCGGCGCAAGGCGGCAGGAGCGCGGCCGTGGGTGGAAGAGCGGCCGGAGGCAGAGCAGCCACGGGAGGCACGACGGCCGCGGGCGGCGACGCGGCGACCGGGGGCACGACGGCGACGGGCGGCGCTGCGGCCACGGGCGGCACCAGCGCGGGGGCCCAGACGCCTCTGGCGGCCCTGGTCCGGGATGCCGACGTGAACAAGGCCGTCAAGGCCGCCATCGAGGCCGTGGGCGGCTTCCCGGACTTGACGGGCAAGACCGTGATGCTCCGTCCGAACGCCGTCATCGCCGACGGGCCGCCGTACACGACCGGCGCAGAGGTCGTGCGCGCCGTGATCCAGGCGATCAAGGCCAAAGGCACGCCCGCGGCCATCCTCGTGGGCGAGGATTCGCTCGCGGGCGACACGGCCGACTACATGAGGGCCAACGGGATCCAGGAGGCGGCCACGAGCGAAGGCGCCACGCCGCTCGACATGAGCTCGGGTGGTACCCGGACGGTGAAGCCAGAGGGCGCGACCAACTGGCCCGATGGGATTACGTGCTTCGAGTCTTTTCTCGATGCCGACTACGTCATCAACATGCCCGTGTGCAAGAGTCACTCGTACGCCAACTACACGATGGCGATCAAGGCGTGGTACGGAAACCAAACGAATTTCCGCAATACGCATCCGACCAACCTGTCGCCCGCTCTGGCCGAGCTCCACCTCGCGCGCAAGTCGGACTTCGTCATCCTGGACGCTACCAAGGCGCTGCTCAGCGGGGGTCCGTTCAGCGGCTCCAACGACGTCGTGGTGTCCCCGGGGATCATCGTTGCCTCACCGGACACCGTGGCCGCCGACGTCACGGGGCTCTGCATCATGAAGCATTACCTGAAGACGTCTTCCGTGACCGGCGGCGCGCTCAACAACCTCTCGGTCTGGAAACAACCTCAGATCATCCGCGCCATGGAGCTCACCTCCCTCGGATGGACCACGGACAAGGCCTTCAAATACCAGGCTGTCGGGATCGACGAGGCGGAGACCATCATGGCGTATCGCGATGCGTGATGCGGCGGGTCCCGTCGGATTGCCGTTTCTGAACGGCGGGATGGGGGTCGGCCTCGCGTGGTTCTTGCGTCGGAATCGAGCGCGGGCTCGTCGACGAGCCGAGCCACGGCCGGCAGGGCCTGCGCCGGTGCGGTTTACGGGGGCGTGTGCCCTCGGTGCACGGTGGGCTGACGCGCGACGTGTGCGGCTGCGCCCGTGCTAGGTTGGCGCCCCATGGTGGACCGACGACGAAGCTCGCTGGCGCGCAACGGGGGACCGTTTCTCGTTGGCGTCCTTCCGGCGCTCGGTACAGCGGGCTTCCTGGCGTCCTGCTCACGCCCCCCGGGCGCGACCGGGACCCCGACGGGCCCAACCGCCCACGCGGCTGCCCCAGGAGCGAACGGCACGGCAAAGCCGCAGAGCGCGGTGGCCGACGTGCTGCTGCTTCGCACGGTTCACGAGGCCGACTTCACCGAGCTGACGGCTGTCGGGGTGGACGGGCAAGGAGCCGTCATCGTGGGCGGTGGCCTGAACGTCGAGCGTCCTGGCGAACACTCGGCCTTCGTGCGCAAACTGGACGCAGGCGGGGACCCGGTCTGGACCACTTTGTTGAATGGGCACGCGGGGGTGACCGGGCTGGTCGTGGACGCGGACGGAAGCGTGTGGGTCTCGGGTTGGTTCAGGGACAAGCTCGAGGCGGCGCCGCATGCCGCCGTCTCGCGAGGGACGGGCCGCGATGGCTTCGTCGTCAAGCTCTCGCCAGCGGGAGTGGTGCTCAGCTTGGCTCGGTACGGCGACGGATCGTACTACGCGGCCACTGCGATAGCGCTCGACCGATCGGGAAGGCCCATCGTGTTCGGAGCGTGCCAGCGTGACCGATCGAGCGACTTGTGCCTGGGTCGATTCGACGGCGCCGGGCGTCTTGCAGACACATCACTGATGTACGTTCGCGGCGGAACTCCCGGGGACCTCGCCATGGACCCCACCGGCAGCATGGTGTTTGCGGGGCATGCGCCGGCGCAGAACGCGGACGGAAGCAGCTTCGGCGGGCATCATCCACCACGCCCCGGGGTCCGGATCGGCCAGTGCATCCGTAGAGTGTGTGCCCGTGGCGGGGGGGGACAAAACGGTCCCTCGCGGTCGGTCGGTGCACCCAGTACGGTAGGTCCGTGCGGAAGGGCACAGGCTGCTGGCCATTCGCGACCCAGTTCGTCCCGCCATGAGCCTCTCCAGGGCGGTGGGCGGTCAGGCCGTTCGTCGCGTCAGAGAAGCAACTGGAGCACGGATCAGCTCTCCCCCCTTGTATAGCTCTCGCTGGCCGCAAGAGCGGACAAGGGGGGCCCTTGCCCGAGATCCAGCGGACGCACCGGAATCCGACGTCGGCGCGTGGCTCCAGAAACCGTTCGCTCAGCGTATGAAATAAGTGTTCGTGATCTTCTGCCCCCGGCGCTCCAGCTCGACCTCGAGGCGATCCATCCTGCGCAGCCTCGAGTACAGCATGAGCGCGTTTTCCATGTTCGAGAGCTCGTAGCCGTTGACGCGTTCGAGCCGGTCGCCGTTGCTCAGCCCGAGCAGCGCGGGCAGGCTGCCCGGGGTGATGCCCGTGACTCTCACGCCGATCACCTTTCCGTCGCGCAGCTCCGGGAAGACGCGCAACCGCGAAAGCCGCTGCGGCGTGCTCGGACGTCCGCCGTCGACGGGCTGCGCTTCGGACCCGAACTGGCGGGTGGACATGCCCGGCGCGAACATGCTCGACTGACACAAGCCGCGCCCGCTCGTGAGCCACACGGCCGGGCTCGCGCTGCGAGGATTGGTCCCGATGAAGACCACGGTCGCCCCGGACACCCGGGTTCCGACTCGAGCCGTACGCGTTCCCTCGGCACCAGGGCCCGAGAGCGTAGCCCTGGAGGTGGTCGGATCCTCGGCCTCGATGATGATGCTGACGCGCAGCCCATCGCATGGGGGCGCGGAGAGCGGGTCTTCGGGCTCGGAGGGGTTCGTGTGGCTTTCGGGCGGGGAGGGCGCAAGACAGTCGTCGCTCGATGGGGTCTGCTCCGTACTCACGCTCGGCGCCTGCGTCTGCGCTGGGGCAGAGCCGACCGCCCAAGTGGCGCACAGGCAGAGCGCCGCGACGCCGAGATGCGCTGCACGACTCGGACGTAGAAGGTCGAGCATGATCTCCCGGAAGCGAGAATCGTGCCGGCAGCCCGAAAAGGCGGATCCGTGCCTGAAACGCGCACGAGCTGTCGCGAGCTGGGCGTCAGACTGTCGCGCGCGTTGCGTCCAGGAGCAGATCCGTTGACAGGATGGCAGACACGCGGGCCGCGTTCGCCGCACACTCGAGCTACGGAGGGGTAAGCTGGATGTTGTCGATGAGCACCGTCCCCGTCCAACCCTCGTATAGCGAGAGGCTGACTCCAAGGTAGGCCGCGTGTTGCCCCGCGGGCCAGGTCCCGGTGATCTTCAGCCACTTGTTGGATTCGAGTGCGATGTCGCTGGTCGCCCAGCTTATGGTGTCCGTGCTTTCTCCGACGTAGCCACGGGCGGCGTTGGAACTGTGGGTCAACGTCGTTCCGTCAAAACGGATATCGGCAGAGAATCCATAGCCGCCGACATCGGCTTGGACACCGGTGCTGCCGCAGAGCAAGACGTGTACTCGGGTCCCCTGGGGGGCGGAGGTGCCCTGGTAGGTGAACGCGAGGCTGCCCGACTCCACGTGGAGCTCGCCCAGCGTCGGGGGATTCTTGGGATCAGGGGCGCCCGCGAGCCAGAGCTCCGTGGTGTCCGAATCGAAGGCCCAGCTGCCGCAATAGCCGCACGAGAGGGTGGAGACAGCGCACTCGCAGGAGCCTCCCTGGCACTCCTGGTTCATGCTGCATCCTATGTAGCAGGTGCCGCAGTGCTGGCTGTCGTTCTGCAGATCGAAGCATTCCCCGTTGCAGTTCGACTCCCCGGGGTAGCAGCAAATGCCGCCCACATTCGTCTTCCCGGCAGGGCAGCACCCGCCATTCGAACAGGATAGGCCAGCACCACACTGGACGCCACACTTGCTGCAGTTGGACGAGTCGGTTGCCGTGTCGACGCACGAGCCGTCGCACACGGTGAGCCCCAGCGTACAGCAAACGGCGTCGTCCGCACACCTTCCGCTGCTGCACTGGATGTCGCGGTCGCAGTCGTCGCCATCGGCGAGCTTGTCGACACATTGGCCGCCGCTGCAGTAGTCAGCACCGTCGCACGTGGTGTCCTGCGCACTGCTGCAGACGCCCGCGCCGGTGCACACCGATGCGCTGGTGGCGACGGTCAGCTGGGCATTGCACGTCCCCTCCGTGCAAACCTTGCTTGCACCCGGGTAGTGGCACTGCGTGTCGGAGCTGCCGTCGCACGATCCGGCGCACGTACCGGAGCCGTCGCACGGCGGACGGTCGCCGCGCGGGGCGCCGCTCGTCACGCGCACGCACGTTCCGGAGCTGTCGCACATCTGGCATTGCCCGGAGCAGTCCGAGTCGCAGCAGACACCGTCGACGCAGTGGTTCCCTTCGCATTGTGAGTCGTCATCCGGGCAGAGCTCACCGGGATCTTTCAGGGGTAGGCAAGCGCCCGTCGCGTCGCAGTAGGCATCCGCGCCGCATGAACCCGGGCTGCAGCTACCTTCGCACCTGGCAGCGCCGCCGGATTCACACTGGCCGCTCGCGCAGTGCGACGTTTCTGGCCCGGTGCAGGTGCCCGCGCCATTGCAGACCGACGCAGTCGTCACCGTCCCGCCGTCGCAGCTAGCCGGGCTGCAGACGACGTCGGCGCCGGGGTAGCTGCACGCCTTGCCACTGCGTCCATCGCATTCTCCCTGGCACGGGTCCGTGCCGTCGCACGCAGGCCGACTGCCGCGAGGGACACCTGACTGTACGGTCGAGCATTGACCCTTCTTGCCTGACTCGTTACACGACTCGCACTGCCCGTCACACTCGCTGTCGCAGCACACGTCGTCCACGCAGTGGCGGGAGCGGCACTGCAGGTCCACGGAGCAGTCCGAGCCGTCCTCCAGGCTACCTGCGCCGCCGCCGGAGGAGCCGTTGTCGTCGCCAGCGGAGCCGGCATCCCCGGTATCGGCGCCGCCGAAGCCGGTATCGCCAGCGGCGTCCCCGGTTCCGGCGTGGCCATCCGACTCGGTATCCGTTCCAGCTGTCCCAAGATCCTCGCCGCCCAGCCCGGCCACGGCCGTCACGCCGCCGGACGCACGCTCTTCGCCGCCGGCCCCAGGACGGGTGCCGCCGGTCCCGCTCCGCGTGTTGCCGCCGTCGCCGGTGTCAGAGTCCCCGCCTGCTGCATCCGGAGTCCCGTTGTCCCGGCCGGACGCGGCATCGCCTCCGGCCGTGGATGATTCGTTGTCAGGGCCCGTTCCGCCGCCTCCGGGCGCACCAGGGCCGTTGTCGCCAAAGTGGCGACTCGGACCGTCAGAGCAGCCGCTGGACAGCGCGACCAGCGTCGCGGCCAGGAGCCACCCTGCGCCTGACCACATCGTCAACACCGAACGAGGCACATCCCTCGACATTCCATCCTGTTTCATGGCGACCACACCCATCCATCGAGGACGCCTGAGGAACGATGGTCTTCCGGCCACCGACTTCGCACCACGAAGGCTCGACCGCCCAGTCCCATGAGCGGGGCGGTCTCTGCAACGAAGCGAAGATCCGCGGCATTCACGATCGTTCTCGAGGTGCGAGATAAGGAACGAATGCCCGGCAGATTATCAGGCTCCAGCGCACCTCGCAAGGTCGGGCCAGGCCGGGCCAGGCCGGGCCAGGCCGGGCCCGCCTGTCGGTCCAGGACGTGGGTGGCGTGCGGACCTCCGGCAGCTCGACGCAAGTGATCTCGCACCGTGAGAGACGGCTCAACAATCTGATCTCAGCCAACGCTGGCCCCGGTGAACGGCCCTGTCGGGTCAGCAGAGGCGCAGCCGAGGCCCCGATGACGGTTTCTTCGGCCACACTCACGCTTGCTTCGGAAACATACGAATCTCGCCGCTCTGCAAGCCAAGCGACCTCTTGCGGGCGACGGCAGCGGCCGACTCGGGGACGCGGGTGCTTGCCTGACTCGGCGAGAAATCTCAGTCTATTGTGTGGCAGACTGCCGCGCAGCCGTGTTCGCTATGATGGCCGTGGCCGGCGCGTGCTCGGCTCTGCTCGCCGGCCAGCACACGGCCGCCGACAGATCGCAGGGTGCCGAGCCCACCACGGCAGCGCCAGGCGCAGCGCTCGTGCCCGAGTGGGCGAACGACCCCGAGGATGCGAGCGCCGGGGTGGATCCCGAACCGTGGAGCGAAGCTGGCGACGCCAATGTGTGTCCAGCGCCTGCGCCCACAAAGGAAATTCACGCCCATCCGGCCGAAGCTTCCACCAGCTGTCCAGCGGATATGGTGCTCGTTGAAGGCGAGTACTGCACCAAGGTGCGCCAGCGCTGCTCGCACTGGCTCGACGATCGGAAGCTCCCCTACGCTCGATGCGGACGGTACGAACAGCCCGCCGAGTGTGTCGCAAAGCGCGAAAGAATGCGCTTCTGCATCGATCGCTACGAACAGACATTGCCGGGACAAGCCCTGCCAGTCAACTACATGAGCCTGACGCGCGCGAGCAAGCTATGTAGCAAGCTAGGCCGCCGCATCTGTCTCGAGAAGGAATGGACCTTCGCGTGCGAGGGCGAAGCTATGCAACCGTATCCCTACGGCTGGTCGCGGCAGCCCCTCTGCAACCAGGACCACGAAGATCTATACGATCCGAACGCCAAGCCACAGGTGCTGCGCGATCTGCGCGAAAGCGCACGGGCGCATCCAGAGTGTGTGAGCCCGTTCGGCGTGGTCAATATGGTCGGCAACGTCGACGAGCCCGTGCTCAGCGACGTGGCCCGCTACCAAGCCCCGTTCAGCAACGTGCTCAAAGGTGGCTGGTGGCTACCGGGCCGCAACCGATGCCGTCCCGCGACGGTGGGGCATGACGACCACTATCGCGATGTCCAGATCGGTGCGCGCTGCTGCAAAGACGCTGGATCCGGCTGAAATCGACGGCTCGAGTGAAAGCGGCCGAATCGCGCTCGGCCGGCCAGAAGTCGCGTGCCGTATCTGGGGCATCGTTTCAATTGAAACGATGCCCAAAAACGAGGGGTGCCGCGGGTCAGACGAGTGGGTTTGGGCCCGGAAGCGCCGCCTTCACCCAGCTGGAGGCGGCGCTTCCGGCCCCTCAGATCAATCGAAACGCGGCACGAGTGACCCGCTGTACTCGAAGCATTGCATGACCGTACGAGTGAAACGTCGCTTCTGGTGCTCTCGCCGATCGTGCCTTGACGCTGACCTCGCCTTGTCCGAAAGTGGCACGTGCTTTGGGTTCGGCGCTGGTCGGCAGTACTCTTCGTCGCGGCCCTGCTGGTCGGCTGCGGACGGGACAGCCTACGCGGTTTGTCGCTGGGAGACCGGCCTGAGGCGCTACCGCTCGCGCGCACCGTCGCGCGCCCAGACGCGATGCACGCGTCCGTTGCCTCGAAGCACATGCGCTTCGTCGATATCGCCGCCAAGATGCCGGGCGCGTGCCCCGAGGGCATGGTGCTGGTCGAAGGCATGTACTGCCCCGACGTGGAGCATCGCTGCCGTCGCTACCTCGATCCGCCGGGCCGCTATCATGCGTTCCGCTGCGCGCAGTACGCGCAGCCCCGATGCGCGAGCCGGCAGAGGAAACGCCTGCGTTTCTGCATCGACCGCGATGAATACCGACACGAGGGAGAGTCGCTGCCCGCCAATCACATGAGCTTCACGCATGCCATGCGCGCGTGCCGCCAGCTCGGCAGGCGGGTGTGCAAGGAGAGCGAGTGGAACTTCGCCTGCGAAGGCGAGGCCATGTTGGCGTACCCGTACGGAATGAAGCGTGACTCGTCGGCCTGCAATGCCGACCGCATCGATCTCTTGACCCAGGGAGGGCTGCTCAAAGACATGCGAGCTGCACCCGGTTCGTTTCCACGTTGTACGAGTCCCTTCGGCGTGCGTGACATGGCCGGCAATCTCGAGGAATTCGTGGCGATGGACGTCGGCGGCCCGCCGCGCCCTGCCATGAAGGGCGCCTACTGGCAGCCAGGCCGCAACGACTGCCGCGCAGCGCAGACTGCGCACGATGCCTACTACAACGGCACGGAGACGGGTTTTCGCTGTTGCGCGGAGCCGATGGATAGCGACGCACAGCCGTGGTTCGACCGCTGACGCCGCTACGTCGGCTGCTCCCAGCGCAGCACCGTCATCGAGTGAGCCGGTAGGTCGGTGAACCAGCCGTCCGCGAAGTCGTCGGCTGTTTCCGTCGTGACGGTGACCTCGGGTTCGTGCTCGGGCTCGTTGTTGGCGGCGATGCTGGGGCCAGCGAGCGTCCAACGGGTCGCGGCAGAGGTCGGAGCGGCCGAGAGCTCCAGGCGAACGGGCAGCGCCTCCGTCGGGTGCAGATTCAGCAGGATCAAGCCCCGCGTCGCGCCGTCTGCCGTGGCGTATGCGTGAACGTAGGGGACGTCGACGGTGACGCTCTCATCCTCGTAGTCGAAGGTCGTCTGCCAGGTCGGATCCTCGCCGCTGCGGTCGACCTCGACGAGATCCCCGTCGAGGACCCGGTTGGCGAGGGCGAGCGCCTGGAAACTCGGGCGATATCGCTCCTGGCCGGCGCGAGCCGAAAGCACCGAGCCCCACAGGCCGACGCCGTCGTACTCCCGCTGGAAGAGCGAGAAGAAGTTCTGCACTCGTACGTCGTGACGTTCCAGCATGAGGAGCATGTGGTTGATGACGTTGAGCGCGCCGCCCAGGCTTGTGACGATGCGGTTGCGTGGTTCGGTGGGTGCCGACCCGCCCGTGATGTGGTGGTTGACCTCGTAGACACTGATTTCGAGGTTCGGGTTCACCGAGCTCTGGATCATGTCGGCGTTCGACTGCATCGGTCCGCCGGTATCGAGATACCAGACCCAGCCGAACGCCCAGGAGAAGAGCTCCTCGTCGTCGAGGCCTGCCTGGGTGTCGTTCATCTCGTGGATGACATAGGGCGCGATGGCATAGCCATCGGCGGCGGCGCCGTGGTTCTGCACCAGACTTTGCCCGAGCCAGGTGTTGTAGTTCTGGGCGCCGATGTGGAAGCGGACGCGGCCGGTGGCTCCGTACCCACCGAGCTTGGTCTTGGCGTCGGCGAACAGACGGGTCCAGTACTCGGGGCCGTTCCAGCCGCCGTACGCATAGGCCTGCCCCCAGTTCCACGCCTCGTTGCCGATCTCGATGTGGATCCGGTCGAAAACCCCGGTCCATGGCTGAGCGTGTCCTCGGTCGGCGCGAAGCTTGCCGTAGGGCGAACTCGTCGGGCCGGCCAAGTACTCCATCAGGTCCTGCAGCTCCTCGGGGAAGGTCGTGCCGCTCACGCAGATCCAGGGTTGGGTTTCGACCTCCTCGCAGAGCCCTAGGAACTCGTGCAGGCCGTAGGGATGCATCTGAGCGCCACCGTTGGTGTACGGGTGCGGCGGCCAGCCGACGCTGGGATCCGGAGGCACCGTGCGCTGGAACTCGAAGGCCATGCGCTCGTGGTCCGGTCTGAGGTGGTTCTCGATACTGCTTCCTCCCACCTGCAGATGTCGGAGCGAGCCTGGGCGGAGCTCGTGCAGGAGGTTGACGAGATCGTCGCTGAAGGCCGTTGGATTCGTGTCTCCCTCACGGTAGGCCGCCACGTCGTCGAGGAGCACCGTTCCGTCGGTCACCGAAAGGTGCAGGTTCAGGCTGTCGTCTGTGTAGCTGGAAACCACAATCGGCAGGTCCTCGAAGTACTGCCAATCGCTCGTGAGGGCGACGGGCTCTGGACCCTGGGGATCGCCCCAAGGCCCGTATCCGACGGTGAGCTCGCCATCACCTTTGGCCCAGAAGTTGATGCGCCACGTCCCGTTCGCCTCCGCGAGGTTCGTCGGCACGAGCGGGTACATGAGCTTGGCCGTTTCGGCGCCGGGCGCCGAGAGGACCGCGACGGCGCTGCCACGAGTTGCGGGCGGCAGATCGTTGCCCGCCGTGGTGATGCTGGCCCCGTCGCTCGCGAAGGTCCAGAGCGGGGCACCATGTTGGCCGATGAATCCCCAGGGCTCCACCTTCTCGAGCAAGAGCCCCACCTCATCGAGCGTGCGCCCATTGGCCGAGCCTACCCTGGGTCCACTGTCGGCAAGAACGAAGCGGAGCCGGTCCCCCTCGTCCTCGCGTCCTGGCATCAGGGCGTGCTCGATACGATCGACGACGTCGGGCTGCCAGGCGCGGTCCCCGGCCAAGATCCAGGCTGTGGCTCCGGTGGCGACGTCGAGCCACGTGCGCGCCGAGAGATCGTCGTCCGTGGCCGAGGGCGTGAAGCTGTAGTCGTTCCAGTCGTACAGCGACTCGGCATCGCCCCCGGGCCCTCTGGCGATGTGGCGGTACATCACGCCCTCGAAGCCGCCGTTCTTGATCCGGTTCTTGTTGAGGACCGAGTCCCAGTAGTTGTCATCGCCGAGGTTGATGCCGAAGTGCTGGATGTCCGAGGCGACCACCCTGTCGGTGACCTCGAGTACCGTGGCTCCGGGCGTGTTGGTGCGTCCGCCGGTGCCTCCGGTTCCCGAGCGTCCGCCCGTCGCCGCACCCCCGGCAGCTCCGGAGCTCGTGCCGCCGCTGGTCCGTTCGCCAGCGAACCCCCACCTGCTACCGCCGGAGCTCGTGCCACCGCCGCCTGTCGCCTGTCCCCCCGCGCCCGCGCCGTCGCTCGTGCCAATCTGTCCGCCCGTTCCTGGGCGGCCGCCGGTCACATCGCCGCTCTCGCCCGCGCTGCCGCCCGTCGCGGCCGAGCCCCCGCTCGCCCCGTCGCTGGTGCCGCCGTTGCCGGCGACCGCGTCTTTGTCCGTCGAGTCGTGGTGCTTGGCGCACGCACCCGCAAGAACGACCGTGGCCAACAACACACACCAGAGCGTCCGCCCCCAGACTCGGACGTTCGGACCCGCCGCGTCTGCGGGTGCCAACGTGAGGATTCGGGCAAACCATGGTGTGTTCATCGGATCCCTACTCCTGTGTTCTCGCGGGACAGGCAGCGACCAGGGGCACGCGGCATTGCTCTGGTGAGTGAGAGCTGCCATCCTGCGCTGTTCTGCGACGCGCTGCCAGGCATCGGGCGCCTGCGCTGACAACTCCGAGTTCGCTACAGGGTCGTACAAGGTACGCACAGCCCGGTTCCGGCCCCGTGCAACCACTTTCTGGGCCATCTACCAAGAAGGGTGCATACGAAGGCCGGGAAGGCCCGTTTCGGGGCCGTGGAGACGGCTATGGCACCCTGGCAAGCGAAACTCACCGCAATCCGACAGGTCCAGACGGAGATCCTCTGGCTCGTCCCTCCGGGCAGCCCTGGCCTTCGGCACAACCCTGGCGCGTCGCCCTACTCGATCTGGGTTGCGGAAAGACGCATCGGTCAGCCTCTGCCGCCGAGCTACAGGGCCTTCCTGGCCGAGAGTGATGGCCTGTCCCACTTCTACGATGGTGCTTGCCTGCTGGGCACCGACCGACTGGGCCAACAACGCTACAAGAACCTGCTCGGCTCGGTGTGCGAACGGGAGCAGACGCCGGTGCCAGACATCGGTCCGCAAACGCGTCGGACTCGGCGTGTGTCGAACCTCATTCCCTTCGGCGCCGACGCAGGGGGTTCAACCGTGTTCGCGTTCGACCCGAGCGTTCTGCGCCGCGACGGTGAGCACGGCGTCGTCTGCTGGATCAACGAGATCGGACTGCGCCGCGACAACTTCGAGGACTTTCTGGAGCTCGTCCTCGAGCTCTGTGAGAATCAGCTTGCGTCGCTGGTTGCCGCCGCCTCGGCAGCGTAGTCCGGCGGCTCGGCGCTTTGGGCCGGCGGTATTGGCCTTCGTTGCACGCCCGCCGCGTCAACGACTGCGCGATCCACTCGTGAGCGTCCAGCAGACTCTGAATGGCAAATCTGTGAGCTTCCAGCGCCTCGACGGGCTTGACCCGCGCTTCGATGCGTTCATCGCGAGCGAGATGCTGTTGGCGTAGCTCGGAAACGAGGTCCTGGTTGGGGCGGACGACGTCGAGCAGAGCCGTTGCTGTCCGCATCTCCACCTCAGCGAGGCGGAAGCGGAGCTCGGCAAGGTCGCCCCGCACGCCCTCGACTTCGCGTCGCACGACATCGACGTTGTCGTCGATGCTACCGATTTTCGCGTCGAGCGTGTCGAAGCGTTCGATCATCACGTCGTCCACGGCGGTGAATCTAGCACACCCCCCGTCGTGTCAACCAGCCCTGGCCGCCCCCTTGACATCCCGCCCCATCCCGCTTCCGATCTCCTCCTCCCATGCAGAACTTCGTCTTCCACAACCCCACCGAAATCGTGTTCGGCAAAGGCACCATCGCCGGGCTCGCCTCGCGCGTGCCCCAGGACGTCCCCATCCTCTTGGTCTATGGCCGGGGATCCATCCAGTCCAACGGCGTCTATGACCAGGTCCGCCGAGCCCTGGGCAAGCGCGCGCGGGTCGACTTCGGCGGGATCGAGCCGAATCCTCGCTACGAGACGGCGATGCGGGCCGTCGAAAGGGTGCGCGAGCACAAGATCGGCTTTCTGCTCTCGGTGGGCGGGGGGTCGGTGCTGGACGCGTGCAAGTTCATCGCAGCCGCGGCTCGGTTCGAAGGACAAGATCCATGGGACATCTTGAGCCGCCACGCGCCGGTCCACGCCGCCTTGCCCATCGGCGCCGTGCTCACGCTGCCCGCCACCGGCAGCGAGTCCAACGGCAACGCGGTGATCAGCCGCGACTCGACCCAGGAGAAGCTGGCCTTCTCGAGCCGCGCCGTGTATCCGGTCTTCTCGATCCTCGATCCGGAAACCACCTTCTCCCTGCCCCCGAAACAGGTCAGAAATGGCATCGTCGACGCCATGGTGCATGTGTTCGAGCAGTACGCCACCTACCCGGCGGCGGCGCCGCTGCACGACCGCCTCGCGGAAGGCATCCTCACGACTCTGGTCGAAGTGGGGCCGAAGACCCTGGCCGCGCCGCAGGACTACGATGCGCGCGCTGCTTTCATGTGGTGTGCGACCCTGGCGCTCAACGGCCTGGTCGGCTGCGGCGTGCCGAACGACTGGGCCACGCACGAGATCGGGCACGACCTCACCGCCCTGTACGGGATCGACCACGCCGAATCCCTGGCCGTGGTCCTGCCGGGAGTCTGGAAGCTCTGCGCCGACCAGAAACGCGACAAGCTCGCGCAGTACGCCGAGCGCGTGTTCGGCGCTTCCGGCGTCGAGGGCGCCATCGAAGCCACGGAGCAGTTCTTCCTTTCGCTCGGCATGCCGGTGCGGCTCGCTGACCACGGTATCGACGCGCAAGAGGCTGCGGCGAAGATCACCGAGCGCTTCCGGGCTCGCCGTGCGCGGCTTGGCGAGCACCGCCGCATCGACGCCGATGCGGTGGGCGAGATCCTCAGGATGCGAGCCTGAGGCCGCCGATGAGATACTCCGAAGCCCGCCAAGGACGCATCTTCGTGGTTCGGCTCGAGGACGGTGACGTGGTTCACGAGTGCCTCGAGGCTCTGGCGCGCGCCGAGCGTATCCGCGCGGCTTCCATCACCCTCCTGGGCGGCATGGATCAAGGAAGCCACCTGGTCGTGGGCCCGAAACACCCGCGTGCGGCTTCGGTCGAGCCGATGTCGCGCGCCGTCAGCGACGTCCGAGAGGTGGTCGGCGCGGGCACGCTCTTTCCGGACGAGCAGAATAGCCCCGTGGTTCACGTGCACATGGCCTGCGGTCGCGACGACCACACGCTCACCGGGTGCGCGCGTCTGGGCGTGCGCGTGTGGCACGTCATGGAAGCGATCGTCGTCGAGCTGATCGATACCGAAGCCGTGCGGCGCCTGGACCGAGCGACCGGATTCCAGCTGCTCTGGCCGTAGAAGTGGGCGGGCCCGGGGCTGCCCCAACTCGCAGGTGCTCGCCCCTTCGGGGCTGCGCGCCTGCGGTCTTCCCCAAAGGCGCGCCGCCCGCGCGCCAGGGGAAGACGGGCGTGGGGACCGTGCGCCGTCACGGCCCCGTGCAGTAGCGTCGCCACGCGG
This sequence comes from Polyangiaceae bacterium, assembly GCA_016929495.1. Classification (GTDB taxonomy): domain Bacteria; phylum Myxococcota_A; class Polyangia; order Polyangiales; family Polyangiaceae; genus JAFGIS01. The sequence goes on along the minus strand of JAFGIS010000014.1, from coordinate 5,056 downwards.
TGCGGTACGCGTTCTCGATATGACGCGCGAAGCGAGGCGCATTCCCGAGGGGCGACGTTTCGAGTCGGCAGCGGAGTCCAGCGCGAAGCTGGCTCAGGTGATCGAGGTCGCGCGCGAGCGTGACGGCGGTTTCGACGAACTCGTCCTCCGAGAGGGCGACGAGCTCCGGAAGGCCGAGGTTCATGGCGATGCAGGTCCCGGCGCGCTGCAGTGACGAGCGGCCGCTCAAGGTCACGACCGGCACGCCCATCCAGGCGGCGTCGAGCGTCGTGGTGGCCCCATTGAAGGGAAACGTATCGAGCCCGATGTCGATACGCTGATAGCGCCGGAGGTACTCGTCGCGCGAAAGTCGCCCTCCAAACTCGAGGCGGTCGGCTTGAACGCCCTCTCGAGCGAAGGCTTGGCGCACTCCTTTCCGCGCATGCTCCTCTGCGTGGAGGAACAGGCGGGCCCCGGCGACTTCGCGCAGCACGCGCGCCCACAAGGCGAACAGACGTGTGTGGAGTTTGCGGTAGCTATTCTGACAGCCGAAGGTGACACAGCCGGCGCTCAGCGCTGGCAGGGCTTCCACCGCCGGCTCGGAGCAGAGAGCAGCGTAGCACCACGACGTTTCGGGCAGGTGAAGGCAGGCCTCCGAGTACACGCTGACATCGGCGCCCGGCGGATCGACGAAAGGATCGGTGATGCGATAGTCGATGGTGCCGAGACCCGTGGTTCCCGCGTAGCCCAGCCAGCTGATCTGTACGGGCGCCGGCCGACATGCGAACACCCGCAGACGTCCGCCCGTGCTGTGCAAAGCCAAATCGACGAGGATGTCTATCCGGTCGCTGCGCACCAGCTCGGCCGCCTGGAGGTCTTCGATGTTTCGGATGTCGCGAAAGCGGTCACCCGCGAAGGCTCGATACCATTCGGTCTCGGGGTCCGGTCGATGCACGGACGAGTACAAGAAGATCTCGAAAGCAGACGGGTCGTGGTGCTCCAGCAGCGGCACCAGGAACTGCTGTATGGGATGCGCACGGAAATCGGGAGAAACGTAACCGACGCGCAGGCGGCGCTCGGGGTCCTTGTCGTTCGCGTGGGGGCGTAGCTGCTTTCGAAGCGGTTCTGCGTGGCGCTGCGCCCACGCGCGAGCCTCGGCGCCGATCGCCTGAGCGTCGTATTCGGGATCCAAGAGCATGGCGACGATGAGGTCGCTGTGAGCACGGTGGTCCGAGGGGTTCACCTCGACGGCGCGGCGGTAGCTCGAGATGGCTTCCGCCTTCTTGCCGCAGGCGTCCAGGGCATCGCCGAGCTGCCAGTGAGTCGATGCGACGTTCGGTCCCAGCTCGACGGCGCGCCTGGCGTGAGCCAACGATGGCTCCGGGCGATGCAGGTGGAGCAACAACCAGGCGAGGGCGACACGGAGGCGTGGACTGTCGGGGCCGACCCGGGCCGCTTCCTCGAGCAGCGCCAGCGCCTCTGCATCGACGCCCGCCTCGGCGAGAGTGACGGCGAGATTCAGGCGGGCTTCCGGAAAGTCCGGGTCGATTTCGAGGATCCGTCCGAAGGTTTCCGCCGCCACATCCAGCCGGCCCTGTCGCCGGTAGACCTCGCCGAGGCTCGTGAGATACTTGGGGTTGGGTTCGATGGCCACGGCTCGTTCGAGGTACTGCGTCGACTCCGCGAGGCGCCCCGAGTCGAACAGCAGCAATCCCAGCGAACACAGCGCTCGGTGGTTCAGCCCGCTGCGGCAAATCAGCTGACGACAGAGCGACTCTGCCTCTTTCGTTCGCCCGCTACGCTGCAGCCGGAGCGCACGTTCCAGGAGGTCTTGTGACGCTTTCCGAGCTTTCATGAGGGATCTCTCTGCTCTTGGACAAGTGTCGGACGGAGTGTCTTCCCGAGCCTTTCTCCGCGGTCATCTGCCGCGTGGGTGGGAACCGAGGCTGCGCTGACCGGCGTCGTCGAAACCCCAGCCCTCGATCTCGACGGACAGGTCGGTGCTGCAGGACGCGCGCGCGCCTTCATCGCAGGCGCCGCGCGCGGTGCGTTGCCGCTCCAGCCCGCGGCCACCGCGACGTCGCCGCCTCTGGTCGCGCACCACTCGCCTGCAGCCCGTTGGTGCGCTGCGTCGCGGAAATCCCAGCTGGGCCGAGCGGCTGGAGCGCTGACGACGGGCGGAGCCTTTGGCCGCCGGGGCGAGCGAGAATCGTGGCGCCTGACTCGCGCTGAGCTGTGGTAAGACTCCGAGAGTCACGGTCAGCAGGTGCTCGTGGTGGTGTACGGAGACGTCGAAGTACTATCTCGGCGCTGGCGCCGAGGCCGTTTCGTCGTTGCTTTCTTTGCTGCAGGTGGTTCGGGTTCATGTCGGAGGAACAACATGACGACGGGACGAGATATTGGGGTGCTTCCGCGGGAATTGCCACTGTGTACCCGCACGGGCGTGGCTTGACTGGCTGTACTCTTGCTGATGGGCTGCGCTCACAGAACGCGTGAGTTCGCTGATGCCGACGGCGGGACCGACACGATGGAGGGCCAAGAGAGCGGGATGGGGGGAGGTTACCCCGATGGAAGCATGGGGACGGGCGGCACTGCGGGAAGCGGTGAGTGGGCCGGTGGCATGGGCGTGGGGGGGAGCGCAGTTGGGGTAGGGGGAAGCGTTGACGTTGCCTCAACGACGCAGCGTGCGTCGATGGCGTCGACACGTACACGTGCAGGTGCAAGACGGGCTACAGCGGCACGCGGTGCGAGACGAACATCGATGACTGCGCCGCTGGTCCTTGCCTGAACGGCGGTACGTGCACCGATGGCATCGCGAGCTATACCTGCAAGTGCAAAGTCGGCTACAACGGCACCCACTGCGAGACGAACATCGATGACTGCGCCGCTGATCCTTGTCTGCACGGCGGCACCTGCAGCGACGGGGTGGGGACGTTACTATTGGCAATGGTGCCGTCGTGGCCGCTCACCATGGAGGAATCGCCACGTCGTTGCCCGTTTCCGTCCAGGGGCCTACGGAAGCTCACAAGCCACGCGGCTTCGTCCGTCCAACATGAATTCCCTCGCCGAACCGGCGAGAGCCTCCGCAGGCGATTCGTCCGCTTTCCCTTCGTCCATCCGCCACTTCCGAATTCGTGCAGGTCTGCCTAGTATGCGAAGACCTGTTCCGTCCAAACGGCGACGGCGGCGGCCATGGTGTGACCGCGACCGCGGCGGCGAGGGTGACGTCACCGCTGTCACGGGCCGTGGCGGGGTGAGTGGCGCGCCTCGCATCTCGGTCGTTTCTCCTTGGCATAGATGTTGCAAGTTCCCGGGGCGTGGTCAACGCTGTCACGGCGGACCACGCGGCTGCGCGTCGGCAGAGTGCCGCAAGCCGCAGCCTCCCTCGAAGCTCTACGTCATCGTGCGGAGGATCCCGTGCTCGGCAGCGGACGGGTTCGGTTCGGATGCGGCGGCCGAGGCATCCGGCTTGTCGCTGGGCGGCGGGGCCTGCGCTTCGGACGCGGCTGGAACTGCGCTGCTCGGCGGAGCGGGAGACGCGGGCACGGGTCCGCTGCCCCGTGCTGGCGGCGGCGGAGATGAGTGCGAACATGCGCCCAGCAGCAGTGCGCACACCGCGGCACGGCGCAGCAGTTCTTCGAGCAGCGATACGGTCACGGGGTTCTCCGACCGGAGGAGATCCCGGTTCGATGCCGTGCACGTTACGCCGGGGCTCGGACCGGGGTCAACTACGGGTGCGTTCGGGACCGCCACCGCCGGTAGTGCGAACACTCCGCCAGCACTTCCTTGTGGTACGCCGTGTCGCCGAGCGAGCTCAATGCGGTGAACCACCGCGTCGGGACGGGCAGGACGTCGGTGTTGTTCTTGTTGCGCTCGATCAGCGCGCCGAGCTCCGCCTTGGCAGCACCGTACGCGGCTCTCGATTTCAGCTCGGGTTGCCGCGTCAGGTCGAAGGCACGCTGGTACCAGCGCTCTGCCCGGGTCACGTCGAACCGATGATCGTAGTACTCGTTGAAGAGCTCACGAGCGTTGCCGTACCAGCTCAGGTTGTACAGGGCATGGCCGAGAAGGAGCGATGCCTCGGCGGCCCGCTCCCCGGAGCCGCGGGCCTTTGACTCGAGCTGGGCGAGCCGTGCAGCGAAGCTCGCAAGCGTCCAGGAACCCGCGGCATAGGCCGCATGATCACAATCGTGACAGTCACGGATGCGAACGACGAAAGGATCGGTGCCGAGATCGGCGGCAACGGCGTCCGTCGTCCGAAAGACGCGCACGCTCGCAGCATACTGTCCGCGCTCGAGGTACACCAGCCCGAGCTTCTGTTGCAGGTCCGACTTCACGTGATCGCCCCACGTGCTGTATAGCCAGCGATCGAAGGCCGAGACAGGCCGACTCGCGCGTGCGATCGCCGCCCGCAGAAAGTCGGGGTCGTCCCACCGCTTTGGCCGCGTCGGTCGATCCATCGAGAAGCGTGTTGCTGCCGGCCGAGCATCGGTACTGCCCGGCGCGAGCAGTTCCGCCTCGACGAGCCTTCCTGCCCTTCGGTAGGCACGGGCGAGTTCGGCGCGAAGCCAGCCCCGCAGGCTGTCGAGGCGACCGAACACCGGATGGCTTTCGTTCGCCGCCTTGGCGAATTGGGCCTCGCTCGAAGGCGAAACGCGGTAGCTCGCTGCCTGTGCCAACAGCGAGCTGGCCCAGGCCTGGTCCCTGACGCGCTGGTCCCCGGGGCGAGCTGCCACGGCGCGCGACAGCCGCGCGGCCGCGGCGGCGCGATCGCCGCGCCGTGCCGCCAGATGCCCCGCCACGAGGTTCATCAGCCAAGGACGATCCGCGCCCGGAGTGTCGGCGATCTGGGCCGCAAGCCGCTCGACCGGGGCGGCCGCCTTGCGGCGCGCAGCAGTGCGCTTGGGGTCTTCCATTTCGGAGGCGCTGTAGTCCACTCGGGTGAGCTCGCGAACGGCGAGCAGCCCGAGGAGGTTCGAATGGGGATCGAGCTTGAGGATCTCGCGCATCGCGGTCAACCCGTCCATCTTGAGCCCCACCAGGCGCCACAGTTCGGTCTTTTCACGCAGCGTCGTCG
>JAFGIS010000137.1 GCA_016929495.1 Polyangiaceae bacterium | reverse complement strand
GTCGGGAGCGTACGCCACGCGCGCGAAATCGAGTTTTTCCTCGACTGCCGCACGCTCGATCAGCTCGAAGGGAACGAACACCGACCCCGCGTCATCGACCCTCTCGACGGTGCATGCCGTGCTGCGCCGGTTGCCGTTCGTGGAGAAGAAATAGAGGCTCCGAGGCCGTTCAGCGCTCGTCCTTGCGCCTGTCTTCAGGTCGAACCGGGAGCCAACAGCGTAGAGTGCCGTCCCGTCGTCGACGAACGCGAGCTCCTGGGGATCCGCTTCTCCGCGCAGAACCATCGAGCGGACCACGGATCGCGTCTGGGGGTCCCATACCTGGATGGCGCCGGTGAATCCGATGGCGAGCATGCGTCCGTCGGGCCGAAACGCGAGCCCTCGTACCTTTGCCCCTTGGCTCTCGATCGACCCGAGGCGTTGTCCCCGTTCGATGTTCCAGACGTCGACCCGCGTGCAGCAGCGAAGCGCCAGCAGCTTGCCGTCGCCGCTGATATCGAGCATCCCGCCGCCGGCGCGGTCACGGAGCACGAGAGCACCGCTGCGCAGATCCCATGCTCGCACCGTCTCGCCGTCACCGACAGCGATATAGGGCGGCCCAAGCGCCACCGAGACGAGCGCGCGACCGGGTCTTGGACCGACCAACTCGCGCGACGTCGCCGCACCCAGGTCCCAAACACGCAAGGAGTCGAGTTCCTCTCCCGTCGGCACGAACGCGACTCGCCGACGGTCGGGCGAAACGGTCGCCGCGAAGACGAAAGCCGGCAGAATGTGCTCTACCAGACTCACATTCGTCGCCGCTTTCGGCTGTGACGGCTCCGGATCTCCCCACAGGACGTGCAGACGAGCGCCGTCGGACCATACGCCGAGGGAGTATCCCGAAGCGTCGGTCCCGGGGCTCTTTCGAACGGTGAGCCGCGACGGATCGAAGGAGACGATGCGTTCGGACTGAGCAGTGACGAAGGCTCCACGGTGAAACGCCTCGGGTGTAAGTCGCATCAGGCTGTGGTCCCGGATGCTGCGGCGGCGGTATGTCCGCGTGTCCCACACGTGAAAGTATCCGGGTCCGTATTGAACGAGCCATCGCATGTCGGGGGAGAAGGCGACCGTCGATTCCTCCTCGCCGCCGCCCATTCCATCGGGAGCTACGGGCTCGATCAACCGTCTTGCGCGTGCACCGGTTCGCGGGTCGATCACGTCGAGGCCTCCCCCGAGGTAGGTCACTGCGAGCGCATGCCCGTCGGGTGAGAAGGCAGCGTGCCAGACCAGGTAGTTCTCGTTCTCGGCGCCAGCGGGGCGCGTCGTGCCGGTGAGGAGATCGCCAACGCTGAACCCATTGTCAGACCAGAAGGCCAAGACGTCGCGCTGCGGAGAAAGCAACCACCCGTGCAGCCCTACGGCCCACCCCTGCGTGTCAGCTGTCCCTTCCGCGCGGCCGGTCGCGACACTCCAGAAATGCAGCGAGCCACGCGCGATGACGGAAACCCGATCACCGCTCGTGAAGTCCACCCATTCGGGTTTTGACTCGGGGATCTGGAGCCACAGCCGATACGCTCCCGACGCCGCGTCGATGACGGCGGCGTGGTCCCCTTCCAGGAACGCGATCGCGGTGCCGTCGGGCGACCACTTGGGCTCGTGGGGACTGCCTCCGACGAACTCGACAGAGGCGTCCTCGCCCGTCGCTTTGCGAAGAAGTAAGCCCGCACGATCGAACAGACGGTGAGCTTGAGCGAGAGCGCCAGCCGCGAGGGCCGCGCGCGCAGCTTCGACCACCGCCGTCGGATCGGTCTCGGCACGCCCCGCACTGACCGCAGCCTGTTCGGCCCGTTCGGCGAGGCTCGTCCTGGCTGACGCCCGCGCGCGTGCGCAGAGCGCCCGAAGCGCCCCGACGTCACCCAGTCCCTCGAGCGCCTCGATGAGTTCCCCCCACGCCGACTGCGCGCCCTGGGGGCAGATCGACTCAGCGCGGAGCAGCGAACGCGCTACGCGGTCGATCCATCCCTCCGTCAGCCTTGTGCGCGCCGTGGCACGGGCCTCTCGTGCCCAGTCGCATGCCGAGACACTCCGACGCAGCGTGGACGAACCCGTGGGCACGGTGGGCCTCGAAGCGGGTTGCGGGGTCGAGACACGGGCTTCACCTCCACCGATCCTGCAAGCGCCAAGCGTCAGCCCAAGCAACGCGGAAACGGCGAGTCCATGCGGTGTGCGTCGTGTTGGGAGGGCCATGTGAGGGGATGATAGCAGCGGGGGTTTCGCTCGGGCATCCAGGAGCGCTCAGCGCGTCATTCCAGGAAGGCGCGGGTTGCCTGCGGGCGGGCGGATCCACGTGAGCTCCTGGTAGGTCAGGAGCCCCATCACGGCATCGTAGACGGTCTCGACGGTCGCTCCGACGAAGGTGAGCCCGTATCGTCCCGTGACCGTGAGCTTGGCGCCTCGCTGCGGAATGGGGTCAGGGATGGCAACGCCCCAGAATTCGTCCTGGTAGGGTTCGCAGTCGCACCCGCTCGAATGCTCGACCGCACCCCAGACGTGGGACCAGCATGACGCCCAGCCCATCACCCGGATGCAGTCGCTGGCAGGAGCATCGACGCTGTCGCAGAGCCAGAAGGTGGGGATCGGCGGCTTGCAGCCCTCGGGATCCGCGGGACCCGGACGGTGCCAGGCACAGCGCGGGACTTGTTCGAGATTGGTCTTGCCGATGACGCCGGTGACGCGGATGCGCTTTGCTTCGACCTCGGCGCGATGATGGGGGCTACGGAGCGACACGCTAGCTCCCCACACCGTGTAAGCGTCACCGACGCGGCGCGCACGCTCCGGGATCGCCCGAGCAGAGGGAAGGGGCGGCGGATCGGGTGGCGCCGCGGGCGCGATCGACGGTGAAGCGCCATCACCGACTTCTGGATGCTCGCGGCCGATCTTGTCCACCGTGGTCCACGCTATTCCGCAGTACACCCGGTGCGGGGAAGTCGGCGCGTCGCGACAGTCCCGCTTGTGGAACTCCAGGTAGAGCGCCACGGCCTCGGCGTTGCGGGCCGGAACGGAGGTGGCATAGACGCTCGCCAGGTCGTAGGCGGTCTCGGGATGCTCTTCGTGGTGGAACAGATACGCCTGTTCGAGCGCCGTCGTCATCGTGACGCGATCGCCCAGCGCCTCGGCAGCCCGCGCCTGTTGAGTGCGCAGCGCAAGGGCCGGCTCGGACTCGGGCGCGCACCGTGCGAGCCCTGCCGCGGCCAGCATGGCGGCTGTGTCGTAGAGCTTGTACGCCAGACAAAGCTCGACGGGGTCGGTGTAGTACTTGCCTTCCGTGGGCGTGAGCCGCAGCGCATCGAGGTAGTGCGCGAGGGCCGGGCCCGGCTGGTCCAACCGCTCGAGTGCAGCCCCTAGCCGGTGGTGGCAGTCGGCTCGCTGAGGCGACGCCTCGACGCAGCGCTGGGCGGCGGCGGACTCTTCCTTCCACCGTTCTCGCTCGGCGGCCTGCGCGGCGTCCTGGGCGAAACCGAGCGCCGCATCGGCGCTGGCAGCTGGGGGGGCGGGGACGGCCGTAGCCGCCGGGCGCCGCGCGGGAGCAGGCTGGGCCGGAGGTGTCGAACGCGGGGGGCACGCCGTGCATGCCGTGACCAACCCGAGGAGCGTAGCGAGGCACAGCGATCTCATGTCAGCGAGGTTACACGAGAGACCGGGGTGGAGTCGATGGTCCGTAGCTGCTCCAACACGCAGCGTCGGCACACGGCGGGCAGCCCATCCAGTGCGCCAAGGAACTTGCCTCTCCGCACCCCGCCGTGCGCCGAGACGCTGCGTTCGCGAGCAACTTCCGGGGAATGGACAGCGCCTTGCCGGTGAACTTGCTGCGTCACGCGCGAGACCCTACGCGTCCCAGGCCGGCGGCATGTACATCGGCTTCAACGGCCCCGGCGCAAGGAACCCTGACGACGTGGGCAGCCTGTGCAACTTCTCCGGCAGCATCGTCGTGCGGCGATGCGCCGAGTAGGCCGCACGCCCACGTGCTGGCGGGAAGGGCTGTTCCTTTCCACGACGCGCCACGACACAGCGCCGCACCCGCGTCTGCGCCTGCGGCGCCCAAGGGGGAAGAGCCCAAGGCCGCGGCGGCTACCAGCGGCCACAGGTCGAGAAGAAGTCCTCGCAGCAATCACCCCAGGCCGAGCACTGGAGGTCACACCAGCAGGTGCTCGTCCCACCGCCGCAAGCGTTGGCGCAGGTTGATGAGTCGCTGCGGTTCCAGTAGGGAGAGCATGAGCTCGCGTCCGGACAGCAGTCTCCGTAGCCAACACACGCAGGATCACACCAGCAACCGTCCGGCGAACGGCCGTTGCACGCGCCGGCGCAGGTCTGCGTCGCGCCCGCAGCCGTTCGGGCTTCGTTGACCTTCTGCGCGAAGTTGCCTGCGCCGTGGGCGACGATGCCGCCAGCTGGGTCGACGACCCAGCGGTTGCATTGCGCTGCCGAGTCGTATTCCATGTCCAGGGCTGGGCCGCCCTGGAATACGCCGACGATCTTGTGCGTGGAAGCGCTGAGCACCGGCGATCCCGAGTGGCCTTGCATGCCGTTGATCGCCGCGCGAAAGAAGTCACCGTCCCGGCCCCAGACATCGCCGGGCAACGAGAACTTGAGCGGCATTGCATGGGGGTAGCCCAACGTGTAGACCATATCGCCGTTGCTCGGGCTGGAACCGACGGTGAACGGCCTGTACCTGAACGAAACCGACCGATCGAGCGTGAGAATGACGACGTCTCGGTCCGGCGACTCCCAGAACACGCTCGTCGGCGTGTAAATCTGGTCGTTGGTCAGCGTAACATACACGTGAGGATCGGACCACGGTGCGCGTACCACCCAGCCAAGCGCCAGGCGGAGGTCGCTCAACGCGACCCGGTTGTTGTTCAGGTCGAACTGACAGTGCTTGGCCGTCAAGACGTGTTGGTTGGTGACGAGCGCCGCCGAGCAGCCCACTCCGCTGGTGGCCTTCTTGAGGCATGGGGAGCCACTGAATTCTTCCCCCGAACACAGCGATAGGTTGGTGGTTTTGAGGACATTGTCAGAGCCGATCAACGTCTTCGCGAGCAGGACGCCCGTGCTTTCGCCCAAGAACAGCTGCTGCATGCTGCCGTACGTAGCGGCCCCGGCGTACGCGTCACTCCACTTGCCGGAGCCGACCAGGAGAGGCTCACTCGCCGCACGGCTCACCTCCGAGACGTCCTCGTACGAGCCCGCGGCGCCATCGACGCCACACCCCATGACGGCACCAAGACAAACAAGGAGACACAGGTGGAAACTATGCATGTTATCACCTCTTTGGATGCAGGTTTGGGGAAAAGCCGCCGCACACGTCGCCCCATGGCCTTTCGACTCCGTTCGGCACTGGCCACTGGCGACTGGCGCAGTTGCGAGACCGCGCGAATCGCCGGTCCGGACTGCCGAATCGATCACAACACGAGCGTTGGCTGGACTCCACAGGCCAGCGGCCCTCGCACAGCGCTCGGGCCCACAGAGAGATCTACGTGGGACGCGCCGCAATGGGTTGCCCTTTCTCCAGTGGGGCGGCAGCCAGGTTCAGGCGAGCCACGGCCGGGTCCGGTTGGCCCCCGTAGTGTCCGTCCATTCGTCGCCGTCCGTCACGCAGGAAGGAAGCCAAGTCCGGACCGGCGGTCGATGACACCCGAGACGGAATGGCCGTCCACGGTCGCAGCGGGAGATCGGATCCTGCGAGCCAGGCGCGGTTGCCCCGATCCCGGCTGGGACAGTGCCGCGGATCGTGCGGCGAGTCAGGGGGCGGTGACGAAATCCGACGGCATGGCGCGCGAGGCTGTCGATTTCCGTGCGACTTCGCGGCGCCCGCCCGTCTCTCTGGGTAACAGGACACACCAGCGGAAAGGAGCGCGGCCCCGATTGGGAGATCACTGATTCTGGGTGGAGCTTTGGCTGCGGCCTTGCCCGCGTCGGCTGGCGCCGGGACCGATTTGGGTCCAGCGGCCGAGAACGTCAAGTCACTGCGTCTGGAGGCGCGCCGGGTCCGCGTCTCGCCGTGATTCCGTGTGTACTGTCCCGTGTGTTGCGCTGCGGTCAGGGTGGCTGTCGCAGACTTCCCGACGGTGGCGCTCGCTTCATCGAGCACAGCGACGAGCTTCTCTGCGACCAACCGTTGCCCGGCAATCTCGACTACCAGCACGCCAAGCCGCACGTCGTCTTCTCAAGACGAACTCAACCGACGAGGAAAGAACATGCGCCTATTGATCGGACTTTCCGCGGGCATCCTATCGCTGCTCGTTCTCCTGACTCCGTTCAGGGCCCTGGCCGACGAGGCCCATTCCTGGTGCATTCCCGGCCCACCGAAGAATCCCAGTGGATCACCGAACCCACAAGTGAACCAAATCGTCGGGTGGGTGTGCAGTCAGGACGGCTTCGATGACTGCTGTGCTCCTGCGGGCAAGTGGAGCGTCTCTTGCATCCAGAAGGCCTCACGCCATGCCTTCGATGAACTGGGTCAGGACACCTGCGGGCGGTTTGCCTGGGCGCAGGGCCCTGTGTCCGGAACGCAACAGCGCTATCCACGTGACTTCGCCCTGGTCGCCGTGGGCGGCGCCGTGAGCGGTCTGGCGGACGTCGAAGGGCCAGTCGCTTCGAAGGGACTCGCCTCAGCAGCCAGCTTCAGTCTGAATTCCGCCCGGAGAGACGCCGTCGCGCTCATCGCCCAGGGCGGCATCAGCTTCAACAACGGCACGGTCTACGGCAACGTACACTACGCCGGAAGCTACAATACCAACGGACGTTCCGTAACGTACATCAATGGACTGCCGCCGACGGGCCCGAGTGATCCCTTCCCGATGGACTTCACCATCGCGAAGACGAAACTCCAGGGCATGAGCGCCGCGCTCTTTCAGTACCCCACGACCCCTGGTGCATCCGTCTCGAAAGAGTACAGCACACTCAAGTTCACTGGCACCGACCCCGTGCTGAACGTCTTCTCGGTCTCCTCGGCGCTCTTCAGAAACACCTACACTTACTCATTCGACGTACCTCCAGAATCCACCGTGATCGTCAATGTCAGTGGCGGTGCCACGATAGCCGTCCAAAACGCCGGGTTCACCGACGGCAACGGCCAACTGCTTCGTCGGAGCAACATGCTGTGGAACTTCCCGGCAACGACGACGTTGACGATTCAGTCGGTGGGTTTCCCAGGCTCGATCCTGGCGCCCTACGCAGCCGCCACCCTACGCTGGAGCAACATCGAAGGAACGGTGGTGGTATGGTCGGCGACAGTCAGCGCGGAGCTCCATTTCCATCCCTTCCGCTTCCCGGGCTGCGCCGGGTGCCTGTGTCTGGATGCCGACTGGTCCTGTTCCGATGATACTGTGCTCACCGACGCAGGAGACCCCGCTACGCTCGAGCACGAGGCAGGGTTTCTCTTCATTCCCGGCGGGGAGTACCATGCCGAGAACACGAAGCGGGAAGTCCCGGATCACCGAATCTGGTATTCCTTCCAACCTGCGGACGTCATGCCCAAGACCAAGCCGCTCGCCGTCTTCTTCAACGGCGGACCCGGAGCCGCGACGTCCGCGATGCTCTTCAGCTTCAACACCGGACCCGTCAAGCTGGTCGATCCGACGGGTGATGCCACTTCATTGATCCCGGTTTCGAACTCCCACAGCTGGACTCAGTTCGCCAACCTTCTCTACATCGATGCTCCAGTGACCGGCTTCTCCTATCCCCTACCCCACGAGGGGAACGACAACGAGAAGAAGGACGTAGGCACCGATATCGACGAAGATGCCGGAGTCTTTCTGCGCGTGATTACTCAGTTCCTTCTTCGCCATCCCGCCTTGCTCGGCAACCGAGTGATTCTTGTGGCGGAGAGCTACGGCGGTACCCGAGCCAGCCTCATGCTCAAGTACCTCTACGAGTACCCGTCCCTGACGACTGGGGCGTATCGTAATCCGAGGTTGCACACCGACCTGCTAACGTACTTCTCCAAGGCCTACAACACTGAGCAACCGAGCCAAGGGACGATAGCGCAGACCTTCGGTCACCAGGTCCTCATCAATGCGGTGGTTGCGGGTAGCCTGCAGACGGACGCAAGCCCGAGCCATTGGCCTTCGCCCGAAATCTGCATTCCGCCCGCAGACATCCCCGACCCCAAGCGGCCCACGGAGTGTTGGAAACCCTGGTATACCTCGGGCGGCGAATATGTCCCTGCCACATGCGACTCCCTCAATTGCAATAAGCCGATCATCAACGGTATCGAATGGGGATGGCAGATGTCGGATCTTGCAGCCCAGCACTTGACCAGCGTTTCGACGCTGAACCAAATGCTGGGCGTCGATGCGACCACGATCGAGTGGATGAAAGCCAGCGCGAGAGCCGAGGCGTTTGGGCGAGACCAGGCCTACAGCCAGACCCCCATACAATCCCCTACGCCCGAATGGCTGAGCACCTTTGGTGCCTTGTCTGGCCCCACCGACAACTACTACATCGTCCAGAACGACAGAGTGAATGATAGCTACGGCTGCCTGAGGGACTTCGGTGGCACCATTCTCTGCACGGCCGACCCGCCCTATGCTCGGACGTACACTGCCGCTGGTGTCGATGTAGGAGAGGCCTTCGTCATGAATATGTATCGCCTCTCCGCTACTTTGATTACTGTCACCAAGTACGACTATGCGGTACCTACTCAGGCCATTATCGATGCCCTCAACGAAGGGTCGATATCGAATGTGCGCCCGTGCCAGCCGGGGCAGGATCCCTTCACCTGTGGTGCGTACTACAACCCGACGTATCCAACCGCCTGCTCCCTCCCAGGCTTCATGCAGGTTGCTTTGACGCCGATGGGCGGTCAGAGCTACCCCTATGTCAAGGCGAGTATGCCGACTTCCTATGATGCGGGACACAGCGTCACGATGCAGGACGGTGACAGGTTCAGGGCGGATGTGCAAGCTTGGTTCGAGTGGCCCGGCTTTTCCTTCTGACCTTGGCCTGTTGCGCCCGCCGACGCCATTTCCTCGAGCGAGGGTGCATGGACCGATACGCTGGCAGTGAGGTTCAGCATGCGTAGGACGAGTCTTGTCGCAGTCTTTCTCGGCGTTCTCGTGCTGGTGCTTGGTTTCTACTTGGTGGGCAGCAAGCATGGCGTCGGCCGCTCCGAAGGGGAGCCGCGCGTGGACCATCCACGGCCTGCCACAGGCGCGCCGCGAGTGGCGGTCTCCCTGCCGGCCCTGCGGCGACCTTCAGCGTTCGGCCGTCGGGATGCCGGCATCGATGCTGGCAGCTCGGTCCTCGACGAACAGCCGCTGATGGAGAAGGCGCGCGCGGCCCTGGGAACGGATCCCGCTCTCGCTGAAGCTCTTGCCCGAGAAGGACGAGCGCGATTCCAAGATAGCCCAGCGTCCGACGAAAGAGACTTCATAGTGGTCATGGCCCTGCGCAACCAGCTGAACCTGGAGGGTGCGCGGTCCGAGGCTTTCTACTACTTCGCACACCATCCGAACGGCCGCTATGTCGAGAGCATATCCCGATCGTTGCACATGGGGATCCCGCACCGATAGGACCGGAGCGGGCAGTCGAGTGAGGGTGGCGTGACCGGCAGCGTGCGGCGTGGTGGCATGCGACCGGTGTTGGTCGCAGCCGCGGCAACCGGGGCGTGTGCACCCTCTGCGGCGCAGGCCGTCAGGACGCGGCCAGCCAGCACGTCGAGAACGGGAAGGCCTGCGTTCGTTCAGACGATGACCAGACGGCCACCCTGGGCCAGCGGGAAGGGCCAGCCCACTCCGGGTGGGCAATCCATACCATGCGGCTTCGGCACCGTCCGTTGCTGAAAACTGGATTCGCGTTGGCACGACGAGCCACGTTCGCACCGACGAAGTCCGAAGGGCTCAGGCTGCAACGCCCGGGCGGCGCGCCGTAGATTCCGGCGCGGCATCGCGTCACGTCCTGGCCGAAGTCGCGTGGCCGCGGACTCCGCAGGACGCATGTCACACGATCGCCGCGGCCCGCTTCGCCGGTACGCACGACCGTACGCGTTTCAGCCGTCCAGACGACACCATCGCGAGCGGCCGTTGTTTCTCGCAGCGCACCGCGTTGCGATACTCGTCGCGCATCCTGCAGCGCGAGCTCACGTCGCGATGGTCGTGAGGTCGCGCTGGACGCAAGAAGGGGGCCGTGTCGGGCACGGAGATCCCGGGCCATGCGCTCTGCCGGCCCGACGGGAGTGGCTGTGTTGGCTACCTTGCCCATCCGGGACCTCAAGC
>JAFGIS010000136.1 GCA_016929495.1 Polyangiaceae bacterium | reverse complement strand
AGAAGCTCGTCGCGGGAGCGGAAGACGTCGCGCAGCAGACCGCCGGCAATCGGTGCAGGGCGCAGGGCTTCCCGGATCGCCCTCTTGGCCCAGGCCGCCGCCTGGTTGACGCAGGCCCGTACCCGAGCTCTGAGTACTCCGAGAAGCACGGTGCTGATCTGCTCGACATCTGCTACACCCGCAAGGTCTTGTCTTCGTTGATTTCCTCAAGCATTCTGCGGCGGACGGGGACTGTAGCCAGCACAGGCGCGGTCCACCGGGAGCTCGGGGCGGAACACGGCAACGGTGAGCAGGCCGCGCAGAGGGTGACGCGGTCGCGAAGGTCGTTCAACTTGTCGTGCATGTGGACAGCGGGGAGACCTAGTGCTCATTCGCTGGAGGCCGCCGGAAGCGCTGGACGCCGCGGGTCGCGTCCAGCCGCAAGCTCTTGGCGGTGGAAACGTGCCAGGGCACGATCGGTGACCCAGCAGACGAGTCTTGGCCACCATCGGTACAGGACCCAAATCCCCCAGCTGTTCAGGCCAGGAACCACTTCGAATTGCCCCCGCGCCGTGGCGCGAAGTATGCAAGCCGCAACCACCTCCGGGGCGAACTTGGCACCTCGCGATTCGAGAGCCCAGGCGTCCGCCGGTTTGGTACGGTTCTCCCGCTCGAGCCCGGGAGTGTCCGTCGTCGGCACGTAGGCCACCGTGACCGTGATGTTCGACTGCCGGAACTCCTGTCGCACGCACTTGGCAAACCCGGCAATCGCGTGCTTGCTGGCTGCATATGCCGAATACCCCACCACCCCAAAGAACCCGAGCACGGAGGAGACGAGGCACAGGGCGCCCGCTCTCTGTCGCTTGAAATGGGGGAACACCGCCCGGGTCAGTGCCACATGTCCGAAGTAGTTGGTCCGCATCATGGCCTCGAAGGCAGATGCGGGAGTGGACTCGAAGTAGCCAGTCTCGGCGTAGCCTTGGCCGGCAACCAGCACGTCGAGTCCCCCCAGTGCGGTCACCGCCCGTTCTACGCCCTCGGCAACCGAGGTCTCGTCGTCCACGTCCATGGGGACCACACCGACCACCTGGCCCGGCTCCCGACGGACCTTGTCGAGATCGATCCGAGCAGCTTCCAGGCGGTCAGGGTTGCGCGCGGCAATCACAACATGAGCGCCGCTTTGCACCAGCAGCATCGCGGCGGATCGACCGATCCCTGATGATCCCCCCGTCACGAGCACGCGCTTGCCCGCGTATGCCAAGCCTTCGAACCTTGCCACGTCGCCTCCCTGGGTGGCGCCCGTCGTACCGCCCCACAGCGGACAGATCAAGGCCTTCCGCGAATCGCCGACGAGGGGCCGGAGGCCCCCGCCGCTCGGTGCATCGAACGAGGAGGATGACGGAAGGAGGGAGTGGACTCGGGGCGCGCGTCACGTGTGTGGATCCGAAACAGCTCGACGCCTGCTTCGCCGGACGCGATCTGGAAGCGTGGCTGCTCGACGACCTTCCCGCGAGCGTCCATCCGTGCGGCGAACGCGGGGAGTACGAGCGGACGGGGCGCTACACGCGTTTCGCCAAGGCCGACACGGCCGTCCCCGACCCGTGGCAGACTCGGGGCCAGCCTACGTAGACGGGATCACGGCCAGCGTGCGCGACGGAGTCGCGAGCGTGCGCGGTGGTGGCTGCTCGGCGGACGTGCCACTGAGCTCGACCCCGTGACGGGCAGAACCGCGGTGGCTTGCCGCCCCGTCCGACTTTTTTGAGCCATTCTGCGCGGTCTGTGCGGCTGGGAGATGTAGAGGACATGCGAAAAACCGCGACGTCTCGACATCGTGTTGTCTCGGCACGCCTCGCGGCGCTTGGGATCCTGTGCTTCGGCCTTGGGGCTTGTGGCCCATCGGACGGGGGAGGCGGCGGCACGGGGGGTACCGCGAGTCTCTCCGGCGGCGCGGGCGGCAGCGGTGGCCGTCACGCTTCAGGTGGGATGGTCGGGACCGGCGGGAGCGTCGTCTCAGGAGGGGTGCAAGGGATCCCGGGCGGCCGGGGCGGCAACCTCACTGGCGGGACTACAGCCTCGACCGGGGTGCAAGGGACAGGCGACACTCCCGTTGGCGGCGCGGGCGGCAACGAGTCTGGCGGGACCACGGCTGCCGCAGGTGCATCCTCGGGCGCAGGCACAGGCACGGGTGGCGCAGAAGGCGGCAATCCAGGAGGCGGGGGATCCGCAGGCCGTGGGGGGACGACGCAAACGGGCGGCAGTAGCGGCGCTGGCGGCAAAGCAACGGGTGGCACGGCCACCGGTGGCAGCAACGCGGGTGGCGCGACCGATACGGCTCCCACGGGAGACGCCGGCAGTTCGGCGGGCACGCTTCCGCCCGTCACGGGCGTGGACACGGCCGGCCCGTTTGGCACCACACAGAAGCTGTCCTCAGGGCCGAGCAGCACCAGCGGGCTCTTCTACGCCACCGAGCTGGGCAAGAACGGTCTCAAACACCCGATCTTCGTCTGGGGTTGTGGCGGCGGCTCGAACCCGTCGATGTACGCCAAGATGCTTGCGCAGATCGCCTCACACGGCTTCTTTGTCATCGCCGAGGTCGTCGCGATCGGCGACAACGGGGCGCCGCTCGCGACCTGTGTCGATTGGGCCAGCGATGAGAACGAAAACGCGCAGAGCAGCTTCTACCAGAAGCTCGACACCACGAAGATCGCCCTGGGCGGACACTCGCTCGGCTCGGCCAATGCATTCCACGTGGCTGCCGACCCGCGCCTGACGACCACGATCCACGTTGCCGGCGGTTCTCTGGACGAGGGCAAGGACATCAACGCGCCCACGACCGGTCAGGGTGGCAAGAGGCTGGTCCATCCGGTTGCCTACATCTGTTCGGAAAACGACACGTTTGGCAATGTCGAGAAGACCGAGCAGGACTACGCGAACACGACGGTGCCGGCGTTCATGACCATCATGAAGGGCACGGACCACGGCAGTGCTCCTCAGGCTGGACTTGCTGCCATCACCGGTTGGCTGCGCTGGCATCTGGGCGACGAGACCGAACGCCGCCCCATGTTCCTCGATGCTCAAGGCGAGTTCTGCACCGGCGTTTTCGTTTCGAAGAGCAAGAACTGGTAGCTGGCAGTTCGATCACCCATCGCTTCAGTCGAAACGCGGCACTGGTGCCCTCTCTTGGAGGCACTAGGGTACGAGCGCGAGGCAGTAGATGGCGCCGTATCCGCCAGCGCACCCGACGCAACCCGCAGGCCCGGCCGCGTCTTCGTCAGCCAGGTGCATGCCCGGTGCACACCCTGGCAGCTCGTGCTCGGAGATCCAATGCCTGCCGTTCTCGTCGGATTGAGGCCAACAATGGCCTGCGCGAGGGGTGCCCGCTTGGACGCTCGTCCAGTCGTCGCACGTTGCGTCGTCGCGGAAGAGTCGGCCCTGAGCGTCCGACCCAGTGAGGACGTCGTGGTTGTCCACGTATCCCGTGCCGTCTGGGTCGTGATTCGGAACGCCGTACTCGTTGGGGAGATCGTCGACGATCGCAGGGTCGGCGTCCTTGGGGCGAGTATGCTGAAGGCCGTCCCGGTCGCGAGCGACGAGTCTTCCCAACCGGTCGTACCAGGGCCCGTCTCCGACCCTGTCTATGGCGTCAACGGCGCGCGTGCTCAAGAATGCGCGCCACTGCTTTTCCCGAGCGCCTGCAAGCGACCGCTCGGCCGTGTCTGCACAGATGGCATCGGCTCCAGACAGACCGTCCGGGTGACCGTAGCGCAGGTCTCCACCGAACCCGTCCGTGCTGCCGGACAAGGCCTGCATGGCTTCCAGACTGGTAACGAAGAAACTGAAGCGCGGACTCGGAGTTGTGATGTCTCCCGTGCTGTCCCTGCTCTCGTCGTGTGTCGAGGAGCACGCTACTGTGTCGAACAGCAAGCTCATTGCAGGCACCAGCACTGTGCCTCGCCACCCGACGCCGCTCGGCTGCGCGTTCACGGCCCAAGCGTAGCCCAGATGATTCGGCCCGTCAGAGAACGCTGTCTGTGAGGAAGTCGTCATCGGCTCGCGGATCCCACCGCTGGGCGCCCAGCGATCGACGCAGTCGACGCGTTTGGCCGATACGTGGTATGCGATGGCACGATATGCTGTCTCGTCACGGTCTCATCGGTGCTCTCGTCGTGTCCAGCCTTGCCCTCGTGGCCCCCGGCTGCAAGAAGGCGGACACGGGCTCCACGACGGACGCGGGTTCCCCTGGCGACGAATTCGTCGTCCTGCCTCCGGATATCCACTGTTTGCTGCATGACTCGACGGCCGCTTTCACCGTCGGCGCGGACGGTCAGCTGAAGGGCCAGCCGAGCGCGGTCAAAGCGATCACCTGCGAGATCAAGGGTCCGCAGAAGGACGTACCGCTCGTCGGGGTTCAACCCGACGGGACGGTGCTCACCAAAGACTTCGGGCGTCTCAGGATCAGCCTCAAGAACGACATGGCTCCGGGCTCGCTGCAGAGCGCGATACACATCGAGCGTATCGAGATCCAGAGCGACAAGTTGAAGGCGTTCAGGGAATTCCTGAAGTAGCAGTCCTCGGGGCGAATCGTTGCAGCAGCACCATACCCAAGCCGTGGATCCGTCGCTGTGCGTGTCGTACGACCGTGCGAAGATCCCGCCGTGACGCGCTCGTGCGCCATGCGGGTTCTGCTCTGGCGGATAGAGGGCCGCCATGGTTCGCAGAGCGGGTGGCACTCTGCGGCGACTTGAAGGAGTTCGTAGTGGATGCGTTGCGCGAACAGCTGATGAGAGAGCTCGCCAGCGTCGAGGAGCGTCCAGCCGTCGAGAAGCGCCTCGCCCGCGCCATGGCGGAACGACGCGGCGCACTGTCGAATCTCGACCGGATCGAACGCGAGCTCGGCCCCCGGCTGTTCGAGATCGAGGCATACAAGCAGCGACGCGCCAGGATGCAACCTCGACTCTTCACCTTTCTGGCTCCTCCCGTTTTCCGACCCGGACGCGCCAGAGGGCCAAGCCCCTACGCAAGGAATGCCTTCTTGCCCCGCATCTCGGTCAGATTGGACACGACACGCGACAGCTCGCTGCCGGGGATGCTCACCATCACGCCCTCGGATCCCAGGCCCATGTACTGCCGCGCGCCGACATCCCCGAAGCCGTAGCTCACCTTTCCGGTCAAGTACGGGACCGCGGCTAGGCGACTGCAGATCGGACCGGCATCGGCGCCCACCGCGCTTGCGCCGGCATCGTAGGCGTTGGCGTGCAACAGCTGCATTCCTTGCTGCGCGGTGCACAGCACGAACACCACGTCCGGATCAAACGGGGCGTCCGACAGCGGAGCGAAGGCCAGCGCCTTGAAGATCCCGGGCTCGATGAGCGGGCTATTCTGCCATGACCGCTGGACGGCAGCCACGCTCCGATAGATGCCCCTGGCGACCAGGAATTCGCCGCTGCGCCTGCCAGGCGCGAAGGATCCGGCGTCGCGCAGGCCGCAGTACTTGGCGCCGCCCATGCATTCCTCTTCGTCGGCGGTCGAATAGCAGCCTTGCCCCCGTGTGGCCAGGTCGAGCTTCACGCAGAAGCGAAGCTTCTTCTCGGCCCGCGGAAGGCTCTTCGGGATCCTGGTGCACCAGTGCAGTGCTGCGGGCTCGCGCTCGAGTCCGAGCAGTTCCTTGAGCGAGCTACGTGTCACGTCAGCCATCGTCGCGGTCTCCTCCGGTCCTGGTTCGCTCTACCGCCATGGGGCAGCCAAGGCCAGTTCGCTCGGCCGGCCCTGCGGCGCGGTCCATGGCGTCCGGTTCGACAGCGTAGCTCGGCGAGATCCGTGGCTCTGCCTGCTGGGCCGTCGGGGCTAGAATCGGCGTTGCGTGGCCCGACCCTTGAGCCACGCCAAGGCCCCCCATGCCCACGATCCTCATCGACCATCAACCCGTCCCCATCGAGTCGATCTACGGCGACGTTCAGCCCATCGCGATCCGACCCATCGGACACGTGGTCGAGGTGGGCAGCGCGGACGGCAGCGGGAATTCGAGCAAGACATCCAAGATCCAATTGCTGCCCGCGATGGCCCGGTTCATGAGCGGTCTGGAGGAAGAAACCTCGGTGCTGGTGCTGTGGTACTTCGATCGCGCAGCTTCCGTGGAAAGCGTGTTTCCGCGCGGTTGGGACGGCAAACGCGTCGGGCCCTTCGCCTCGCGGACGCCCCACCGGCTCACGCCCATTGGCGCCACCGAAGTGGAGCTGCTGGAGGTGCGCGGCACGACTCTCCTGGTCCGCGGTCTGGAGGCCTTCGAGGGTACCCCCGTGCTCGACATCAAGGTCACGATGCAGAGTCTGCGCGAGGGGGGGCGCAGGTCGACGGATCGTCGCCGAGGCGGGCAAGGCGACGCGGGATCCGTCTGACAGCGTGTACCCGGGCTGGGGTCGGTCCTACGTGCCGTGTGCTACGACGTCCCACGCCAACCGGCAGCCCATCAGCAGCAGGAAGACGGCGAAGATCCGCTTGACCCGGCCTGGATCGAGGCTGTGCGCCAGGCGCGCGCCGAGCGGCGCCGTCGTGACCGAGAGCAACGCCACGCCGACGAGCGCAGGGACATGGATGAAACCCACGGCATACGGCACGGCGCCGACGCTGCCCAGGCCGTTGACGAGGTAGCCGGCGGCCCCGGACAGGGCGATGAAGAAGCCAATCGCCGCGCTCGACGCGATCGCCTGGCGCACGGCCACGTTGCACCAGATCAGAAAGGGAACCGAGAGCGAACCGCCGCCGATACCCACCAGGCTCGAAATGCCGCCGATGACAAGCCCCACGCCCGTGATGCCGGCCGCGGCAGGGAGCTTGCGGGCGGGTCGGGGGTGGGATCCGGTCATCATCTGGATCGCCACGGCAAACAGAAAGGCCGCGAAGAAGCCCTTGAGCGCCAGCGAACGCAGGCCGGCCGCGACCGAGCTTCCCAGATAGGTCCCGGCGAGGATCCCGGGCGCGATCCGCCACACGACCTTCCAGAGAACCGCGCCCCGACGATGGTGCGCGCGCACGCTCGAAAGACTGGTGAAGAGGATCGTCGCCAGCGACGTGCCGAGCGCGAGATGCATGGTCACTTCGCCGGGGATCCCCTGTGCATCGAAGGCATAGGCCAGAGCGGGCACGATGATCACGCCTCCGCCGACGCCGAGCAGCCCGGCAAGCAGCCCGGCTACGAGTCCGGTCACGGCGTAGACGACCCAGAACCAGGGCAGCGCGGCATCCATGGGGGCAGTCTGCGTCACTCCGTGTCGAGTGGCACGTCTCGGTAGACCTCGTCCACCGCCATGGTGAGCTCGGGCCGGCTGATCGTGAGCCTCTCCCCGGCGCGGAACTCACGCACGTCCCAGCTACCTTCGTTGCGCGACACGACCG
Organism: Polyangiaceae bacterium; assembly: GCA_016929495.1. Classification (GTDB taxonomy): domain Bacteria; phylum Myxococcota_A; class Polyangia; order Polyangiales; family Polyangiaceae; genus JAFGIS01. The sequence continues at coordinate 9,800 of JAFGIS010000136.1, read as the reverse complement.
TGATCTCGGCTCGACGGTGCGACAGGATGAGCACCGTCTGGAGCGAGGCAAGCTGCTTGTAGTGGCTCAGCTTCTCGCCTCGGTCGTAGTCTTCCGTCGACCGCGAGGTCACCTCGACCAGCAGGGATGGATTGGTGATCGCGTGCCGGTCGACCGCGGAAACCTGCATATCGCCGCAGACCACCGAACCGTCCGGGAAGGTACTGAGACCGGTGGCCTCGATCCTGACCTTCGCGTCCGAACTGTAGATCCGACAACGTCCGACGAGCGCGGCTCGGAGCAGGGAGAGCATCGCGCCGCCGAGCTGAGCGTGGGCCAGCGTCCCGCCAGCCATGGCGAAGATCTCGCCCTCGCAGAATTCGAGCTTGGTCTCGTTGTGCCTGAGCAGGTCGAGGTACTCCTCGTAGCTGTGATGCAACCTTCGCGCCGTGCTCATGGCGCAAGAGTAGCGCACGACGCATGCGGGTCATCGTCGCCCGCCGCGTCCGCCGATACCGTCTATCGCTTCGCAGCGTCATCGGGCCACGGCGATGCGCGAACCATGTGTCGGCCCCTGGGCCCAAGTCCGCGTCAGCGTGGGGGGCGGCGGGGGACTGGGCGGGCTGTTCGACTCGGACCGTGCCACACGCTTGCTGTGACAACATAAGCGGGTTACGTTTTTTCCATGCCCACCGCCGTACAGCGCTACCTCGCAAGAATCGGCCGCCGCGGGGGGCAGCGCAGTCGCCGCACTCTCTCGCCGGAGCAAGCGCGGGACATGGTGCGCGTGCGTGAGGCTCGGCGCGCGTACCGTGAGTTTCTGACAGAGTGCTTCTGGTACCGTGACCCCGACTATCGGGTCACGCTCGATGACATCCCGTGGGTGGCGGCGGGACTCATGACGCACGGCGGCCGTCGAGGATGGGAGATCGGCGCTTCGCTGCTGCGTGAGGGCAGGGGATGCCGCTGACCGAATTCCAGGCGCGGATTGCTGAGCTGTTGGCAGCCAACCGCACTCCCGATAGCTATCTCGCCGGAGGCGCCGCTCTGCATATCGAGCCCAACTCCGTGCGCTATAGTAATGACCTGGACTACTTCCACGACTCTGCGGAGCGTGTAGGTTCGGCTTACGACGAGGATCGTGCGTTGCTCGAGAAGACCGGTCTAGAGGTCCGCGTGCTCATGCAACGAGTTGGCTTCGTGCGGTCCGTGGTCGCAGAGACGAGCTCGTCCACCAAGGTCGAATGGGCCCACGACTCGGCGTGGCGGTTCTTGCCGCCCGTTCGCCACCCACAAGCAGGATTCTGTCTGCACCCGATAGACCTTGCCGTCAACAAGCTCCTCGCACTGATTGGCCGCAACGAGCCTCGCGACTTCCTCGATACCCTGCATGTCCACCGTGAAGTACTGCCGCTCGGGGCCGTCTGCTGGGCAGCGGCGGGAAAGGACCCGGGTTTCACGCCGCCGTTGATCTTGTCGCGCATCCGCCGACGCGGCGCCTACCGGCCCGAGGACTTCGCATCCCTTAGACTCAGGCAACCCGTTGACCTGACGACGCTCAAGACCGAGTGGCTGAGCGCCCTGGAACAAGCGGAAGGTTTCATCGCGAGTCGCCCGGCGGAAGAGATCGGGTGCCTGTACTACTCGCGCAGCCTCTCGCGCTTCGTGGGATCTTGGGCAGCGGATGCGAACGACGTCGTGCCTCACTACGGCAGGCCCGGCGGTGTGCTTCCGGTCATCGTAGACCGAAAGAGCGTCCGCTTCTAGAAACGCGTCATCGTCAACACGAGCAGCCCGCTCAAGTAGTCGAGATCGGGATTGCCGGACAACGACGCGTAGTTGCCCTGCAGCGCGAGGCCGATGCCGCCTTTGCCGCGCTCGGCGTCGCGATGGCCTTCGGCGCGGTACGGTGAGCCGCCGTAGGTCCGGTCACGATGGTGCTGGTGGCTATACCATTCCTTTCCCAGGGTCAGGCCGATGCCGGGGCCGCTGGTCGCGTCGCCGCGCTCGTACCAGCACGGGATCTCGGGCTTCCAGAGCAGCATCATCAACCAGCGCACGTGGCCCGTGACGAACCAGTCGTCCGTGGAGTACAGCGAAGCGCCGAGACCGATCCCGAACAGGCTGAAGCTCACGCGCGATGGCTCCAGAACCCGCGTCAGCATGCGCTCGTATAGGAGCTCTCCGGCCAAGGCGAAGTTCTGGACGCCGCCGCCGAGCTCGGCAGCCACTGCGAGCACCGGGGCCGTGTGAGAGAGCCGGTCGATCGGTTTGAACCCCGGCTCCGGACCGAGCTGGCCGCTGACGTGGCCGATGCCGACGCCCGCGGTGAGACGCGCGAAAACGCCGCGATGGGGTGGAAGGTCGTCATCGTCCTGTTCGGGATCCTCAGCTGCGACGAGGTTGATCTTCCGCTCTTCGGGGGCGTTCGGATCCGGCGCAAGAGCACTGGCTGGCGCAGGCGCAGCCGCGGACGCCGGAGGGGCGGCGGGCGCCGGAGCTTGCGCTTGGGCTTCGGGGGGTGCGAGCGTGGCGCCGAGGAGGCTCGGTCCAAAGAACAGGCCGGCGGCGAGGATCCGCTTCATGGGAACATCCTCCCGCAGGTGATGTTCTCTTCGAGAACGCCGCAGGGGGAAGTGAACAGGCCTGCACCGGCGACGGCCAGCCAGCAGATGTTGACGTCCGAGAGCCGTTCGCTGCACAGCGTGTCTTCGTCCAGGGGGTCATCCAGGCCGCAATCGCGCGCTTCACTTCGGATGGTCTGAGCTTCCTCGATGCAGGTCGACCACTCGGCGCTCGCGCCGCTACCTCCGGTTTGTCCGGTGCTGCCTGCTGCGCCCGCGTTCGGCACGCCGCCGGTGTCGGTGCCGCCCGTTGCCGTGCTGCCCGCGGATCCGCCAGCGCCTGCCAGGCCCGGGCTGCCGCTGGCGAGCTGCCCTGCGCTGCCGCCGGCGGGCTGGTTCTGCCCCGCGCCGCCACCAGCGGACTGGCTTTGCCCGGCACTGCCCCGAGCGGGCTGCCCTGCGCTGCCTCCCTGCTCGTTCGAGGGCCTGGGCTCGTCGGGAAGGCGGTCTTCCCCTGTGCCGATGCAGTCGTCGACACTCTGCCCGGCGCTGCACTCCATACAGGCGCCATGGCCGTTGCAGACATCACACGAGAGCGACGCTGGGTTGCCCCGAGTCATCACGCAGTGCAGCGCCGGCTCGAGCTGGTCACAACCGGCGCCCAATAGCTCGATCCGCTTGCCATCCCACCAGAGCAGGTAGCACATGCCTTGGTCGAAGCTGTACTTGTCCCCCTCCCAGCTTGCGAACACGCGGTCCGGCTCGGAGGGGTCGTCTTCGGCGACGGCCACCAGGCGGACTGCTTCGTCGACCCCGTCGTCATCCACGTCACCAGTCGTGCGGGTCTTGAACGTCAGCGATCCGGCCCCATCGAAGTCGAGGGTTGCCTGCGTCGCCGCCGAGATCTTGGCCCACCCGGCCCAATCGAAGTCGAAATCGAATCGCATGCCCCAGTCGAAGTCGACGTCCGCCGCCACGTCGAAGCCGGCGTCCATCCGGCCACCGAGCTTTCCGACGCGAAGCTTGTAGTCGCTGCAACAGGCCTCGGCCACGGCGAGCGTGCAGAGCGCAAGGAGCCCCCATGTAGGTAGGGATGAGTACCTCATCGCGATGAAGTATCCTATCACACGGACCAGCGTGGTCTATTGTGTTGTCGGCGCAGCGCCGATGCGCGACTCTCGAGAGGACCATGAACGTCCGGGTGATCGTCAACCCCAGAGCTGGCCGCGGTGTGGCTCGAGTGCGTGCTCGGCGCGTCGTCGGGGCTCTCGAGCAGGCAGGCGTTCGGGCCGAGCTGGTCGAGACGGGCGGTCCGGACGACGCGGCACGTCTGGTTCGGGAAGCCCACTCGGACGGGGTCGATTGTGTGGCCATCGTGGGCGGCGATGGCTCACTGAACGAGGCGGCGCAGGCTTACATCGACCGACAGGGTCAGGCCGTTGTCGGCCCCGAGCTGGCGCTGATCCCCAGCGGTACGGGCGGCGACTACGCAAGAACGCTCGGATTGGGCAGCTCGATCGAGGACGCTGTCACCAGGCTTTTGTCCGACCAGGCTCGCGCGGTCGATCTCGGCGTCGTCGAGCTGTCGACCGCCGACGGCGCACGCGTGTCTCGGGCGTTCATCAACATCCTGAGCTTCGGACTGTCCGGGCTCGCCGATGTGCTCGCGCAGAGGGTCCCTGCCTGGCTCGGGGGGCGCAATCGGTATCTGGTGTCTGGGCTGTGGGCGCTCGCGCGCTACCGGAACGCCCCGGTGCGCGTCTCGGTGGACGGCCAGCTGCTGCACGAGGGCCCGGTGCTCACCGTGGCCGTCGCGCACGGACAGTACTTCGGGGGCGGCATGTGGATAGCTCCGAACGCCGATCCCGCGGACGGCCTGTTCGATGTCATCGTGCTCGCGGATTTGTCCCGACGGGAGTCCTTGGCGTTGATCGGACACGTCTACGGCGGCTCCCACATCGGCAGGCCCAAGCTACACGTGATCCGGGGCCGGCAGGTCGTGGCCGAGCCGCTGGGCGAAGCGCGCGAGGCCATGATCGACCTGGACGGGGAGACAGCCGGGCACCTGCCGCTCGCGGCTCGGGTCCTGTCCGGTGCCCTGAGGGTGCGCGTCTAGCTCGAGCCGTTCCCAAGCTGCCGCCTTCGTGCCGTGTCGTAACTCCGGACGCGGCCGAGCAGCGGACCGCCCAGCCGGGCGCGTGGCATCGGCGGCACAGCAAGGAGCAGGCAAATGGCGAGCATCGCAATCGGAGACGACAGGGGCCACGGCGGGCGCGCCGTGAACCACGAGCTACCTTTGGTCCCATTCATCGATTTCCTGTTGTGCTTGATCGCCTTCCTCCTGGTCACGGCCGTTTGGTCCCAGATGGCCCGCCTTTCGGCCAACGCCATGGTTCCAGGGCAGCCCGACCTCGAGCCGACCGAGCCCCAGCGGACCCTGCATCTGGAGCTGCGTTCTCCCGAGCGGTTCCAGCTCGTGTGGCGGGACGGCGCGACCGTCGTCGATACCATCGACGTCGCGCGAAGGGCAGTGCCCATTGGGGACCAGGGGGACTACAAGTACCCGGAGCTGGCACAAGCGCTCGAGCGCGAATGGACCCGGCGGGGCGTGCACCGTGCTCCAACCGACCTTGCCCGCGATCGAGTCGTGCTGCACGTTGGCAATGCCGTCGCCTTCGAGGAGATGGCCGCCGTGCTCGACGCCATTCATGAGCCCGCGCGCTCGGTCACGGCTCGGGGTATGATCTCGAGCGTTCCGGCGTTTTCCGCAGCATTCGCGGTCGATTGACGCGACCACGAGACGCCCGGGCACCTGCCCGGGTCCGTGACCCGAACGGTCCGAATTCCGTCGATGTTTTCCCGATTCGAGGGGGAGCGGCCGCCGAGGACGGTTGCGGCACGGGCGCGTGCGTTCGACAATCCACCCGATGGATGAAGAGGGCAGCCAGATCCTGGACGAGACGCCGTCGAGCGGTGCTCGGGTGGCGCTCCCGCGCGCGCGTCCGGGGCCGCCCTCGTCGCCCGAGCGGCTGCGCGAGATCTGTTGGGATCTCGGCGGCAGATTCCCCCGCGCCTACGGCGGCCATCGCCTGATCCTCACGGCCACTCGACCGCGGCAGGCGTACTTGCACTGGAGTATCGGTTCGGAGCGAGTCGAAGCGCTCAGGGAGCAGCTCGGACAGCGCTTCACCGGCGCGCGCTTGTCTGAGCTCCTCGAGCGCTGGTGCCCTGTCTCCGTGATTCGCCGCAGAACCCGACGGCTTTGTCCCGTTCGAGGCCGTCGAGTTCTGTGGCGAATGCCCGTCCTCCGAGCCAGGACACGGGTTTCCATTCACGTGGCGTGTCTTGGAGACACGCCACTGGCGAGCTGCCCGTTGCGCCAGTACTCCCGAACGAGATTCCTCGTCTCTTCGGGCAGAAAAGGGTGAACGACCAGGCACTGACTCGCCACGGCAACGAGCTCCCGTGGCTTGCCCAGGCGCTGAAGCGCAAGACACAGATACAGATAATGCCTGGGATTCACGTACGGATTGGAGGCCAGCGCGCGCGTTAGATAGAGCTCGGTCTGCTCCAGGTGTCCCAGCATCAGATGCGCGGTCCCCAGGGCGACGTTGATGCCGGTATCCTCGCGTGCGTAGACTGCCTCCAAGAGCCCGATCGCACGCGAGGGCTCCGATTCGGCAAGTCCCAGGGCTTCGCCGCGCTGTCCCAGCCGATGTATCATGGTCTCGGCCTTCTCGGACAGCTGCTTCAGCCTCTCCTGCTTCTCCTTCGTTCGCGTGGCCAGCATCGTTTCCTCGTACACTTGCGCCACGCGATCGGCCTCGCGCCGCCAAGTGAAGGCGTCCACTCGCCCTCGCAGTGAGGTCGTCTTTGGACGCTGCAATGCCTTCATGACTGCGCGCCTCACCGAATCCGGGTCCCCGGGATCGCAGTACAGAATGCTGTCCCCGAGGTAGTCGCGAATCGTTCCCCAGTCGCTCGCAACGACGTTGCACCCCTGCCAGGCTGCCTCCAGTGTCACCAGCCCGGGTAGCTCGTACCAGCTGGGCAGAGCGTGCACCTTGGCCGCCGCATAGGCCGAGAGAAGCATCTCCTCGGAGATGCGTCCCGTGGTAATCGTTCTCCCGCGGCGCTTCATCATGCTGCACATCGCCTCGTATTCCGGCTGATGTGTCGGTGTGTTGACGAGAACCAACGGCACATCGTCGTCTCGTAGCGCATACAGGAGCATCAGCTGGTTTTTGCGACTCTCCAGCCGTCCCACGCACAACACGAAATCCCGGACACCAAACGCCTCGGCGAACGGCTCAGGGCCAATGGCGGCGGCATCCTTGGGGCGGGTGAACCCGAGCGGAACATCCACCACGGGAGATAGCTCGGGAAAAGTCTCCTTCAGTTTCCGCGCTTCTTCCCGGCCGCTGACCAGGATGGCGTCGGCTGCAGAATACCCGAAGTTCATCGGGTGCGTCGTGACTTCCTGCGGCAGCTTGGCGATCGACGAGAGCCGCGCCTCCAGGCGACCTCGATCGCCGTCGGCGAGGAAGTGCTTGAAAGCGTAGACCGTTTCGATGGACCGCCGCAGGTAACGTCCGGTGTCCTCGTGCATCGGCGTGATGACGAACGGCTTGCACTGCTTCGCGGCATTGAGAGCCTGGGATTCGTCGTAGTTGAAGATGTGAACCAGGCTGTAGTCTCGTAGTTCGTCCTCGTTGTTCTGCGAGAAGTCTACGCGGATACCTTGTCGTTCCAGCTCGACCTTGAGTCGAACCATCACTTCGGTGTCCCCTCCAGGCAGAACGAAAGCCCGTCCACGACCCTGGAACAGCACCCTCGGTCTCTCGCTCCTCTCGACCGGCGAGACCCGTCTTTCCAGCACGCTGAGCCGCTCCGCGATGGCCGAAGCCGTGCGAGCCTTGGCGAAGTTCGCGAGGACATGCAGTCGTCCGCGTCGTCCTTTCTCCGCGGCCTCCTCTCGATGCTCGAACACGTGTCGCATCAAGGCGCGAGTGTGAGCCAACGAAGGTTCGGCCCACCGGTGTCCTTCGTAGGCCGCATTGTCCCGCACCTGCTCATCCGACACCGGCTCGAGCCGCTTGACGTCAATCAGGTAGGAGTTGTCGTCGCTCATGAACTCGAGCGGGCCTCCCCAACGAGTGGAAATGACCGGCACCTCCATGAGCATGCTCTCGCACAACGGAATGCCCCACCCCTCTCCTCGCGTGGGGAGCACGAAGGCATCGCCCGTCTTGTAGAGGCGAGTCATCTGCGAGTCGGGAATCGCCTCATCGATGAACTGGACCGCCGGCAGCCGGTCGGGATCACGACCGAGCTCCTTGATGTAGTCTGCGAACTGCTCCTTGATGGAAGGCCGGTTCTTGTCGATCACACCGCCTCCCTGGTAGGTTCGAATGAGGAGACAGACGTCTTCTTCTTTGTCGAACTCCTCCACGTAGGCGCGCAGCAGCACATCCCAGCCCTTGCGTTTCGTCCACTCGAACACCGAAAGGAACACGAAGCCCGCCTCCCGAGCATATTCGAGCGGTTGCGTTGCGCTCGGACGATAGCGCTCCGGGTCGAAGCCATGCGGGATGACGTGGAGCTTCTCCTTCGCTACTCCGGCGCGCGCAAAAGTATCGACGTTGAAGCGGCAAGGCACCCACACCTCGTCCATTTGGTTCAATGGAGCAACCCAGTTCTCCGGCACACGGTCGGTTTCGAATGTCGTATACGCGACATAGGCCGTCATGCCCGGATGGACGCGTCGGAACATGGCGGTGAAGTCCACGCCCTCCGGCGACGCCGGAGGATGGTGCAACACGTGAACGCCACCAACGGGCTTCGTCGACAGCTCGGCGATTCTGCGTGCGGACGCAACGTCCACGGGCGTGTGGATGACGACGTCGCGCGTCTCGCCGTCGATGACGACCCGCGCTGCCAATCCATCCTTCCGACCCACCTCCGTCTGCTGCGTGTCGGCTGAACGCTCGTCGAGCTCCAGGCGACAGTCCCCCCAGATGGGCTTGACTGAAACGCGCACGCCCAGGTCGGCCAACCCGGTGATGTACTCCCTCGCCGCGAAGGCATATCCGCTGATGCCCAAGCACGGGCTCTGCCAAGTCACACGCAGGTCGGAGCCTTCGGGTGCGTTCTGGGCTTCGTCTTCTGTCGAACTCGAAGTGGTGTCCGTGGCCTGCAGAGGACGTGCGAGCGCCGAGGCCACGATGTTCGAGCAGTCCTGATCGTCATCGGTGATCTCGAGTACGAAGAAACCAGCCTGCTCGAGCGCCTGCCACAGCGACGTGCGATCGAACGTCGTGTAGTGGCAGTTTCCTTGGAAATCCTGGCCGCCGAAAAGGCGCTCGACGATGGGGTCGACGAGCTTGGCGTCCTCTCGTCGCCATCCGTAGGGACGAGTCCTGTAGAGCTCGACGAGCCCCTCGAGATTGGGTACGCGCAGCGAAATGCGTCCGTCAACGCGCAGCACACGTCGCCACTCGCGCAGTACATCCAGGGTCTCGGCGAACGGAAAATGCTCGAGCACGTCGTTTGCAAGTACTTCGTCGACGCTGGAGTCGTCGAATGGCAGATGGCGGATGTCGCACACCATGGCGACGCCGGGATTCTCGTTGAAATCGAGATTGAGGTAGCCCGACCGGATGTCGGGGCCACAGCCCAGATTCAGACGAACGGGCCCCGGGGAGGGTGTCGCAGTCGAGTCCGTCATCGTCCGTCACCGCCTGAAATCAGGTACCGGTAGCTCAGGTAGGCGGGTCCGGCGGCGCTACTCGGCTGAGCGTCGACCACGCTCCCGCCCGCCGCCTGGACGAGCTGGATCACGTCCTCTCGGGGGACGCAGTACATTTCCATCCGGGGAGAGCCGGTCTCCGCCGGTTCGTCACTGGGCGGCACCAGCCCTTCGCGGGGGTTGGCATCGGTTCCGGAACGTTCGGCGGCGTGGTCCTCCGATGCGACATCCACCAGGATGCCGAGTGTGTCGGAGCCGCGTTGCCCGAACCAGGCTACGTGCTCCTGCACCATGTCCAGCTCGAGGATGTACCTACCGGGGCTGCCGGGCGCCTGGACGGTCAGCGTCAATCGCATGGCCTCGCCGGGCGCGAGGTCCCTGTCGATCGGCGTGCGCCCGTCGTCGACCTGCAGCATGCGCTGCGACGCGTCGAGCCAGTGGTTGCCGAGCTGGATGAGGTAACGCCCATCGCCCGCATGGCCCTTTCGCCATGTCGAGTCGCTCTCGTT
>JAFGIS010000135.1 GCA_016929495.1 Polyangiaceae bacterium | reverse complement strand
GCCGGCACCGCGCCAGTCGTCTTGGTCCGCGACAGCGGGATCCATACCGAGGGCAATCTCCAGCTCCTTCCAGTTCTGGTCCGTGGGGATACGCCAACCCGCGGGACAGATCCCAGTCGCCCCCTCCGCCTCCGAATACTGCATGGCGTGATCCCACTGGTAGAGGCCACCGAATTGGGAGCACATCGTTTCGTCGTCGGCGTAGCAGTACTTCTGAATCCGATCCGTCGCGCTTTGTGCCTGGTTCGTCTGGATGCGTTCGCCGATGTCGAGGTTGCTCGCCATCCAGCAGAAACCGCCCAGCGCGATCGTCGCGTAGACTCTGTCGTCTCGAGCGTCGACGAGCGGATCACCGCAGGTCCATGCGCTCCCACAGCCCGAGGTGACGAATTCGCAGCTATCACTGCACCCCAGCGTGCCCGTGCCAAGGCCCAAGGAACTACAGGTCGCGTCCGCCAGGTCGTCTCCATCGCAGGCCTCGGTGCCGTTCTTTACGCCGTCGTTGCACGCCGGTGTTTGGCAGAGACTTCCGGAGCATACCCCACTGTTGCAGTCCGCACCGACCTCGCACATCATGAGATCCGCACAGGGCTCGCAGTCGCCACCGCCACAATCGATATCCGTCTCGTCTCCGTTCTGGATGTAGTCTGCGCAGCACGGCTCGTGGCCGGCAGCCCCAGCCACAGGGGCGACCCCACGGTTACCTGCCGTTCCTGCCGACGTCGTCTCCGCCCCACGAGCGCCACCGGCACCAGCCACAGGGGCGACCCCACGGGTACCCGCCGTTCCTGCCGACGTCGTCTCCGCCCCACGAGCGCCGCCAGCGCCGCCAGCCCCCCCACGGATTCCGCCGCCACCCAGGCCTCCGATGCTGGCTTCCCCGGCACCAGGACGCGGCTCCACGCTGCCTGTACCGCCACTCACGGGCCCACAGCCGACCGTCCCGGACCCGGCGCCAGCAGCCCCCGCGAAAGGCATCACAGGCCCACCCGCCGTGCCCGCCGTCGCAGTACCCTCGGCGCCTCCGCTCGCTGCCTCACTGCCACCCTCGGCCGCTCCCGCTGTGGCAACCGACATAGCTCCGGCCGTGCCCCCGAAGGGCTCGGAAGCGGCACTGTTCTCACTACCCCCGTCGTTGTTGGCCCCGGCGCTGCTGCTTCCCGAAGCACTCGGCTCCGCTGCACCGGCACCACCCGCAACGGCTCCTTCAACAGAGTGGACTGTGCGCCCGCCGCAGCCTGCAACGGCGAGACCTCCCAACGCAACCAGGGCGGCAGCTGTCACCAAACGGAACACGACGAGATCCCGAACAGACCCGCAAGGATTGCATCGCTCGAGGCCTGGAGCAACTCCCCTTTGGGCCCCTTGGCCGCCGGGGCTGCTCTACCGTGCGTTGTGGGCCGCGGGCCAACCTGCAGCCAGTCGGACCACCGTGGCGCTTCCGGCTTGCGTTTCGTGCATATGCCAATAAACTTCCTGCGTTGACCTCGAACGCCCACGAGGTCATCCTCGAGCCGTTGGTGCTAGGCCATTTTGCTTCGAGCCGCCATGATTCGCCTCCAGTGTGCATCGTCTTCGCGCTCTCGCCCACCGGCCACCGCACCACTCGCGCTGGGCTGCGCGCTCGTCGCCCTGCCAGCAACTGGCTGTCTGGTAAGCGAGCGATGCTACACGGACGCTGACTGCGATGCACCGCACGTTTGCTCCGCCCAGGGAAGCTGCACGCTGGAATGCCGCGTCGACAGCGACTGTGACAGGGCCTTCGGCGTCAAGTACATCTGCTCCGAGCATCGCTGCATCATGCCGGTGGCCTGCACGCTGTGCGTGTTCGAGCACGCACAGGCTTCCTGCGTACACGGCCAGTGCACTCGAGGCGAATGCGATGAGGGCTACGTCGACTCGAACGGCAAGAGCGAGGACGGGTGCGAATACGCTTGTACGCCGACGAGTACTGCCGGCGATGTCTGCGATGGAATCGACAACGACTGCGACGGCCAAGTCGACGAAGACACGGCTCTGCAGTCCGACCCGGACAACTGCGGAACCTGCGGCCATCGCTGCCCCACCGGAGACCACGCCGATGCCGTGTGCGCCTCTGGCGCGTGCCACCTGCGTTGTCACGACGGCTGGCACGACAACAACGGGCTGAGCGAAGACGGCTGCGAAGCCGCGACCTGCACGCCATCCGCGGAAGTCTGCGACGGTCGTGACAACGACTGCAACTGCCCCGGCGACACCAACAGCGATGGCACGGTCTGCGGCCCCGGGGACGAGGGCGTGGACGAGGGCTTTGACAAGACACAGGTTGCGACGTGCGGTCCCTTCTGTGTCGAATGCCGTTTCGACCACGCGACGGCATTGTGTGTCGATGGACAGTGCGCGCTCGGGATTTGCGAGAGCGGCTGGTACGACTTCGACAGACGTGAGCAGAACGGATGCGAAGCGTACTGTGTGCCCACGAACGGCGGCATCGAGATCTGCGATGGGCTCGACAACGACTGCGATGGCGACGCGGACGAAGGCCTGAGCTGCGAGCTCTGCCCGGACGACATGGTCCCGGTCGCGGCGTTCTGCATCGACCGCTACGAGGCGTCGCGCCCCGATGCCACGGCGACCGATCCGGGCATCGACTCGTCGCAAGCGACGAGCCGCGCAGGCGTCATCCCCTGGATGGTCAATCCCATGTCCGACACGCACTTCGAAGCCTTTCGTGCGGCCTGTGCGGCCGCGGGCAAGCGACTCTGCCGCGTGGACGAGTGGCAGGCAGCCTGCATGGGACCGAACGAGAACCCGTACGTGTACGGAACCGTGTTCGATCGTGAAGCCTGCAACTGCGTGGACACGTTCTGCGACGACTACTGCGCCGAGCAGGGCATCTTGCCCGAGGACTGCAACACACTGGCAAACTGCGGCTACGACCTCGGCTGGATCTTCCACGAATCCCCGACAGCGGCCTTCCCTCGTTGCACCAACGACTACGGCACCTTCGACATCAACGGCAATGCCTGGGAGATCGTGGAAAACCCCACAGCCCCATACTTCCAGGGATACGAGATACGTGGCGGTGCGTTCAACTGCTCCAACGCATCGGGCCGGGTCAACTGCTACTACGGAGATGCCAATTGGGCCGAGCTCTATGCTGGCTTCCGCTGCTGCCGAGACCTACCGTGAAAGACCTTCAGCCGACGGCCCATGCCTCCACTCTGCTGAACGGCACCGAACACCGTGGATAGACCCAGCCCCGTGCCCTGACCCGGTCCCTTGGTGGTGAAGAAGGCTCGATACCGGGCGTCGGAGCCAAACAAGAAGAACGAGCCGCCGTCACTGCACCCGCTCGGAACCCCAGGTGCGTCGCTGGCACGAGCTCACCAAGGCGGCCAACGACTCTTGGCCCTGGGGAGCGTGGCGCATCCCCAGCTTGGTGTTCTCGGACGCGGTGGTTGCCCGAGTGGAGCCGCAGAACCGTTGCACCCGACGGAACGGCGCGCCGTCGGCGACGCTATTCCGTCACGATGAACTTGCGGGTGGCGACAGGCGACCAGTTGCCCAGGTTGTCGCGGGCGTGCACGGCGAACTCGTGAGTCCCCGGCGGCACGTCTTCGAGGGTGACGGAGGATTCCGTGGTCATCACGGCCTCGGGAGGATCCTCGTCGAGCGCGTAGGCGAACCCGGCAACCCCGACGTCAACCGGTGGAGCGACCCAGCTCAGCGCCACGTTGCTCTCGGCATATCCGACGTCCGGATCGGGATGGGTGGGCGAGGTGAGGTAGGGCACCACGGTCTTGGTGTAGTTGAACTCGAAGTAGCCAGAGTTGCCGCTCGCGGCCACGTGCTGGGCGAAGTCGTAGTCCGGGGATGCCAGCGCCACGGTGGCCGTCGCGGCGCCCAGGCTGTCGTCCGCGCTCAGGCTATCGTAGTCCCAGCCCTCGACGACCACGACCGTCGCCTCGCTGGCGGTAGCGGTGAAGGTCCAGAACGCATCTGGACCGAAGTCGTCGCGCGTCACGCAGCTGTCGGAATACGCGCTTCGGTACCCGGACTCCGGGGCCCGCACGGAGTCGCGAAAGTAGTAGGCGTCGTCGTAGGTGAGGTCGTCGAGGGAGGTGGTGCAGATCTCGAGGATCTCGATGTTCACCTCGAAGGCTACCGGCTCGATGGCAATCGAGACCAACCCTGGGGCGGCCACTTCGACAGCCGGGTTGCCCGCTGGATCGAGATAGCCACCCATGACTTGCCCGCCCGGCTGATCGCCGAAGCATACGGTGTAGTCGCGTTCGAACACACCGTCGCCCGCGACGGCATCTCCGTGGGTACCGTCGTCGTACAGGCGGATGTCGGGATGGACATCGCCCAGGTTCACCCAGGCTTGCCCGTCCGGTTCGTCCGCCTCCAGTGTGAAGTGGATGGTCTGGCCCATGCCCAGCGATCCGCTGGCATCGTGGCTCACCGACGTGATCGTGGGAGGGCGGGTGTCCAACGTGACGGTCGCATCGGCCGACGTCGGGCCATTGCCCCACACGTCCCTCACGCGGACCGCCACGGTCAGGCGTCCGGTCCCATCATCCTCGAGCGTCCAGCTCTTGGTATCGGCGAAAGGCTCCCAGGTTGCGCCTGCGAAGTCGGAGGAGTTCGACACCATCATCTCGAGGTTGGAACGGTCTTCGGCAGTGAGGGCCAGGACCACGTCCAGAGAAGACACTGTCGTGGCTCCGCCGTTGATGGCCACGGACACATCCTCCGGCGCCACGGTGTCCCGATACACAGTGACCGGCGCGCTCAGCCCCGTCCGCCCGTCGGTGTCCGTTCCAGAGGCTCTCAGGATATTGTCGCCCGCGACGAGGGGCACCTTTCCCGCAAAACTGCCGTCAGTGACCGGCACGGTGGCGTGGACCATTCCGTCCACGGACAGCTGCACCTCGGCGAGGTCGCCTTCCTGTACCGTCCCCGAAAGCGGCAGGGTCGAAAGCCCAGTCACCGTGCCATCCAGCGGCGAGGCGATGGTGAGCCCCGGCGCAGGGCCGGCAACAGTAACGCTGATCGGGCCCAGCAGAGACACCCTTCCAAAGGCGTCTACGGCTGTGAGCGCCAGGGTGTTCTTGCCGTCCCGTAGTGCCGCATCGACACTGAACGCACCGGCGTCCAACGGCAGATTCCGGGAAGATCCGTTCACCGACAGGCTGAGCGTCACTGTCTCGACGTCCGACACCGTGCCGGCGACGAGCACACTCGACGCCTCGGTGACAAGGCCATCCGCCGGACTCTCCAGCGCAATCTCCGGGCCCTGAAGATCCGCCAATACCTCCGCCTCAGCGGGCTCGGCTTCGTTGCCAGCCGCATCCCGAAAACGGACCCGAACGCGCTTTCTGCCCTCGTCCTTCGGTGAGTCGAGCTCCCAGTCCGTCACGAGGGGGTCGTACGGTCGCCACACCGGATCGTCATCGTCGCCCACGTTGTAGATCGCCATCTCGAGCGGCGTATCGTCTTCTGCGTGCAGCCGCAGGTCGACTGTGGTCGTTTCGATGGAGTCTGCACCGTCAGCGATCTCGATCGAGGTTTTCGCGGGCGGGGTGGTGTCCACCACCACCGACACGGCGCCGGAGGAGCCCACGAATCCCTCCTTGCCCAGCGCCTCGGCGCGGAGGGCGTTGGGGCCTTCCTCGAGCTCGGCCATCCAGGAGAAGGAGCGGTCATCCACGTCGAACCACGCCGTGGGCTCGTCATTGACGACGAGCCTGACCTCCGAGGCGGTCGCGTCGGCCGTCCCTCTGACCTCGACGACGTTGGAAGCGTGGTAGCTGCCGTTCTTCGGCTGCGCAAGGGAAACCTCGGGCGAGGGACCGTGGCCCTCCAGCATGACGCTGGCCTGGCCCTCATTGCCCGCCTGGTCGATGGCCACGGCCTCGAGGCGGTTCTCACCCTCCCCGATGGTTGCGGTGGCCGTGTAGGTCCCATCGGACTTCCGGGAAACGGACCGCGGCTTCCCATCTTCGAGGATCGATACCTCGGCGACATCGTTCTTCTCGGTCACCTTCAGCTCAACGGTGATGCCCCCAGGGCGCAGAACCTGCCCGTCGGCATGCGAGAGGAACGCGATCGCGGGCGGGGCCGTGTCGAGCACGATGGTTTCCGAACGCCGCTCAGAGGTCACGCCCTTGCCCTGCAGGCGCATCCACACGCGGTGGGTCCCCTCCTCATCGGTGAGGTCGAAGTCCGTCTCCGAACGGTAGGGATCCCAGTGGGTGTCGCCCTCCTTGTCCTCCCAGATCTGCATCTTCGTTGGTGCGCCGGTGAGCGGAGTGACCTGGAGCTGCAAGTCGGTGCTGGCCGTGACCTCGGCACCGCCCTCGATCTGGAACTCGAACTCCAGCGGGTGGCTGTCTCGCGAACCGCCGCCACACGCGCCGGCGAGCGCTGCACACACACCGAAGACGAGTGGCTTGATGTAGCGAAGGGAGCGTTCAAGGTTGCTGGTCATGGCCGTGACTCCGAAGGGTTCTTGGGTGACGCGGACACTCAAGCATCGCACGTGCCAGGCGTTCCCGGGCACGCAGAATAGGAGCGTGGGTTCGGATGGCTCTGCAGTACGAGCAGTGCGGCCACTGGGGGCCTCGACCCTGCAGCGCCGGGCAGTGTCCGCTTCCCTCAGCCACTGTCCGGCGGGTGTCCGTCTCCGGGGCCGAACATCACGCTTCCTTGACAGTATTGGGAGTCTTCGCGTCCTATTGGCGCGCGTTGCTGACCTCGATCGAGCTATGCGGCTGGCCCTTCTTGCCATGGCCAGACATTCTCGACCCCGATCGCGCTCGCCTCTACCTTCGGCGAACGGGGCGCGTCGCCGATGACGAAGAGTCCGTGGCAGAGGTCGCAATTGCAGCCTCGTCGGGCGATCCGCTTCGTCCGCGAGAGTTCGCTGCGCTCGTGCAACGGGGTTGGGCGATGTCCGACCACGGCCGGCAAGCGCGCGCCACCATATCGGCGGTGCCGGAGCGGCGTGGGCGTTCAACTGGAAGGAATGGGGCGGGGTTCGGAGTCACTCGGACCGATGATCCCTCCCGCCGAGGTAGCCGAGGTCGTGTAGACACTGCTCCCAATTGCGCAGTCCCATATCGTAGCTCGAACTCACTTGGGCTGCGACTGGCTGAGTAGGCACGGAAGGTCTCCTCGCAGGAACCATGTCCCGCGCTCGAAGCCTACGTTGCCCCGCGTGTTCAGGTCCAGACGATCGCATCGGAGGTGGCGGTTACCGTGGCGGCGCGGCCGACCGCAAGAGCGTGGGAATTGCGGCAGCGGGTTCAAGCGGCGCACGCCGCAAGGAGCCCTGCCTCCCGACGTGCGTACGCGGCCAGAGGCGCGCTCATCGTTGTCGGTTCGGGCTTCTTCGACTCCTGAGGGCACCGCAGCTGTGAAGCCCGGGCGCGGAGTGCGCCACGTACACCAATCGTCCGTACCCCTGCCGCAGCGGACATGTGCGGCTGATGCTCAGCGCGGCCGGAAAGGCTGGCTCGGCCCTGGGCAGACCGCAATGATCTCGAGGCGATCCGGGTTTCCACCGAAGGCACAAACCAGCCGGTGCCACACCTTCCTACGATCCATGATCGCGCAGCGGGCCTTCGCGAACCAACGGTTTCGCCGCGTGGGTCGGCGCTGACGTGGCGTAGCGCGGTACCCAATCGCAGAACGAACCTGCGTCAGCCAAAGGGTCTGGTAGGCCGGGCTTGTGGCCCGGCCGGACTCGGAGCATTATCCACCGAATGCCACAGCGCCTCGAACGGCAAACGTCTTGGTTCTCTCACTGCGCTGCGCTTCGCACGCGCAGGGTCCGCCTGGTCGCGGCGGCCATGACCGTGGGGGTCGCCACCGCCTGTGCAGGCGGCGACGATGGGGGCGGCACCGACCCCTACAGCTGCACAGAGGAAGCCAGCGCGTGTTTGCACGAGCTGGCCGGAGACTACGTCGGAACCTATTCCGGCGACACGCGCGGCACCTGGAAGGCCACTTTGACGGGAGCTGGCACCCTACAGGGCATGGCCCACAACGACGTCATCGATGCCGACTTCGAGCTCGTTGGCAGCGCCGACGAGGCGGGGCGCATGGTGTTCGGTACTTCGTCGGACGGCAACGCTTTTTCAGGTCGAGTGGCCGAGGACTTCACCGTCGCAGGCATCTGGTCGCTCGACGGCCACTCCGGCACCTTCGAGGGCCGACGCACTTCTGCACTGGCTGACGTGGGCGAACCCGGCGCGGGCGGCACCGGCAGCGGCGAGCCGGGGTGCCTACGGTGGCCTCAGAGCGAGCTGTTTCCTCTGGTCGGCCCCTTCTTCTACGGGCCGAATCCCGGACCCTGCACGCTCGCATGGATACGTTGGGATGTCGCCGACGATACGGACCACTACGAGTACGATGCGGACGGGCGCCTGACTGGATCTTGGAGCGACTTGGGCGTGGAGTGGACCTACACGTACACCGGAGACCTGATCGATATTGCCAGCGGGCTGTGGACGGACGGCACGGTGGACACCGAGACCTACACCTTCCATTCGGATTCGGTGGTTGTTGCGCGCGACACTCCAGTGTCGAGCAGCGAAGTGACCTACCTGCTGGGTGCCTCGGGGTATCCTCAGTCGGTCACGCTGGTCGGCGGAGGGGCGGAGGACGTCATCAACATGACCTACGAATACGAGGACTGTCGTCTGGTTGCCCGCCGCGGCTACCACGAGGACGGAACGGCCGCCGCCAACTACGACCTCGAGTACGAGTATGATGAAGAAGGCCGCATCGTCCGTGCGAGCAACGTCGAGTTGACGATGGACATCGACTACTCATGCTGGAGCAAGTAGCGCTCAACCAAGCCGTGCTCCCCGTCGTTCCGAGAGCGGGCTCGCGGGTGATCGGCAGCGGCCTGCCTTGGTGCACAGCTTCTGAGCACAGGTTGCAGCCTCAGTGAATTCTCGGATAGCCGGGGTCTCCAGTGACCGTAACTCGCGAGGACGACCCAATCGCTCTGGCGCTTACGCTCGCTATTACCATCCTCGTCATCTTCAGCTTCAACTACTACCTGTCCGTCGCCAAGGACTTGAACTTCAAGCGCCGCTTCGCGGAGATGACCCTCATCAGCCTGGGCGTCGCCGCATTCTCGTTCTTCATCGGCTATGCCCTGAGGTCGCTGCTCGGCGTGGACGTCTAGCGCTGGCGGGCCGCACCGTGCATCGTGCGCCTTCGGGAGCGCCGACCGATCCGGTCGGCCGCGCCGCAGGGTCGGATCCGGTTTGCGCGTAGAGCGCCCATCGTGTAGCGATCATGCCCAAATGCCAGAGCTGTTGCAGGCGAACGGTGAGCGCTTCACGGCCGGCAGCAAGCCGCTCGTGCTGCGCGGCTTCGGCCTACCGAACTACTTGAACCTCGAGCACTTCCTGATTGGGCTGCCGGGAACGGACGCACAAATCCGCATGGCCGTGCTCGACGCGTACGGTCCCGACCGAGCACGAGCTTTCTGGACTCGTTTCCAGGGGTGCACCTTCGACGATGCCGACGCTGCCTGGCTGGCATCTCTCGGGATCAATGCCCTTCGTCTCCCGTTCGGGCACCGAGGCTTCGACTTCGAGGCGCTCGACCGCGTGGTGGAGATTTGCCGGCGGCACTCGCTGTACGTCATCCTCGACCTGCACGCGGCGCCCGGCGGGCAGAATCCCGACTGGCACTCGGACAACGCGGTGGGTGAAGCGCTTTTCTGGCAGGAGCCGTTCTACCAGGACCAAGCCATCCATTTGTGGCGCCGTGTGGCCAAGCACTACTGCGACGACCCGACCGTGGGCGGATACGACCTGCTCAACGAACCCACCACCCTCTCGGGCTCTGATTCCGGGGTGGCGAGCTTCCACCGGCGCGCTCTCGAGGCGGTGCGCAGTGAGGATGCACGGCACCTGGTGTTCTTCGAAGGAGACCTGTACGCGCGCGACTTCAGCATGTTCGAGCCGCTCGATGACCCGAACCTCGCGTACACCTTCCACTACTACCCATTCATCGAGCACGGCAATCGCCCTGATTCTCCGCCGCTTAGTGCTGTGCTCGATAGCTTGCAGCGCGCGACTCCGCTCCGTGTGCTCCGCGACAGACTCCGCGCCCCTTTCTGGTGCGGCGAAACCGGAGCGCCCCTCGGACACGAGCGTCTCGAACAGCACGAGCGTCTTGTTGGACAACTGCTCGAGTGGTTCGAGGGCGAGGGGATTTCTTGGAGCCTCTGGTGCTACAAGGACGCCCGCAGCATGGGCATCGTTCACCCGAAGCAGAACGCGCCCTGGATGCAGCTCTCGGCGCGCGCCTGCGCTGGCTGGGATTTCTGGAAGGAGTTCGCCGCGGCGGACGAGGCGGTGACGCGCCTCGAGGAGTCGCTCGGAGGCCGCGTCGATCCCGGCACGCGTCGTGAGCTGAAGAACCGCCTGCTCGCCGATCGCCAGCGCGTTCTGGTTGCGCGCCTGCGGGACTTGCTCGCGAAGCTTCCCTTCGACGAGCTACTCTACGCCGCCGAGTCCTTCCGGTTCGAGGCGTGCGAGCGTTGGGAGACGATGGTTCGTGTCGTCCGGAGCTGTCAGGCTCTCTGAAGTGCTCAAGCTCCTCTCTGGCAATCAGCATGTCCGGCGCCAATTCGACCGCTTCGGAGGGTCGGCCGGTCCCAGGCGACTGCAAGCCATCACGCCCTGGTGCGCAGCGCAGTACCTCTTGCGGAGGACGTGGACCGGCTGCCGGACGGTGCCACAGTCCTATTCGGAAGACTCTGCGGTGTAGCTCGGCTCCTTCGGCGAGAGCTGGCTGTCGGCTCGTTGCGAAGTCGAATCAAGGGCGATCATTGACCGCCGAGCCTGTGTGACGCGCGACTTGTGTCCGGACCGCGGGAAGAGTACCACTGCTGCCTGGACGAAGGTCTGCGGCTCTACCTCGGGGCGATCCCCTTCTGTACGGCGAGGAAGCTATGGTCGAGGGACACAGGCGAAGCGGATTGAAGGTGTTTGGGACCGAGGACACCTGGGCGATCTGGCTCGGGCTCGCGGTGATACTGGTGGCCATGCTCTTCTTCTGGCAGGGCAGCACTCTCAAGCCCTGGGCCGTGACCCCCGGTGAGTGGTCGGGACCGGGAGATCTTGCGGCGGACCTGTCGAAGCACGGTCTCGGATACCTTTCGGTGTTCGTGGGGCTTGGCGCCGTGTTCGCCCTCAGTATGAAGGTCATGGGGCATCGAGTGGGCGAGTTCCTGCGCGGATATGCCCTGCTGTTCGTCGGGGCGCTCGCGACGTTCTACCTGGCCACCTGGTCTGTACTCGACGAGGCGCTCCGATTGGACGCACCGTTGCTGGCGCTGCTGCTGGGTCTCCTCATCGGCAACCTCAAGGCGATGCCCACCTGGTTCAGAACCTCGCTGCGAACCGAGTACTACATCAAGACCGGCATCGTCCTGCTCGGGGCCACTTTGCCGCTCACGTTGATCGCCGAGGCTGGCCCCGTGGCTTTCGTGCAGGCCACCATTGTCTCGGTGACGACATGGCTGGCCATCTATCTGGCGGCCACCCGGCTGTTCAAGCTCGAGCCCAGGTTCGGCGCAGTCCTGGGAACGGGCGGAGCGGTGTGTGGCGTCTCCGGGGCCATCGCGGTAGGGGGCGCTGTCAAGGCGCACAAGGATCACATCGCCATCGCCATTGCTGTGGTCAGCGTGTGGGCGATCGTGATGATCTTCTCGCTCGTGTTCCTGACGCGCGTGCTGATCGTGCCCCACGGGGTCCTGCCCCAGGCGTGGTATCAGATCACGCCTGGGCAGGCGGGTGCCTGGGTGGGCACCTCGGAGTTCGCAGATGCGGCGGGCTTTGCCGTGGTGGCCGAGCTCAGCGTCGAACACGGCGACGGACCGATTCACGCCTTCACGCTCATGAAGGTGATTGGGCGGGACATCTGGATCGGCATCTGGGCGTTCGTGCTGTCCATCGTGTCGGTGGTCTATTGGGAGAGTTCCGCCGACGCAGCGGCGCGGGGCCCGCGGGGTAGGGTGGGTGTGTCGGTCATCTGGGAGCGATTTCCGAAGTTCGTGCTGGGGTTCTTGGTAGCCTCGGTATTGATGAGCCTGTTTGCAGCCTCGGCGCCCGCCGACCACACGGGGGTCGTCGGCGTCGAGGGGACATATGTATCGAAGGCAGGCAAGCGTGCCTACGACGCTGATTTCTCAGCGTTTCGGGTACCGGACGGGGTCCAGGACAGGTTCCGCTACGATCCGTCCAGCAGGAAGCTTGCCTTCAGAGGAAAGATGTCAGCCGACGAGCTACAGCAGTTGTCTGCAGACGCCGACGCGCAGCAACGGCTTGCGCTTGCGAACTTGCAGTATCACTCGGATTGGTTCGCGAGCGAGCTTGAGGCCAAGGCGATCGGGCCGATCAAGAAGCTACGCTCCTGGGCGTTCGTTTTGTGCTTCCTCTCGATCGGGCTGTCGACGCGGTTCCGGGATCTTGCCACCTTCGGGCTGAAACCCTTCTGGGCGTTCACGCTCGGCGTGCTCGTCAACGTGCCGCTCGGGTTCGTGCTGACGACCAAGATCTTCTCCCGGTTCTGGCAGGCCATTTCGTGATGTCCAACAACGCCCGGGGCGAGCGAAGCGTCTGCGGCTGCTGCCGCGAGTTCGTCGATGACCCGGCTGTCCTCGAGCAGGAGCTGCCGGCGCTCTTGATCCTGAGCTCGGCGTACGGCGATACGCGCGGGAATCAAGGGATCTGTGCCGTTCACGAATGCTGGGTCACGCCGACGCTGAGCTGCTCGGGCTTTCGACCCAGAGTCCCGGGCCAATGACATGCGCGCGGTGGGGGCGGACGACGCCCGGCCGTGCTAGGACCGAGCCTCGTCATGCATATCGAGACTTTGGCGGTCGGTCCCCTCGCCTGCAACTGCTCGATTGTGGCGGACCTCGCCTCCGGACGAGCGATCGTCATCGACCCAGGGGGAGAATTCGAACGGATCCGGAAACGCCTGGCAGCGCTTCGCGTCACGGTCGACGCCATCCTGCTCACGCACGGGCACGTCGACCACGCGGGTGCCGCGGCCGATTTGCAGGAGTCTACCGGTGCCCCGGTCAAGCTCCACGATAACGACCAGTTCGTCTACGACCTGTTGCCGCTCCAGGCGTCCTTGCTCGGCATTGCTCCTCCGGCTCGCGCCGAACTCGACCCGTCGCTCGTGGACGGCGAGAGCCTGCGGTTCGGCACGATTGAGCTCCGGGTGCTGCATACGCCGGGTCATTCCCCGGGCAGCGTCGGGTTCTTGCTCGAGCAAGGCTCCGATCTTCGCCTCTTCTGTGGCGACACGCTGTTTCGAGGTAGCGTCGGTCGCACGGACCTCTGGGGTGGAAGCGAAACAGCGCTGCTCCGTTCGATCCGCTCGCGGTTGTGGACGTTGCCGGATCACACCGAGGTGATCCCCGGCCATGGCGAGCTCACGAGCATCGGCGAAGAGCGTCGCTCGAATCCGTTCTGTGCCGACGGTTGAAAATGCAACGACGGCCCTCTCCCGCTTCCCCATGTTGCCGCTCTCGCTAGCGCTCGAGCGAACATGGGGCCCATCGCACCCCGTCAGGCGGAGTGCGCCCCACGCTGCGCGTGGGGCCCCATTTGCCAAACGGTCACGACTTGACTCAAACGTAGCGGATGTCGCTCTTCAAGGTCTCTAGGGCAACGTATAGCCGACGCGGATGGAACGTAGCTTCACTTCCTTCACCTTGGAGGTGTGCCACGAAACCTCGACTACGTGCTCGAATCGAGCCGGATCGGGGTTGTTGACACTCAGCTTGCCCAAAGTGAGGTCACCCCACCCATTGAGGCAACCACTGTTGACGCTTGCGATGGTTCGCCGGTTGTGAGATTGGTGATCGATCGATGCCAGCTCCAACGTAAATACGCCGCGACCGTCGTTCTCGTACGCGCTCACGTGAAGCTCCCGGATCGTTGCTCCGTCGGGGAGATGGAGCGGAGCCTGCGCGAGGCCGCTGACGCCGTTGCCCCCTCCGATGTAGTTCATCGAGATCTCCATCGCTGCCTTGCTGGTCGCGATCAAATCCGGGCGTACTACTTGTTCCACTTCCAGCGGGGACACCCATCGGTAGTGAGTGGCCTGGATGCTCGAGGTTCCTTGCGTGGTGTACGGGTAGACCGAGTTGTAGGTCTGCGCACACGGCGGGGGGCCCGGTTTCGTGGGAGGCAGCTTGCGCATCTGGAGGCGCTTCTGGGGTGCCGCAGGCGCCGCCGTGGCGCCGGAGTCGAGCAGGCATAGACTGGCAGCGAGAGCACACAGAACAACGGAGGCTGGGGACATGTCCTTCTCCTCGGACTGCTGGACGCGCCAAGCAGTATGGTCGATGCTGGCAGGATGCACAAGCCACCCATCTCGGCTCGACCCGGAGCAGGACGGGAACGATTCGTCGGCTTGCCTCTCGACCTGTCGTTCGCAAGGTCGAGCAAGGCGGCAGGAATCCGGGTCAGCCCGCCTTTCGCCCAATGGCTTCAAGGAGGCGCTCCGGGCCGCGACGGGCAAGCGACGCATCCCTCTGACGAACGACCAGCGGCGACGGTTCTGATCAGAGCCACGCCGCTCCGGCGGCATCTTCTCTTCTGTTCGCTCTGACCGCTGTTCCTGGCCCTGGGCAATCAGAGAACCCACTCGACGGGCGCCGTGCGGCGAACCGGGATGCGGCGGTACACGTGCCCTGGAGTCCCCACCATCATGGCACCAAACACGCGATGCCGGACAGGAAGCTTCAGCCTGTGCTCGATTCCCGGCAGCATCATCGCGTAGCCAGCCCAACAGGTACCAAAGCCCTCCCCCAGCGCAGCCAGCTCGAACGCGCTCAGGGTCATC
>JAFGIS010000134.1 GCA_016929495.1 Polyangiaceae bacterium | reverse complement strand
CGTCCGAGGGCGGTGCCGGTGCCGCGGGCATGGCCGGCGCAGCAACGGGCGGCACGGAGACGGGTGGAACCGGCGGGACCGAGACGGGGGGCAGTACCGAGACCGGCGGTGCCGAGACAGCCGGCACGGCCGGCGCCGGTGGCGTCGAGACCACGTGCGCGATCTCGCACCCCGTGTTCACGCCCCTGCATCCGGCTCTGAACGGTGTTCCGGTCGCGAGCGGCGGGGACCGTGTGAGCTCGCCGGGCGCGCTCTACCAAGCCCGCGTCGAGGTGCAGACGAACAGCCCCGACGGCCAGTGGGTGAGGCTCTACGTGGACCATGGGCTCGTCGCTTCCAGTGTGGTCGCGTCCGGCCTGGCGGCATTCCCGGGAGTCACGTTCGATCCCGATGGCGACTACACCGTCCAGGCCGCGTGCGAGTCACCCTCGGGTACCGACGTCAACTCTGCAGAGATGGTCTTCAAAGTCGACACCACGCCTCCAAGTCTCGCCGTGACCAAAGTGACACCGGATGGCGAGTCCGCTCTCGTGGATGCGGACCACTTCGGTCCACACGACGACATGGATCTGACCAGCGACGGTCTACAGATGCTTCTGTGCGGCACGACCACATCGCTGGACGCCATCGATCTGGATCCGCCCCGCGACAACTTCTCGATTCTTCTGCTGCCAGCGCGCAGTGTGCTCGGCGCAGGGCCGGTCCAGGCCGTCCCGAACAACGGCGCGTGTGTTCTGGTGGGCTGTCCAGGCAGCGGGGCGTTCGACATCGTGTTGGCGCTCGAGGATGCCGCGGGCAACCCGACGGAGATCACTCGCAACAACATCACGTGCGCATCGGCCGATCCCCTGGTCTCGCTCGTGGATCCCGTCTCGGACGCGCCAGGGTTCGCCCATCCCCTGATCGTGGCCGACGACACGCAACCGACCGTCGAGGGAGCGCAATACACCGTCGTCGCCTGTACCAATGCGCCCGTGGGAAGCGACGCGACGCTGTCGAGCGGATTGGTCGGGGGCGGTCTCGCTCCGATCGCGACTGCCACGGTCGAAGAGGACTCGAGCGGCGGGCCGTGTGACACCAGCCAGCTCAACCGACTCGTCTTCGTCGACGCGGAACTGACCCCGTCCGCAGAGGACCCCAGCAGCTACGAGCTCACGGACGCGACTCGGCTGGAGGTTTCCGTCACGGACTCGGGCACTCTCGGCGTCGGGACGGACTCGGCCGACGTCTGGGTCGACATGACGGCCCCGGAGCTATTGGAGACGTCGGAGCTGTGCGGTGTGGAGATCACCAGCGCCGTTGCCGAGACCCGCACCCTGACGTTCAGTGCCCCGCTCGCTTCGGTGGCGCACCCGGTGACCGTGCTCGTAACCGACCAGGAAGGCGATACCCAGCCCTTCTACGGAACGGGGTTGGTCGGGGGCCAGTGCGACGTCGAGGTCACGTTCCCGGTCGGCGCCAACACGTGGACGGCGTCGGTGACCGAACCGAGTGGCAACACCGGATCCGTCGGACCGTGTTCTGTCATCGTTAGCCCGGCCCCACTGCCCGAGATCGACTGGCTGGCCCCGGCGCCGCAGCCGGAGCCGATACGTTTGATAGCGAAGGTCGACCTGGGTGACGAGCCGCCTGCAGGAAACGTCGAGCAGGATGCTGATCCGGACACCGCGGATTGGCAAGGTGACCTCAGCGTACAGACGAGCCTGCGAGATGACGACGCTAGCAGCGTGTCCGTCACGTTCACTGCCGTTTCGGCGGATGGTCTGACGACCACGGACCTTGGAGTCACGGACATCAACCCGGACGACGGCGTCGCTACCCTGTTCGGCGCGACGGTGCCGGAGGGCATGAGCTTGAGGCTCAAGGCCAGGACCAGCGCGGGGGCAGCGCCCTCGGCTGTCAGCACGATCATCGTGGACGTGGACGTGACCGCTCCGGGGGAGCCAACCAACCTCAGTGTGGACGCCCCGGTGGCGGTGGACGATCCGCGGCGGCGCGTCAGCACGATGGGGCTCGATTGGACGTCCGGCGGCGGTGCAACCGGCTACCAGATCTACATGGACCAGCTCGAGATCACCCCGGACGTTTTCGGTGATGAGCCGCAGACGGGGATCGACTTCAGTGGGCAGCCGCAGCCCGGTGGCATGGATGAATCGCTCGATGTGACGGGCCTGTACGTGGAGAACGACTATTTCTTCGCGCTGAGAGCCGTGGACGACGTCGGAAACCGCAGCCCGGTGGTGGCCACGACGGTGGCGGCTCGCGCACCCCTGTACGCGACGGACATCGAGTCGCCCGAGGGGCCGACGGCGCTCGTCGAGTTCGGGGCCGTGATAGCCGGGAGCTCCAACTTCAACGGCAACCGCAATGATCCAGAAAGCGACGGCTATTCCGATGTTCTGGTGGGCGAGTACATGGGCACGACAGCCTACCTGTACCTGGGTGGGCCCGATGGAGTGGCCACCACACCCGCGGTGACCTTCCACGAGAACGAGGACGAGGCTGCCGAGGTGACGCGCTTCGGCTTCAGCCTTGCGGGGATCGGAGATCTCAACGGCGACGGCATCGAGGACATCGCCATCGGCTCGTACAACGAAGCCGATCAGGATGGCGCCGTGTACGTCTTCTACGGAAGCACCAGCTGGTCCACGAGTTCACCGATCTCGCTGTATGCCTCCGACACGGACGGAAACATGCTGAATGCCGACGTCAAGGTCATGGCGAGCCGCGTCGCCGAGCCCCGCTATGAGAGGGGCTGGCTCGGCATGTCCGTGGCACGTCTGGGCGACTTCGACGGCGACAAGAAGGACGATTTCGCCGTCGGCGTGCCCCACTTCCGCCACACTGCCGGAGTCAGCACGTATCTCGGCCAGGTTGCGGTCGTGCTGGGAGGCGACGACTTGCCCTCGGGCACGGTACTCGAGCTCTCAACGGCGTTCTCGGACGGCGATGCCATTCGCATCGATGGAGAGGTCGATGGCGGCAGGTTCGGCACGAACGTTGCCGGCCTCGGTCGATTCTACGACTACGAGGAGAACCCCGTGCTCATCGCCTCGGCGCCGTACGTGGCTGCTGGTGGCCTGACGAGCGCGGGGCGCATCTACGCGGTCCAGGGTGAGTCGGCGTCGTCGATTTCGCTCGGTGGGGTGCCGCACCTCGACGGCAGCATCGCAAACGAGAGACTCGGTTCGAACGGACTGTTCGCCGTGGGAGACCTCGGCCCCTCCGGCAATCTGGCACTCGGAATCGCGTCGCCCTACGAGCCCCCCCCTGGCAGGGCCTACGTCTATTCTGGGACACCGGTCCAAGGGCCGTTTGCTGCGTCGATCGGCCTCGCTCCCGCTGCGGACGTGACCGACACGGCCTTCGGCAGGTGTATCGTCGGAGGCATCGTCCCCGGTACCGGGACCCCAGTATCCTTCATCGGCGATGAGCGTTCGGACCTGATCGTCTCGAGTTTCCCCACCGGTTCGCCGCACGTGTACGTGATTGACGGTGCGAAGATTGGGTTGGATGGCGGAGAAGCCACTGTGGACACGGTCGCTCAGGTGGCAATCCCGCTGCCCGGCGACTGGGCGGGCTTCGCATCGCAGGTGACCGCGCTGCGCGATGTGGATGACGACGGCTTCGGCGATTTCGCAGTCGGAGACATGAAGTGGACGTCGCCGCTCAACCCGGGACGGATCCGGGTGTATCGGTGAGCGCGTCCTGCCCAACCCTTGGACCGTCCAGCGTCGTTCGAGCGGCGGATGGCCACTGGTGTGCCGATGCCGCGGACGAAACCGTGATTCTTCACGCGGAGTCTGCCGAGTATTTCGGCCTGAACCACGTGGGCTCACGGATCTGGGCTCTGCTTGCGCAGGGGCTCACGGTCCGGGAGCTCACGCACACCATGGCGTCCGAGTATGGCGTGACATCGGATCGCGTCGAGAACGACCTCGTGCCATTCCTGACCGCGCTCGTCGAAGCGGGGCTGGCCGAGGTCGTGGTTCCTTGAGCACCGTCTGCACGCTGAAGAACATCGCTGGGGTCTGGGCGCCTGGCAAGTCTCTGTTGCGCGATCAGGTCGAGACCATGCTAGGCGCCATGTCGCCTGGCCATGGGGGCCAGCGCCGCTGGCAGGTCGTGTCCGAGGCCGTGGTCGGCGAGGAAGACTGCTGGGCGGCGGAGACGGGGGGCGGTGCAGCCCCTGCGCTGCTCGAGACGCCGGAGGCATCTCTGGTCGTTGCGCTGGATGGCCATGTCGAGAATGCCTCCGAGTTGGCAGCCGAGCTCGGCGGCCATCCCGGTGACCTGCCGGGCCTGGTCCGAGCGTGCCTCGACGCATGGGGCGACGACTTCGTTGCGCACCTGCAGGGCGCGTTTGCGCTGGCGGTGGTGGATGCGAAAGCGGGGCTCGTGCGGCTTGCCCGGGATCCGCTCGGCGTTCGACCCCTGTATTGGGCTCGCGTACAAGCAGATGCGCTGGCCTTCGCCAGTCTGCCCTGCGGCTTGACCGAGCTCCCCGGCATCGGCTTCGAGCCGGACGTCGAAGCGCTTCGGCGAGAGTTGTTCGGCATCCCGATCATCTCCCCGGCGACCTGCTACCGGAAGATATCCGCGGTCCCGCGGGGCACGCTGCTTCGGTTCGACCAGCTGGAGCCAAGCTATCGGACCTACTGGGCTCTGAGCGCACCGTCCGTCGAGAAGGCTGGGGAGGCCGAGTGGGTCGAGAGGTATCGCGGACTCTTTCGACGTTCGACGGACGGGAAGCTTCGAGATGCCCCAAGGCCAGTGGGCGTCACGCTGAGCGGCGGGATCGATTCGTCGTGCGTGCTCGGCATGGCTCGATCACTGGAGGCAGGCCCTTCCGAGCTCGTGGCGGTGACCGCCGTGCTCTCAGGAGAAGCGGCCGGGGACGAGCCCTTCGCCGAGCAGGTCGCGCGGCATTGCGGGGTCCCCAGGCGCACGTTTTCGCCGGCTGGTGTCGCCCTACCAGAACGCGCTCTTCGCCTGGCTTCGGACCCGTTCATGGCCGCCCAGGCGGGCCTGATGCGTGAGATCGCCTTGGTGGCACGTGACGCGGGCTGCCGTGTCGTGCTCACTGGGGCCCTCGGCGACGTCGTGGGTGGTTCGCTGACAGGTTGGCGCACGACGCTGCTGCACCAGGGCGGGCCAGCTCGGTTGTGGCGGGAACTCTCGAGCGA
Organism: Polyangiaceae bacterium; assembly: GCA_016929495.1. Lineage (GTDB taxonomy): Bacteria > Myxococcota_A > Polyangia > Polyangiales > Polyangiaceae > JAFGIS01. The sequence goes on along the minus strand of JAFGIS010000134.1, from coordinate 1,797 downwards.
CCCGCGGCTCACCGCAGCGCGGCGGCTGCGCAGCTGGTTCGGTTCGGTCCTGAGCTACGCCGTTGTGATGGGCTGGGTGCCGGCCGGGCTCGTCCCCGTCTATCGGGCGCTCATCCAGGACCGAGGCCGCGCGCTCGAGCTTCTGGCAATGAGGCCTGCCGAGAAGCGAAGGCTGGCGCAAGAGGCAGGCGACTACCGTAGGCTGCGGGAACGGCCTCAGACGGACATGGCCGCCCTCGCCAGAGCCTACCTGGACGGTGCTTCGAGCCAGGAGCTCTGCCTGCTGGACCTCGTGTCGCGCGTCTCGGGGGTGGAGCTGCGCACCCCCTTCGCAGATCCGGCGCTAGTGGGCATTTTCGTGGGCCTGCCCTGGGGACTGCGGCGGAGACAAGGCATGGGCCGTATCGTGCTGCGTGAATCGGTACGCGGCCTGGTGCCTGATTCGCTGCGGGTTCGGGCCGACAAGCTTCAGCCGACAGACCATTTTGCGCGCCTGCGCCGGGCGGCCGTGCAGGAGGCCCTCGACAGACCCGCGAGGGCGATGGACAAGTGCATCGATTCCGCTGCCTGGCGTTTCCAGGCCAAACGATCCCACCAGCTGTCGCACACCCAGCTCCGCGCCCTGTACAAGGTGCTCGTTCTCGCGAACTGGCTCGAGGGCCAAGTGGCGTGCGCTGAGCTCAAGCGGTAGCATCCCGATCGATGCCATCCCGTGAGTTCGACACCGTGCTGCAGACCAGCGAGCCCAAGCGGCAGTGGGAGCCGCGCGCGTATGAACCTCCGAAGGTGGTCCGTTTTGGCTCGCTTGCACAGATCACCCGGTCGGGTGACACATTTCCGGGTGAAGACGGAACCAGTCAGGACTACGCCTCGAACGGCTAGGGACTCACCTAGCGCGTGTTCAGAGCCGGGCCGGCTGACTTGAAGCCGTAGCGGGAGAGCTGTGACGGATGGCTGAAACGGTGCCGCACAGTCGCGAGCTTCGCGTGTCACTCGGGGGCGGCGTCGATCTCGTCGGCACCGACTTCGGTGTTCGAGTCGAATCGACGCCGGACCTGGACAAGGCGGTCAGAGACAGGCTCGTGACGGCAGCAGGAGAGGTGATCGCCGCCTACAGGCGTGGCGCTGCCGTGCTGCACGGCAGCTGCGTACGCTGGTTCGGGCATGGCTTGTCCTTCGTGGGGCCTCAAGCCGAAGGCAAGTCCACGCTCACTGCCTGGCTTGCGACCCAAGGCGCTGAGCTCGTGTCCGATGGCGCGACGATCGTGGATCCGGACACAGGGCAGCTTGTCTGGCGCAGGCCAGCGTGGCGCCTGAGTGACGATTCAGCCGAATTTCTTGGGCACCACGCGCAGAGTCTTCCGTTCGATGATCCGTCTCGGTCGAAGCGAATGCTCGCGGCGCCGCGCGGGCGCGAGGACCCGGCCATCGAGCTACGGGTCGTCTTCGCGCTCGAAGAGGGGCCGAGCGTCGAGGTCGTCTCCCTGTCACCCATGGATCAGGTCGTGGCTTTGATGCGCGACTGGCATCTCGTCGGCGGGCTGCCCGCGAGCGAGGCTCCGGTGCTGCTCGAGCGCGCTTCGCGGCTGTTGCGCGCCGGAGTGCGTGTGGTTCGGCTCGTGCGACCCAAGGAGTGGACCGTGTTTCCGGCCGTGGCTGCTGCGCTGCGCAGGTACCTAGAGCGGCAATCGGTTTGATTGCCGCGCACAGAACAAGGACCTAGAGCACCGAACACGCAGCAGACCACGCCAAAGGCGACGCCGAAAACGCACCCTCGCCCGCCGAGGGGTGCGTTTT
>JAFGIS010000133.1 GCA_016929495.1 Polyangiaceae bacterium | reverse complement strand
CCAGACGGACCTGTGCGGCGGTTGTGGCGGCAAGGTGGGGAGGCTCGGCTCATCGGCAGGACGCCGGAGCATGAACGACGCGCGCACGACGCACAAGTCGGGGATCCCACGGGCCCGACGAGCTGGCTGCGCGCTGCCCCATCCCTGGCCGAACACCCAAACACGTGTTTTCGGCCTGCAAGCGTGTCTTTGCGCAGCGGCCCAGAGGCGCCGCCCCATTGAAGAGCGCACCAGGCGCTTGCGTCGAACGTACCGGTTAGGCGAGCCTATCAACACCTTCGCGTCCGTCGCGGACGGATCGTGAGACCTCCGGAGGTCGAAAGAAGCCATGTCTCGAGCTCGGTTCAGCTGCTCTCGCCGCAAACGCCCAAGGGTCGGGCCGCTCGTGCTCGGCGCTCTGGCCGTGAGCGTCGCCCTGGCAAGCCCCGCACAAGCCGCTTCCGTGATCAAGCGGCCGGGGCTACACCCGAACTACGATGTGGAGATCGAGCCGCACCTTCTGGTGCAGTGGGCGCAGTCGCCCTGGGGCCAGGACGGGTTCGGGCCCGGTGTGCGCTTCGACATCCCGTTGTTCGACAACGGCCCGATCGACACGATCAACAACAACATGGCCATTGGGTTCGGTATGGACTGGGCCATCTTCGACGATGTCTGCGGATGGTATTGGCGCTACTGGTACCGCGACAACGTTCCCGCGGGCTACGCGGCCTACGATTGCACCGCGCACGCGCTTTCGTTCCCGGTCGTTCTGCAGTGGAACTTCTTCCTCACGGACAAGATCAGCGTCTTCGGCGAGCCGGGTCTGACGATCCAGCACTTCTGGTGGGATTCGGACTACTGCGACGACTACACCGACTATCGGTGCAACGACTCGGACACGGATCTCGACATAGCCTTCTGGGGCGGAGGTCGCTTCCTGGTGGGCGACACGGTGAGCATCATCGCGCGGCTGGGAACACCGTACGTGTCCGTCGGCGTGGGGTTCCTGCTGTAGAGGGTGAAATGAGTCATGGGACAGTACGCTGTGATGGCGCCTCGCGTGCAAGCGCTCGGGGCTGAGCAACCCGCCGAGGGGATGTGAGTTTCCCCCAGGCGCATCCTGGTCTCCCGGGTGCCTCAGGCACGTCGGAATCTTCGTGCTCCACCGCAATGGGCCCGAATGTGACCGGCGGGCCAGGGGTCGAACGCCGGTCAAGCGAGGACCGGCCGGATTCCGCTTAGTGCCCCGGTCGATTCGTTGTACGGTCGGTCCTATGTGCCAAGGAGGGCATGTCTCTCGTGTCGTTGCCTAGCACCATGCGTCGTTCGTTCACGTTTGCGCTGGTCTTGGGCCTGGGCAGCATGGCCGGGTGCACGGCCTTGATGGATGCGATCGAAGGCAAGTCCGCTGCGGACGCCGACGAGGAGGAAGCGGATCCCGAGGCCGTGGACGCTGCGCGTCGTGACGCCATCCGGTTCATTTCCGATGTCGTTGCCCAGCACGGCGTCGGCGGCGACACGGACCGCAGCCACGTGACCCTCGGCCCGAGAGTGTATGCGCGCATACTGGAACGCGACCCGACGTTCGAGACCCTGGGTACCAGGGTTCGCGTTTCTGCGCCGGGGCGTCGCGGCCCTCCGCGCACGTCGAGCGAGTGCTCGGACCAGCAGTGCGAGGAGTACCTCAAGGCGGAGGGGCTGCGGGCAACCCTGCGCCCCTATGCCGCGGCCGAGTTTCGCACACCCACGGACGATGAGCGGCAGGATATGGACGAGTGGGCACCGAAGACGCTTCCGGACAGCGCCTTGCCTCTTATGGCGGTTCTGGACGGGGACCGCATGGCCTTCTACGTCTCGGGCGGAACCGTCATGTGGTTCGAGCTGATGTCCAGGGAGGCCGGAAGGCCGGAGCAGTCCGGCGCGCGACGGGGAGCCGGGGCGAAGATCAACGTCAAGCGCACGCTGCAATCGCTGCAGTGCGTCAAGCTGACCGGCGTAGATCTCGGCGGGTCTGACGAGGAATTCGATCGGAACACGGACAGCTCGGCCATGGCCGAGGGCGTGGCTCGCGTCATGAAGGCGTTGGATGACGTGCTGTACGAACAGAAGAGCACGGCCCAGGGCCCGTGGAGCTTGCACGTCACCTTCGGGCTGTTGGGCATCCTGCACATCGACGCACCGCCCAAAGCCGATGTGGAGGCGTCCGTGGCCCCTGCAGTCGGCGAGCGCATGGCGGGCCAGGCGCTCTACTCCGAGCAAGCCGTGCTGTCCCTCAAGCTCGACGTCGCGCTCAGACCGTGCGCGGAATAGAGTGACGGACGGAACGCTGCGGCACTCCGCGAGCTGAGGTGCGCCGGACTGGGCCTACTAGGCTTCCGCGCGCAGTGCCGTACGGGACGGAACTCGCGACGGCTTGTCGAGCCAACGTCGCATGCCACGCTCCACGGCCGTGATCAGATACGGCCGCAGCTCGCTCGGGGGGATGATTTCGTGCAGCGAGCCGACGTCGCGCGCGCGTTGTACGCTGTGTATGCTGTCGAAGTACTCGGCGACTTCTCCCTGCTTCTCGGCGAAGACGGTCTTGAACATCTCGTCGTAGCGCGCCGAAAGCCGGGGCTTGTCGCGGTCAGAGGCCCGACCGAGCTCGGCCTGGAGCTGCTTCACCCTCGGATCGGCGAGGGTGCGCGCCTTGACCTCCGCGGGAAAGACCACCGCGGCCGCGGGCGCACCACCGATGACCGAGGCGTGGGAGCCGTCGATCGCAGCGACCTGCAGGTGCTCGTTCAACGTGCAGGAGAAGACGACGTAGGCGCCGCCGTGGTAGCGAGAAATGACACAGAAGACCATCGGACCCCGGAAGTTGACCACGGCCCTGCCGATTTCGGCGCCGAACTCGAGTTGACGTTCGCGCATCGACTCGGGTGACCCGTCGAACCCAGAGAGGTTTGCCAGCACGACCACAGGACGGTTGCCGCTCGCCCCGTTGATCGCCCGAGCGACTTTTTTCGACGACTCTGGGAACAGCGTGCCGCCGGTCCACGTCTCCGGTCCGTCCCCGGGCACGGGGCCGACGCGTTGAAGCGGTCGGGACTCGATGCCGATCAAGCTGACGGGAATGCCTCCCAGGTGTACGTCCCAGGTGACGGCGGTCTCCGCATCACGCATGTTGAGCCACCGTTCCAGGGGCTCGTGGTCCTTGTCGACGACGGCTCGCATGACCGAACGTACGTCGAATGGTTTCTTCCGGCCGGGGTTTTTCGCGGCGCTGAACACGTCTCCGACGTGATCGAAGCCCGTCCCATTGACGCTGGCATGCGATTCTGCGCAGACGTCCCGTTGCGCTGGGTCCGACGTCGTGGCGCGCCGGGGGAAGTGCTCACCGGGCGCCACGTAGGTGTGCTCGTAGTGCCGGAAGAGGATCTGACACGCCTCAGCCACGTCGCGCGCGAAGTACTGGGCCTGGCCGTTTGGACCCATGATTCGCTCGAATCCGCCGATCCCCTGGTTGGTCTCCGCGGATACGCCGCCCGAGTAGTCGAGGGCACGCTTGCCCGTGAGCACCATAGAGGCCTGAGGCGTCATGACCAGAATGCCCTTGGTGTGCATGAGCATCGTTGCCTCGGCGTTCCAGTAGGACTGACCGCCCACATTGACGCCCGTCACGACGACGTTCACGACTCCGCCTGCCTGCGTGTATTCGATGAGCCGCCGCAAAACGCGTGCTACCCAGTCGAGGCCCTCGGTACCGACATCCATGGCGATTTTGGCCCCGGAGGACACAGGGAACCAATCGAGTGGAACGCGGAGACTTTCGGCGAGATCGAGCGCAGCGATGATGCGCCGGCACTCCGGCTCCGCGAGCGCCCCCATCTCTCGACTGGCATCGCCGAGCAACATGACCCGAGCCATGCCCTCGGGATGCTTCGCCGTCATGTTCCGAATGACGCCGACGACGACATTGGCGCGGTTCGAGCCCGGCTCGCGGTCCACGGGCACCAAGCGCTGATGGTCATCCAAGTCGTACTCCGTGAAATCGCCGGCCGGGAATTCTGCCTGCTCGACGCCGCGCGACGGGGTGAGCATTCGGATGACCTCGTAGGGGTATAGGAGCCCGAGCCGCCGCATGCGAACGACCCGTTGCGAGTAGGCGCTGAGGGAGCGCACGGGAAGGTCGGAAATCGTGTCGAACTGTAGACGCAGTCCCGTGCCGGCGCGGTTGGAGATATGCAGGACCCGGTCCACCAACTCGCCGGTCTTCTCGTCGCGTACCGTCAACCGGACGACGCTCTTCTCGAGCCCCAAGTTCTTCGCTGCCGGCGCGAGACGTCTGGCGACGCGAAGAATATCGCTCGGTCCGAGCTCGACGAGCGGCCGCAGAAGAAGCACGATGCGGTTCCACTGCAACCGATCGCGAGCGGACCGCCTCGCCTGGATCTCCCGAATACCGGCGACGGCCTCGAGGTAGAGATACTCGAGGTGCGGTAGTTCGATCAGGTGGCCTGCCTGGTCACGACGTGGCGTCAGGTCGGGCACATCGACGAATGCGAAGAGCCGCTCGTCTTTGGGGTTGTCGCGTGCGACCGCGTAGAACAGATACGTATGCTCGCGTGCCGCCAGTTGCTCGGTCCTGAAGTTCTTCAGCCTCCAGATCTCCAGCCGCTCCGCAAGCATCGGGTGCATGCCGGGGTGGATCTCGTGCTCGCGGAAGCCGCCGTCGGCACTCGGGGTGAACGTGAAGGAGCGAACCGGCTTGTCCGTTCCTTGTCCACCGAGCGAAACGCAAACACAGCCCGGCGAATGGCCCCGGAGCGTTCGTTCGAGGACTTCGGCGATGACGGCTTGCGTTTGCTCCACTTCGATGGTGCTGCCATCGTACACGGCGTAGAGATCGAGATGCACGCGACTCGGATCGGGACAGTCCGATAGCGACGGTAGAGCTGCCTCGATGGCGGCTTCCAGGTGCGGATAGTCCGCGTAGGTCGCCACGACGTGGCGCATGCGGTCTGCCTCGCGATAGCTGGCGCGGAGCACGATGCGTCCGTGCGACGTGACTTCCGTCAGGCTTTGGAGTGCACAAATCCGGAAGAACCTACGCAGCATGACCTCGAGCCCAATTCGGCGCAGAGCCGGACGCTCGTCGACAAAGGTGCTCGAGAGCAGGCCTTGCAGGGAATAGGGACAATCCACCAGTGACGCCATGAGCGCCGCACGCCGTCCACCATTCGGCATGTCACCGAGGCTGTGGAGCGTCGCGTGTACCTGTCGGTACGCCTGTTCCTGTGCATCGGCGAACATCAGCCGATCGAAGAAGCGGAAGCGGGCCTCGCGCGCGAGGTCGTTGAGCGGGACGTAACGGTCCTGCGTTGCGCTGATCACTCTGTCGAGCAGCTCACGGAATTCCGGAGTCGCGCGTGCGGTGAGTGCGTCGGCGTTCTGCAGGCGGAACTCCAGCATGGCGAAGGCGTGGGCCGCGCAGTCGTCCATGCGACGAACGGCCTTGCTTGCGAAGACGAGCGCGTCATCGAGCTCGGGGGTGGGGTCCAGGGAGGTAACGCCATAGTGCCGGAGAGCGCGCTTGAGCGTCTCGATGAACGCGGCGGGCAACCCTTTGCCTGCGAGGTTGACCGAGCGCAAATACGACGTGAGATTCTCTTCGGCACTGAGGTGCTGTTCGAAGGCTTCGGCCGGTTCGTCACGGTAGACAGCGAGCAGATCGGCGAAGATGCCCAGTGCCTCGTCCTCGCAGGAGCAGCCCGCGTCGTCGTGGACGGGCAGCGCGGCGCGCACCGTTGGCCAGGAATTGCAGAGTGCCTTGGATTCGCGCGCGTCGATTTCGTAGCCAAGCATCAGGCGGCGAACGTCGCAGAGGTGCTGATGGTAGGCCGCTGCACCGCACGCGCACCGGGAACTCTGTGGCAACGCGAAGTCAACCCGCTCGGTGGCCTGGGACTGTTGGCCTTCAGCTTCCGGTTCGATCAGCACCAGGGGTGCGCCCGCGGCCACTTGCACGTTGCGGCCCACCATGACCTTGCGCACGCGGCCGGCGCACGGCGCGGTGATGCTCATTTCCATCTTCATGGCCTCGAGCACCAGAAGGGGAGCGCCCTGGGCGACGACATCGCCAGGTTTTACCTGAATCGCGAGTGTCACGGCCGGCGAGGGCGCGTGCACCACGCCGCCGTCGTCCCGAGAGACCGAGTGCGGAACGCCGTTCACTTCGATGAGGTGGGTCAGACCGTCCACGACGGAGACGACACGATAACGGGTGCCCGCGACGGTGAGCCAGCGCTCGAATTCGCCCTGTCGTTGCACACTGACGTCGAGACGCTGCCCGTCGACGTACACGCGATAGTCGTCGGCTCCCAAGCGACGGGCTTCGAGTCTGTAGTTCTGTCCGGCGTACCGCAGCTCGACGGACCGTCCGACTTCGGTGCGCACGCACATGCGTCCGCGGGAAGCGGATACGAAGAAGTTGCGTCGCTCGAGCGCAAACTCGCGGTCGTAGACGTCGAGCGCGGCCTGGAGCAGGGCGATGGCGGCGTGCGGGCGGATACGCGGCTTTTCCTGCGACCAGATGCGATCGAGCCAACCGATGTCGGTTCGATTCGACACGACGTCCGGATGCGACAGGAGCTCGAGCAGGAAGGCTTTGTTGCTCGTGCCGCCGCGGATCACGATGGCGCTCTCGATGAGCGCGCGTCTGAGGCGGCTTGCTGCCTCCTCGCGAGTGTTGCCGTAGGCGATGAGCTTGGCGATCATCGAGTCGAAATCAGGGGCGACCTGATCTCCCTGCGAGACGCCGGTGTCGACGCGCAGCCCCGGACCCGTGGGCAGGCGCAACAGCTCGACTCGACCCGGTGCCGGCGCGAACTGACGGTCCGGGTCCTCGGCATTGATGCGCACCTCGATGGCGTGCCCGACGGTGGCCGGCGCCGGACCTTCCAGGCGATTCCCGCTCGCGATGGCGAGTTGCATCTTCACCAGGTCGAGGCCAGTGGTGGCCTCGGTCACGGGATGCTCGACCTGGAGCCGGGTATTCATCTCCATGAAGTAGAAGCTACGGGAGCCGACATCGAACAGGAACTCGACCGTGCCGGCATTGGTGTAGCCAGCGGCGCGCGTGAGACGCACAGCCGCCGCTTTGAACGCCTGGTCCAGGGCTTCGTCGAGCACAGGGGAGGGCGCCTCCTCGAGGACCTTCTGATTGCGACGCTGGATCGTGCAGTCACGCACACCGACGGCCCAGCAGTTGCCGTGATGGTCGGCGAGAACCTGCACCTCGACGTGTCGCGCGCCAACGATGGCTTTCTCGAGGAAGACCGTTGCGCTGCCGAAGAACTTGAGCGCCTCGGACTGGGCGCTGCGGAAGGCCGCATCGAGATCCTCCCGCGCCAGGATGCGTCGGACGCCACGGCCGCCGCCGCCGGCCGTGGCCTTGATCATCAGAGGAAAGCCGATCTTGTCAGCCCAGGCGATGGCGTCCTCGACGCTCTCGACAGCTCCACCGGTCCATGGCGCGACCGGTACGCTTGCGCTCTCGGCGAGCAGCTTGGAGGCGATCTTGTCGCCGACGCGCCGCATCGCGTCCCCGCTCGGGCCGATGAACACGATGCCGAGCTCGCGGCACAGATCCGCGAACTGTGCGTGCTCGGCGACGAAGCCCCAGCCGACCCACGCCGCCTCGGCGCGGGTCTCGACGAGCGCGCGGCGTAGCGCGGCGTAGTCGAGGTACTTGCTCTTGCGTTGAGCATCGCTAGGATCGACGAAACTTGCGGGTCCGATGCAGACCGCGTCGTCCGCCTCCCTGACGAACATGCTGTGCCGATCGGGCTCGGTGTACAAGGATATCGTGCGTAGGCGCGAGCCGTGCTGCTCATTGAGCTCGCGCACGGCGTGAAGCAGACGCATGGCGGGCTCGCCTCGGTTGACGATCGCCACTCGAGTGAAGGAGAGTTGCATGTGGTTTGTCCTTGGGGCCGCCTGCGCTGGCTCTGGCGGGCGGCTGTGTCGTGCCGGGCGCTTCGCGTCCGCGAAGCTACGAAGAGCACATGACCTGACGCATCTCGTGCGTCGGGATGCACCGCGGTAGCCCGGCGAAGCTCGGGCGGAGCATAGTCGTCTTGGCATGCATGATCAGCAAGATCGTGGCTGCGGCGGGGCCTCGGCGCTGACCGCTCGGAGGGTCTTTTGGTAATACCAGTTGGACGGTGCGGCGGCTGCGGGTGCACAAAGCTCGACGCGGTCCGCAGTAGAGGCGTGCAAGGCTTTTCGCACACAGCCATGGCGCACACCACGGCAGCCGGGATCCCTGCGAGCGGCGCCTGCGCCGGCGCCCGCATGCTGGTCCGTGTGCCGCGAAGCGTACGCCACAGCCGCAGTCCGCACGAGTCCACGACCGGCGGCAGAGGCGTGGCTCGGCAGAGCGCAGCGGGATGGCGCCCCCGGCCCGCGGAGCTCCTCGGGGCTCGGACGAACTCGGTCGCCCTCGATCTACTCCCGCGAGGTCCCTGTCTGCCCTCGCGGGGCGCGCAGGGACGGTTGACTCGGATCGTATCGGTCGGCGTTTGCGGCGACGGCTCGGTCGGAGCTGGTGACATAGCAGTAGCGACATCCGCCTCGGCAGGTCTCGCTCATTCCGATGTCCACAGACTGGATGCAGTGGCAGCCGGCGCGGGAAGGCGCCTTGGGCACGCTGGCGAGCTCGGCCAGATCGATCTCAGCGCAGGCGCGCCATAGGTCCGGACCGCAACACTGGGCTGGTGGTAGCCCGAGCTCGGGGTCGGCGCAGGAGCGCAGGACCATCCCTTGCGCACGCGCCGTTGCAGCGAGTTTGGGCACCAGCTCGGCGCCAGCCTCGCCGGCAGAGCGAAGCCCCGGGAAGCGACGCACGGTCGCAGCGTGCCGACGAGGGTCCGGAGAACGATACCGTATGTCGCGGTCGCCCAGCCGGCGAACGGCTTTCAGCAGCGGCTCGACGACAGAGACGTTGGCGACGAGCGTCGCTCCGCGTAGCCGCTCTGCGATGCGCGTGAAGGCTTCGAGGTGGAACTCGGGCGGATATCGGCGCGAGATGACGATGGGGTCGTAGCGCCACTGGATCGACTCGGGCGAAGGCAGCGCTCGTGCGAGCTCAAGGAAGCTCGCAATGGCTTCATCGAGCGGGGGACGATTCGGCTCGAGCTCAGTCCCATAGCAGGTGATCGTGAACTGGAAGGCGAAGGGGATCCGTTCGCGCCGCAACGCGGCCAGTTCGCCTTCGAGCGGCCGGGCATCTCGGGTCCAGAACAGGTAGCCGAGCACGTCGGAGCGCAGCAGCGACACACGACCGCGTACCCCGAAGACGTTCTCGTACTCCGCGAACCCGGCGGCCCGGCGCGCGGCGAACCAGTCCGCAAAGAAGCGAGGGATGTCCGTTCGCCGAGAGACGCTCACGAGGTGCCGCCGAGGAGGCGCGGACGACCGGGGGGCGTGCATGCCGGGCAATATACCAGTCGAGGCGCTCGGCGCTCGCTAGCCGTTCGCGCTCGGTCCCCGGCAGACCCAAACCGCGGCATCGAGAGCATAGAAGGGTTGACGCGAGTCGCCGCCGGACAGGTACGGTACGCGCGACCAGCGCTCCACCACCAGCCCCAGAGGCTCGAGCACACGCTGGAGCACTAGGCCAGCGCCCAGTTCGTACGAAGTCGAATAGACGTCGAGAGCCTCGGCGGGGCCCACCGTGCTGCCGCCACGATACGCGTGCGGGAGGTAGGGCAGGGGAACGGAAAGCAGCATTCTGCCAGCGGGTGTGAGCGCGTCGCGGCAGCGGCGGAGCAGGGTCTGGGGGAAGAGACACCGATCCAGCACGTTGAGACAGCTGACGACATCGTAGGGCGGAGTTGGCGCCCCGCGGGTCGTCACGTCGACGCGATGGGTCTGCCAGCCACGGCGGCGCAGTCGACGCGCCATGGTCCACGAGAGCTCGGTCGTGACCACTTCGCCGAACAGCGGCGCGAGCTCGGCGGTGACGTCACCCGAGCCGGCGCCGATGTCCAGCAGTCGCCCGCGAGCGCACGGCCCGAGCAGTCTCGAAGCCTGCTCGGTGCTGACGAGGTGCATGGGGTACATGCCCAAGAGCCCGTTGGCATCGAAGTCGGACATCAACGCGCACAAGCTGCGCTGCAGCCGCGTTCGGACGGTTCCCGGACGCGCGGTGGCTAGCTTGTCGAGATAGCGCCGCAAGGACTCGTCAGCATGGAGCTCAACGAACGTGCTGGCGAGTTCGGGGGGTAGTATCTCGAGATCGCACGCATAGCACAGCGCTGCCGAGAGGTCGGCGGGAGGTGGCGGCGAGCGCATTGGGAAGCGCGGCGGAGTCTGCAATGCACAGACGAGTTCGTCCATGTCGGTCCCGCTCCCACTGCCACGGCGCATGGCCTCGGGGCCGATCTGCGCTGCGCTGGCGAAAACCGGCTGCGGGGGATAGACCTCATGTGCATGGAGACGCTGGACGAGATTGGGCCCTCGCTCCCCAGAGTAGCCCGAGAAGCCATACAAGCGTGGCTCGCTGGCCATGGCGGGCAGCCAGTGCCGAGCAGCGCGGGCCCTGCCGCTCCGGTGTTTGTCACGCTGCGCAGCCCGGACGGGATGCTGCGCGGCTGCATCGGGACGCTACGCGCCACCCAACCCAATGTGGTCATGGAAACGGCACGCAGCGCCGTGCTTGCTGCCAGCGAGGATCCGCGGTTCGCGCCGGTACACCGAAAGGAGTTCGACGGGCTCGGCATCGAGGTGAGCGTCCTCATGCCAGAGGAGCCGGTGTCCGGACTCGACGAGCTCGACCCGGCGCAATACGGCGTGGTCGTGCGCGATGATGCCGGACGCCATGGTGTCCTGCTGCCGGCGATCGAAGGGATCGACGATGCCGCCACGCAGGTTTCGATCGCGTGCCGCAAGGCGCACATCGCACAGGACGCGGCCGTTCATTTGGCACGCTTCAAGATCAGGAAGTTCGTCGGCTGACCCGGGTCTACCGACCGACAGGAAGGCTTCGGCGAACGACGGTGCCTGTTTCTGGTGGGCGCAGCAGGCCTTGAACCCGCGGAGTAGGCCATTTTGGCCGTGTCTTGGAGCCAGATCCCCGCGAAGAGTGCGTTTTCGCGCAGCCTGAAATGTCGAATCGGGGTAGTACCCCAGAATCGAACTACCGGCCGAATTGGTCTATCCAATCCGCCGTAGCGACCGCTCGGCCGAGGTGGCCGACATCCTGGCGTAGCGGTCGGTCGCGGAGACGTTCCGAAGTAGGTGTCAGCAAGCGCCATCTCCAGGGCGTCCCGTTGGCGACCATCGGTCTGAGTCATGATGGGAACAGTACGCCTGTCAGGCCGCTAGCGCCCACGGTGACAGGGTGCAGCAATAGAGCGAGGCGCCTTCCGGCCCCACGTCGGATCCAGGCGCTTGTTGGGCAGCTCACGCCACCAAGTCTAGTTCCAGGCGCGCCCCCAGAGCATCGGCGATCTTCCGCAGTGTAGCCACGGAGGGGTTGGCACCGGGACGTTCCAACTTCGCCACCTGTTGCTGTGACACACCGGCGCGGGTGGCCAACTGCGCCTGAGTCAAACCGGCATCCAATCGCGCCCAGCGAAGAGCCACCGCGACCGCTAGCTGAGGGTCAACTTCGATCGGTACCGTCCCTCGACGCTTGCTTGGCCTTGGGGGAGAGCGCCCGTCGACCAAATGCGCCTCGAGCCAACCTTCCAGCGCTTCGGTCGCCGCAGCGATCGCCTTGGTTTGAGACGTGCCCTGGGTCACGCAACCGGGGGCGTCCACGAAAGCCGCCGTCCACCAGCGCGCTTCCCGAGTGAGTTTGACGTGATAGTACATGGAGACTCCTCAGCTGAGCTTGAGGCCAGTGATACGCTCGATGGTCTTGAGTACACCGAAGCTGAGGTCCCGCTTCGGATGCGGAACCGTGACGATGGCGGGATTGAGGTCGTGTTTGAAGTGGTGGTGGTCGCCCTTGACGCGAACGAGAGCCCAGCCGGCCGCCTGGAGCTGACGAATCACGTCACGCGAGCTCTTCATGGGCTCAGCGTACAACCTATGAGTTGTATGTCAAGTCCAGCTGACAGCGCCGTCCTGATCAGAGCACGCCAGTTTCACTGGCTGCACCTGACATCCGCCCCCGGGTCCGTCAGACGCCTCAGCCGGACAGAGCGAAGTGTGCCCCACGGTGTGCACAGGGGCGCGAAATCCGGCATGGGCCGGTCTTGGCGATCGTCATCGGACGTCCCGCACGGTCTGCCCAACTATAGTTGGACAGACAGCGCGCACGAACGGTCTGGGTTCGAGGTCTCGGACGGTGGTAGCGGCAGCCGACGACGCGGACGGCAGGCGGCACTGTTCGGTCGCGGCAGTTGGACGCCACGGCAACGGTCGGGGCCGGAACATCGTCACCCAGTACAACCCTGGCGGCTTGGCGACCGCACTCGACCAGGGTGAAGACACCCCTCAAGCACTTGACGGCGCTCACCCCATCACTCTACGGCGACGACGTCGAGTTCGCTGCCGTAGCGGGAGAAGTCGCCGGGGTTTCTCGTGGCGAGGGTACGCACTCCGTGTACCTTCATCGTCGCGGCGATGTTGCAGTCGTGTACCTGCTTGCCGTGCACGTCGAAGCGCCGGACCATATCGAGGCACTCCAGCAAGACAGCCTCGCCCTCCTCGAGAACGAGACAGCCGGCGGTCCACACTGACAGCGCGGCGAGGGCCTCTGCTGGCGAGAAGACTCGTCCACTCACGGGCTGGCGCGTGAGTGCGACGAGAAACTCCCTGCAGATCTGCGGACTGATGTGCAGAACCGCTGAGTCCGCAACGACCTTGTCAATGAACGCCGCAGCCGCGGAGTGGCTCGGGTGGACTTCGACTGTGGCGGCTACGACTAGGCTCGTGTCGAGGAAGATACGTCCCTCGTTGCCGACCACGTCACCGGCCATGTTCCCCGTACAGCTCCTCTCGACTCAGCGTACCGCCAATCCAGCTGATTCCGCCCTTGAGGGTGGGCCGATG
>JAFGIS010000132.1 GCA_016929495.1 Polyangiaceae bacterium | reverse complement strand
CCCAGGCTGGGCGCCACTTGGCTGGGAGAGTGGGAGAGAATCGAAGACGACCGGAGTCGCTTGAAGCTGGTCGAGCTATCGGTCGACGCGCTGTGGGTCACCAAGATCGCGGATTTCCTGACGCTGTCCGCCGGCCCCTTCCTGGACCTGGGTCTCATGGGTCGCTATGTCGCGCATCAATCCGGAGCCACACGCAGCGAATACGCCACGGCGAGCTCCGTCGGGCTCTCGGTGTGCGTGAGCGGCCTCTTGTACGGACTCTGACGGGCTGCTCGAGCTAGGGATCGTCTTGCGCGAGGAATTCGCTCGCAAAGGCGCGCTCGCTCTGCACGACAGACTCGTTGGATGGGTCCGTCGAAGGAACAGCTGCGACGAAGAAGTGCAGCAGGCTCGAGACGACCAGCACCAAGCCCACCTTCTGGGCCCGACCCGGCGCTGCAGCCTCGTTGTGTACGGTCGCTGCAAGACACGGCCCGAGGACCAGAACAACCACCGCCAGCAGCCCAGCCGCCAAGGCTATTGCAGCGCCCACGGGCCTCGGCAGCAACGAGTCCCAGACGGTGGGTCCAGGCCCGCCCTGCAGGAGCACGGGCAAGACGACCTCGAATAGCGGGTTGGAGATCCGGGGATCGGGGTAGACGTAGCTGATGCTAGCCAGAGCGTTGAGCGCGAAACTCGACAGAACAAGCCCCATGCCAGCCCACAGCGCCCAGGTTCGAACCTGCGGTGCGCCCTGGAGAGCCACGACCCCGAGCGCAGTCGCGATAGCGAAGAGCGGCAGGAGGAAGAGCACGTAGCGGGGACCTATGGCGTTGCCGCCATGCCAGTCCACCGCGCCCGTCATCGCGATCAGCAGCACGAAGGTGCCGACGATGAGCGCCCGCCACGAAGCGTTCAACGCCTTGGTGCGGATCGCGTAGACCAAGCCAACGACCGCGGCGACGAACCACGGCGCCAAGAACAGGAGGCCTCTTCGCGGGGACAGGACCAGCCCGTACAGCGCATCCCAGGTCGGCAGAGTGATCCCCAACAGGCCCTGCGTGTGCGTGGCAACGAGGTCGGGATTGCTTTTGTGCGCGTAGGGGAAATCGAAGGGGCCGGAGAAGGCGAGCGCGTTCCACACGAGGATCCCGGCGATGGGTACGGTGGCGCCGAAGCCGAACCCGACGAGTGCTCGCCATTTGGGACGGTTCAGGCCTATGCACAGAGCCGCCAAGGCCACGACCAGCAGACAGGGATAGTCGACCCACGCAGCGCCGCCGAGCGCAAGCCCGCCGACCGTCGATCGCCAGGAAGCGTGTTTGGCAGAGTCTCGAAGCGGTCCGAGCGCAAGCGGAATGCCGACCGCAACGAGCGACGCGCTTAGCGCATGGCTGAACAGCAGTCCGCCGTAGATCAGCCAAGGCGAAGCCAGTACCGCCAATCCAGCGATGGACGCCGCCGCCGAGTCAAGCTCGCGCTCGAGCCATCGGTACAGCACGACAAGTGCCGCAGCGCTCGGAGCCGCCGCCAAGAGCAGGGTGAGCAGCCAGGCAAGCGCTGGATAGCTCGGGTCCAGGGACAGCATTCGCAAGGCGGCGACGACCGGAACGGCCAGAAGCGAAACGCCCGGCGCCTTGTCCAGCCGAAACTCGCCCTCGTACTCGGCGACATCGTAGTTCGGAGGCCGTCCTGTTCGCCGCCAACGCAAGAAGTACCGGTCGAAGACCGGGCTCAGATCCAGCGTGCCGTAGTCCACGATTGCCAGCGCGGCATAGATGCGTGCCGACTCATTAGCGGTATGCAATCGCGAACTGTAATGAAGCGGCGATGCCAGAGCGACGAGTGTCGCCACGAAGAGGACAATCGAGACCCGGTGGTCTGTGAGCCTCTTGCGAAGGGCGGCGCGAAGGGCCATCGAAAGACCCGGGAATTGAAGCACACGCAGACGAGCCAGAGGTCATCAAACGTGCGGCGGTCTTGTCCGGGAACACAACAGCGGTCCCCGACTGTCGGCCCGCGAGCCACGTCTACCCGGGGCTTGTGCTGAAGCACCAGCAGAAGGGTCTTCAGTCTCAGGAGCCGTGCGCGCGAACGGTTGCGGCAGCAGCATCGCTTCGACTTGTTTCGCCTTCGATGCTGGGGGCGTCACGGCAGATTCGAGGGAAGCAACGGAGTGAAGGGCACAGGGGCGAGGCGTCTCGGCCGTTGCCGCGCCGGCATCATGCGGCTTGTCCGAGCGCCGCGCGAATGAGTGCAAGCGCGCCGGCCATGTCCCGGACCACGAGCTCCGAATCCAGCCGAAGTACCCTGTAGCCGAGCCGAGCGAGGGCCCTGTCCCGGCTGCCGTCCGCCGCAGCGCGACGGGCATGGTAAGGGCCGTCAACTTCCACCGCGAGTTTCCGAGCGGATGCCCAGAAATCCACGATGAACCTTCCGTTCACCGGTACCTGCCTCTTGAACGACACCCCAAGCTGCCTGCCGCGTAGCCTCTGCCACAAGAGCTGCTCCGACGGCGTAGCCGCCGCAGAGCGCATCCTGCCGGCACGCTGAGCGAGGAGCTCGGAGCGATGGGGTG
>JAFGIS010000131.1 GCA_016929495.1 Polyangiaceae bacterium | reverse complement strand
GTATCGTGCGCGACGCTGCGACGTTGGAGTCCGCGTGCGGCAAGCTCATCGAGGTGGCGCTCGACCGGGGCGGTGAGGACAATATCACCGTGGTACTGGCGGTGGCGACGGGTGAGGGCTTGCCTCCCTCGACGGACGGTGAGCGCGTGCTGCTCGAGACTTTGTCGGATCGGTCGGGTACGTAGGTTGCTCGAGTCGCTGGGGACACGACCATGCCGCCCCGCTACCTGGGATTCTTGAAGACAACGGCCGCGCAGGCCTCGACGCGCGTGCGCTCGGTCTTCGCGAACGTTCGCCGTGGGTTTTCGCGGCGTTCCAGATGGATGCGTCGGGTGGCGATCGTGGCCGTGACTTTCCTGGGCGTCGAGCTTGCCTTGAATTTGGCGCTCAACGTCGGCGCATCGCAGGCGTTCCTGGCCCGCCTCATCAGCGTGGAGCCTCGGTCGCTTCGTGTCGACTACCGGCGCGCCTGGTCCTTGTGGCCTGCGCAGGTCCACGTGCGAAACGTGAGGGTGCGAGCGAGCGACGCTAACTTGCAGTGGCAGGTCGAGGTCGACGAAGTCCGGGTGTCGATCGACCTGAAGGCGCTGTTCAGGCGCGAGTTTCACGCAACGAAGCTCCGAGCCCAAGGGATCGGCTTCCGCTTGCGTCAGAAGCTCGACGTTCGTACTGCAACCGAAAGCCGAGTCGCTCCGCTGCCGCCCATTCCAGGATTCGAGGGGCCACCGCTCCGAGACGCGGGGCCGCCTGCCCCAGACCCAACGGACGCGCAGTATGACCTGTGGTCGGTCCGAATCGAAAACATGGACGGCCGCGCGAGACAAATCTGGGTCGACGAGTTCCATTTCGAGGGTGACGTACACGTTACGGGCGCTTTTTTCGTACGACCCAAGCGACAGGTTTGGATGGGACCTGCGAATGCGACTTTCCTGTCAGGGAGCGTCGTCGTTGGCAAGGAGAAGTTGCTGGACGGCATCTCGGGATCCGTCGACTGCACGGTCCCGCCATCCGACCCTCGACCTCCCGCGGGCATGGAAGCGTTTCAACTCATCTCCGGCACCGTCCGGGCAGACGCCGACATCCCGAGCCCTCGAGCGCTCAACTACTACACACGCAGACGGGGCAGCTCCATCGTGTTCGACGGAGGCAAGGGGGTATTTCATCTCGACGGCGCGCTGCGCTCGGGGGTCGCCCATCCACTGAACCTGTCCGTGGACATCAGCGAAGTGAAGGTACAAAGAGAAGGGTGGCTCGCGCTCGGGCCGCTGCACTTTTCGGCGAAGACGGCCGCGGTAGGGCCAAGCGAGTGGCTGGCGCGTATCGCGCCGGTCGAACTGCGACACGCCAGCGAGAAGTCGGCGATTCTTCGCGGAAGCGAGCTTCGGATGAGCGCCAGCGTCGACGAAATCGACCTCGCCAAGGCTGCTCCGGACATCGAGCTGTATGGCGACCTACTGGCGGCCCGGGTTCCCGATCTGCGGGTCGTCAACACACTCCTCCTGTCGAGCCCGAGCCGACTTCACGTCGACGGGGGAAGTGCCTCGATGGACGCGCACCTGGAGGCCAACTCTCGCACGAACCGGGCGAAGGGACATCTCGCGGTCCGCGGCCAGGGAGTGACGGCCCATGAGGGCCGTCTCCACTTCGGAGGCCGGGTCAGCCTTCAGGCCCATGTGGCGAGCCTGCTGCTCGACAGTGGAAGCGTTGACGTATCGAGCGCGCTCATCGACGCAAGAGACGTCACCCTGAGAGATTCGAACGCTGTCGTCTCCCACTGGTGGGGTAGAATGGAGACCCTCGATGCAAAGCTTCGGCCCGGTCAACGCGTGCTCGTCGACGTGACCTGGACGGCAAAGCTGCAGAACGCGGCGCCAGTTCTTGCTTTCTCCAAGCGTACCCCATCGTTGCCCGGCTGGATTGACAGGGTTGTCGCAGGGGGCGAGGTCGAAGCATCGGGGCGCCTGCAGGCCGGCAAAGCGTTCGTCACGTTGTCGAACTTGAAGGCTCGTACGGGACTTCTCAGCGTCGAGGGAGATTTTCGCCAGCGGGGCAAGGCCAAGGCCGGGGTCTTTCGAGTCAGCGCCGGCCCGTTGGCGGTGGGGATCGAGCTGGAGAACGACGAGACGAACGTGATCCTCATCGGAAAAGCCGTTGAACCCCCCTTGGTGGCGAGCCAATGACGAGGGTGCCGATGGTGGAAGCATGGCCTCGACGAGGACCCGAGCTGGTCCCTGAGGCTTGTCGGGCACGCATCGCGACCTTAGAAAGACCAGAGGAGCCTATGTCGAGGGCAGAGCCAAGCGTGCCATCACGCAGGGAGCCGAAATCATGTCACTAATCAATGCAGTCGTGGTCCTCATTGTGGTGGGGGTTCTGCTCTGGTTGGTCAATCGCTTCATCCCGATGGAGGGCCGCATCAAGTCGATCCTGAACTCTGTGGTGATCATCGCGGTCGTTCTGTGGCTCCTGAGCCTTTTCGGTGTGTTCAGTTTCCTCTCCGGAATCCGCGTGGGGAAGTAACAGGTGGGCCACACCCGCGCGCCCTCTCACGGGGTTGTCGCGCGCCGCGCACGCGCCCACCTCCGGCCGAGCTTCAGCAGGTCGAACCACGCCAGGGACAGCAGGCCAGCCCCGAGGCTGAGCGTGAGGCCACCGGCCGGCACGGGCGCGAAGTGGAACAGTCTTTGCGCCGGAGGTAGGGCGCTCGACTGCGAGCGGGCGAGATCCAGTACCCGCAGCCCCTGGGGCGCCAGCGCCGCGACCTCGACCAACGGGGACGCGCGGCGGTCCGGGGACAGCCGGCACAGGTCGGCAATCGCCTCGGGAGCCCCCTTGGAAGCCACGGTGACCTGATCGCCGTCGGCCCCGGACGTTATGTCGAATCTGGGCACCCGGCGTGGCGCCCAACCCTGGGGAATACGCTTTGCCAAGCTAGTCGCACGGCGCGTTGCATGGCGAGGGCTGCGTTGGCGGCGGCGACCACGTCCGCTTCACTCGGCCCATCAACACCGGTGGCGCGGCGAGCACTGCGGACCGCGTCCAGTCGCGAAGTCTGAACGGGTTGCCTTTTGCGGCGCGTTGCGCCGGGATTACCTACTGGTTGGAGGTCGGGACAGGTCCTATAGAAACCGGTAGCTGGCGAAGGAAGCCGCATCAGTCCCGACTGTAGGAAGGGACGCAACGCGCGCCGAGGATGTCGATGACAACGAGCGTCCCACGCGCCGCCCTCGTGTCGTGCGGATCCAATTCCTGGCTACGGTTGAATACACAGAGAAGAGGAGGTCCGTCATGTCCCTATCCGAAACCGCCGACGTAGACGTGGCTGAAGTCGCAGCCGGTTTGAATAGGTCGCGTAGCAAAAAACGGATACTGGTCCTTGGAGCCATGGCCGCGTCCTTCGCCGCCCTCGTGTTCTTCATGGTGTTCTCGTTCCTCAATCCGTGACCGACAGCGGCAACATGAGCCCTCGTCACTTTCCACCCCGCGTACGCACGGGCCCTGCGAAGTGGTGGTTGGCTGGCTGCGGTACGATCAGCGGATCGTCGAGCCCTTGGTGACTGCGTTCTCCATCGTCGAAGAGCGTCAACTCCTGCCGGTCCTCGACGACACCCCGACGTTGCAAGAACCCGAGCACGCGAACGCGCAGGACCTGCAACAGGTCGCAAGGTCGGAGGTGTCGAGATGCGGTAGCGGGTGAAAGGCGACCGTGCCGTCGGCTAGAGCGAAAGCCGACGCACCTCAAGAGGGGCATCACCAGCGGGACCAGCGCTACGGATACGTAACGGTGGGGGGCGGCGAACAGAAGCTCGGAGGAGCGGGGCGAGGCGGTGGGGCGAGAGAGTGTACGAGCCGGGTCGTTCCGCTGGGGGAGAACCACCTGCGCAGGGTCCTCGCCGAGTACGTCGAGCACATCACAGGAAACCCATCACACCCAGCGCTCGACAATCAGTTGGTCGTCGTGCAAGCGGGCGATGCCAACTGGGTCGGGCCTGTGCGGTGTCGGGAGCGCCTCGGTGGGCGCCTCCGGCGCGCTCAGAGATCGAGGATGGCGCGGATGGGCAGATGGTCCGACGCAATGCGGGAGTCGATGGTGCTGACGGCCTGGAGCGAGCGCAGATGCGAGGCCGGGCGGACCCAGATGCGGTCGAGGGCGAGGACAGGCCAGCGCGCGGGGAAGGTACGCACGGACGGGGCATGGCCCATAACGCGCTCGATGCGGCGGATCGGGCGGGAGCGCCGAAGCCACTCGTTGAAGTCGCCGAGGAGGACGGTGGGCATGGCAGGCTCGGGTTGGGCGAGCAGGCTGGCGAGCAGCTGCACTTGCCTGTGCCGTTCCTGGACGCGGAGACCGAGGTGGGTGGCGACCACGCGCAGCGACCGGTCGCCGTGGACGAGCTCGCACTCGAGGACGCAGCGAGGTTCGCGCAGGCGCACGGAGATCTCGTGGCGCTGCGAGGCGCGGACGGGCAGGCGCGTGAGGATGGCGATGCCGTACTCGCCGCGGTCACGCCAGAGCGTGGGGCCGGCGACGGACTCCATCGACAGCTGCTGGGACATGTAGTCGATGTGCCGGCACCAGGTGCCGTCATGCTGGTAGTTGTCGAGCTCCTGCAGGGCGATGATGTCAGCGTCGAGCTCGCGCAGCACGCGCGCGATGCGCGGTGGATCCTCGCGCCGGTCGATGCCGACGCAGCCGTGAACGTTGTAGGAGGCGACGGTCAGCGTCATAGCCACCGCTCCCGCTCACGCTTGCCGCGTCGATGCAGAAACGAGCGCAGCCACAGGAGCAGCGCGACCATGAGGAGGGCGAAGCCGACGAGGAGGAGGATGGTCTCTGGGCTCGGCTGCTGCACGAGTGCGCGTAGGCGGTCGCCCAGGATCGAGAGCGCGAACACGCCGGGCAGGGTGCCGACAAGGGTAGCAAGGATGAAGTAACGAAAGCGGTAGCGCCACGCGCCGGCGACCATGCTGACGACCTGCGCGGGTGCAACCGGAAGAACGCGCACGACCAGGACGGGCAAGAAGCCCGACGAGGCGAGGCCGCGCTTGAGCGCGATGACGCGCGGGCCGGCGAGCCGGCGAACCAAATCGCCGCCGAGGAACCCGCCGAGGGAGTAGGCGACCGCTGCGGCGCTGCAGGCACCGGTGATCGCGAGCGCCGAGCCGAGAAGAGGCCCGTAGACCAGAACGACCACGATGATGAGGAGGTTGACCGGCACGAGGAATTGCGCCGCCAACGCGAAGACCAGGATCGCGAAGAGCGGTGAGCCTGGGCGCGCGCGCCAGCTGCGTGCCCACGCGGTGATGGGGTCGACATCGAGGAGCTGCGCGAGAGGCGTCAGGCGCCAAACGACAACCACACCGACGAGGACCGCGAGGAGCGCCGCGAGGCGCAGATACGCAGAGCGGGCCCGCTGCTGCAGCTCGTCGGAGGCCAGGGTGTGCAAGACCGAAGATGGGCTCACCGGCCGCTCGGGATCGGCGAAGGCCATCGCCGTCGGCGATGGCGGCTCGCCGGGATCCTCGTAGCTCACAACGCGCAGCGCCCGCGCCTCCAAGGCGTGCTGGTCGATGGTGCGGATCAAGCCCTGGTGCGCCACGGATTCAGCGGCCGCGTCGACCGAGAGGCCGAGGTGTTCGGCCAGGAGCCGAGCGCGCACGCGGGCGATAGCATGCTCGGTGCGCAGGTCGCCGGCTACGGCCTCGACGCTGACGTCACACTCGGTGTCTACGCCCATCGAACGGTTGGTGAGGTTCGCCGACCCGACGCGCAAGAGGCGATCGTCGATGATGCAGATCTTGGCGTGAATGAAGACCGGCAGCGACTCGCCGCTGTCGCCACCGGGAACCACCGCGCAGGCGATGCGCAGCCGGCCACGGTGATCGGCGACTTGCAGGCGGGCCACCGTCTGGGCGTGGGCGGCGCCGACGGTCTGCGACTCGATCCATCCGTCGCCAACGCGAGGTGATATGACGACTACCTCGGGTGGATCGTGTTCGCCGAGACGAGAGACGAGCGCATCGGCGATGCGCCGGGAGGTGAAGTACTGGCTCTCGATGTAGATGCTGCGGCGAGCGGCGGCGATCGAGTCGACGTAGAGCGTCTCGACCTCGCGGATCTCGGGGCGGTCGTGATGCGCCGCCCCACTGCGCGAGAGACCGACCTCGACCTCCTCGAGGTCGGCAGGCACTTCGGCGGGCCAGGAGTGCGCGCCTCGCGCGAGGATGGGCACGCGCTCGCCAGTGGCGCTGCGCCAGCGTTCGCGCGCTATGTTGGACAGGGCGCGCGCCGCCTCGCCGTCACACAGCACCTGCGCATCGTGAAATGGCGCGTAGGGCTGACCGTGAATGGTTACGCGCTCCGGATCGTGCGCCTCGTGCCGCACCGTGTCCCAGCGGTGGTCGCACAGATCGAGACCGCCAGAGAACGCGAGCGCGTCGTCGATGACCACGATCTTCTGATGATGCGCGGCGAACGGGGGGTGGTCGCCGTCGAGCTCGAAGTGAACGCGGCGGTGCGTCTTGGCGTCGAACTTCAAGTGCGGCAACGGCTCGCGCTCGAAGAGATACACGAACGAGTAGTCCCACGAGAGGATGCGCACGTGCAGCCGCCGCTGGCGGCGGACGAGCACGTCGAGAAACGCGCCGAGCTGCTCGGGGTAAGTGCCGGAGAAGCCGCGGGCCAGGCGAACGCGTGTGTCGATGTCCCAGCCGATAATGAAGACCGACCGTGTCGCCCGCAGCAGAGCGCGCGTCAGAGCTTCGAAATAGGCCGCCCCATCTACGAGAACGGCGACGTGCGGAGCGTGTGCGCGCCAGCAAACCGTTTGGCCGGGCTGAAGCAACGCCGTGTCGCGCTCATCGGAGACTCTGCTACCCGGGAATACGCTGAGCCTGCAACCTGGATCCATAAGCCATGCACCAGAGCAGGTCGGTGTCTAGAACCCCGCTTCGCGCAGGCCGTGCAGAAACATCTGCGCGCCGATCACGGCGAGAATCAGACCCATCAAGCGCGTGACCACGGTCAACGCGGAGTGGCCGAGCGTACGCACGATGCGGGTTCCCATCACGAAGCTGAGCCAGGTACCCAGACACAGCGTGGCGAATGCCAGGATCGTAACCACCACGTTCTCCCAATGCCCGGCAGAGAACCCCACCGCTGTGGCGATCGTGCCGGGGCCTGCTAGCAGCGGAACGCCCAGGGGGGTGACGGCCACCGACGCGGCGCTCTCTTCGTCGCGTGAAGCCACGGACTTTGGACCTGTATCGGCAGTAACGTGCTCGAAACCGGGGGCGATGCTCTTGCGCGCAAGCGCCTCGGCGGCTTGCTTGGCGCGTTTGGTCTGGTGAAGCGAGGAGTGCTCTCCTTGCAGCATCCGGTAGCCAATCAAGAACACGATGATACCGCCAGCCACGCGAAAGGCACCGCTCGTGATGCCCAACACCGAGAAGATCAGCTGACCAAGCAGCGCGAACAGCACCACCACGAAGAAAGCGACCAGGGACGCTTTGGACGCGACTTTGCGACGTTGGGCCGCGCTCAGGCCTTCGGTGAGTCCCAGGAAGATCGGTGTGTTGGCCAGGGGATTCATGATGGCGAAAAAACCAGCCAGCGTGGTTCCGAACACGTCCAGGTGCAGCGCTTCCATCATGCGATCACTGCGCAGTACCACAAGCAAGGCGCGGGCGGCACCTACCTACCCTATGGTGGGAACAACGTGCTGAACAAGTGAGTCCGGCGGGCTGTCGCTCCAAAGGATGAAGGGTTCGAGAACCGATCTCGGCGCTGCCAACCGATCGCAGCAACGGATCGGCGGGTGAGAACCGCGCCAGCGACAGACAAACCCAGGTTTTGGTCTTGGGTCGCAGTAGGCAGGCATCCGCGAAGGCCAGGGGAAGGCCGGGCGAAGGCTGGAGCTGGGCGGTCGGCGTGGTCTGAACGTGTGCTCCGAACCGATGAGGCCCGGCAGTCGGAGGCAGCGAGGCGCGTCCGGCCCTGCGCGGCCCGGCCGCGCGCCGTTCGCAGCTCCTGCCGCAGGCCTCGTCCGCCCATCGCTCGCGCGTCCCGCTGGCTGCCGCGCACACAGCAGGTCAAGGGCGGACGCGACGAAGGAGCGGACGCCGAGCGCAGCGAGGGAACCCTAAACGCCCTGGAGCACGGCTGCACCGTCCCCCGATGGGCGGACTGCCACCACGTTCCTGCGTGCCTCCTGCGCGCGCCAGTATCCTGTCTGCCGTCAATGCGCCGTTCGCTCGCTCCGGCCGCCGAGCTTGCCGGTTGCCGAGAGCTGTCAGTCGCGTAGCCGGACGCCACACATGTATGATGCTTGGTTGCCCGACGATCCTCGCGCAGGCACACGCAGGGTCCGAAAACGCGTCCGCCCGTAGGTCCCACGCAGTCTGTGGGCATCCAGGAATCGTCCTGCGGTTCAGTTTCGGGCGGACCTTTTCTACGACGACGGACGCCATCGGGTCATGTGACGACAAACGCCGTAACTTCCTCATCGTCGAATAGCCGGCCGAGCTTCATGCTTCTGCTGTGTGGATAATCGCGATGGGTCGATCGAAGGCCTCCCAGGGGGTGGCCCTCGCCAACAAGGACAGGTTCGCGGCGATCATGGCCGCAGCAGTCTCAGCGTTCCGGCGGTTGGGTCGCACACACGCACAAGACGATACCTGCAACGACGCTGAGGGCGACGGTGGTTGACGAGATGCCGTTCGAGGTCGGAGCAGCCGAACTCACTGCGACCGAAAAACCGCAGTGGTGGGCGCTGGAAGGCGCGGATGTGCTCGCCCGGGTTGGATCCTCGCCCCAAGGGCTGTCTGGCGAAGAGGCCGCCCGACGCCTCGCCGAGGTCGGGCCAAACCTCCTCAAGCGCAAGTCCAGAGAGAGCCCCTTCACCCTTCTCTTCCGCCAGATCAACGATCCGCTGATCTGGGTTCTGATCGCCTCTTCGGTGCTGGCCATTGCCCTCGGAAAAGTCAACGACGGTCTGGTAGTGGGCGCGGTGGTCGTGATCAACACGATCATTGGCTTCGTCCAGGAGTACCGGGCCGGCAAGGCGATCGAGGCTTTGGCCGAGATGGTCCCGGAGTTTGCCACCACGCTCCGCGACGGGGTGGCGGTACGCTTGCCCGTGGCCGAAATCGTCCCCGGCGACGTCGTCACCCTCGCCTCGGGCGACAAGGGGCCCGCGGACATGCGCCTCTTGGCGTCGAAGAATCTCCGGGTCGAAGAGGCCGCTCTCACCGGTGAATCGGTGCCAACCGAGAAGGCGGTCACATCGGTCGAACGAGACGTCACGCTGGGAGACCGCACCTCGATGGTATTCGGCGGCACGCTCGTCAGGCACGGAACGGCTACTGCCGTCGTGGTGGCGACGGGTGAGCGCACCGAGCTCGGCAGGGTGTCCGAGCTCTTGGACCAGGCCCCCGACCTGAAAACGCCGCTCACCATCGCTCTGGGTAACATCGCGAAGCTGATCACGATCGGCGTGCTGGCCCTGACCGCTGTCATGGTTGCCGTCGGCACCGCGCGGGCCGTCCATGCGGGCTTGTCGCTGGGCGCCGCACTCGCGAATTCGTCCGTGTTCGCGATCTCGCTCGCGGTGGGCGCGATCCCAGAGGGCCTGCCCGCGATCGTGACGGTCGCCCTCGCGGTTGGAGTGCGCCGGATGGCCGCGCGCCGCGCGATCGTTCGCCGGCTCCCGGCGATCGAGACCCTCGGCAGCACAACCGTAGTCTGTACCGACAAGACCGGCACGCTTACCCGCAACGAGATGACCGTGCAGCGAGTGCTGGTTGGCTCGAGAACGCTGGGCATTTCAGGTGTCGGATACGCGCCTTTCGGCACCCTCACCGAGGGCGCCACGGAGCTCGACCAGACCCCGCGCGAGGTCCACGACCTGCTCCGCGACGCCGCGCTGGTGAACGACGCGACGCTCGAGCAACGCGAGGGCCGATGGCAGATCACCGGAGACCCCACCGAGGCTGCCCTGGTCGTCGCCGCAGAGAAGGCAGGGGTGGACGTGCCCGCCGCGCGCGCGACCTACCGCCGACTGGACGTGATCCCGTTCGATTCGGAGCTCAAGCTCATGGTGACGCTGCACGAGTTTTCCAACGGGCCCAGGCGACTGCTGGTGAAGGGTGCGCCCGAGGTGGTGGCGGCCCGCGCCGCCCGCATGGTTGACGGCACCCCGGTCGACGCGGACGCGGTCGGGCGCGACGTGAGGAGCCTGGCCAGCCAGGGCCTGCGCGTGCTTGCGATCGCTGCCCGCGACTGGACCGACGAGCGCACGGAGCTCCGCGAAGGAGATGCTCGGGGCCTGACGTTCCTCGGTCTGGTCGGCATGATCGATCCGCCGCGCCTGGAGGCGATGGAAGCGATCCGGGCCTGCCAAAGGGCCGGTATCACCGTGAAGATGATCACGGGCGACCATCGGCTGACCGCCGCCGCGATAGGCCGCGCGCTGGGCCTCATCCTTGACCAGCCCACGATCGCCGGCAATGACGTGGAGCGCATGAACGACACCGATTTGCGGCAAGCTGTCGCTCGGACGAGCGTGTTCGCGCGCGTCGCTGCCGAGCACAAGCTCCGCCTGGTTCGCGCGATGCAGGAGAACGGCGCGGTGGTGGCGATGACCGGTGACGGCGTGAACGATGCTCCTGCCCTGAAGCAGGCGAACATCGGGGTCGCGATGGGTACCACCGGCACTTCGGTGGCCAAGGAGGCCGCCGATATCGTGCTGACCGACGACAACTTCGCGACCATCGTCGCGGCTGTCGAGGAGGGCCGTCGCGTCTACGACAACTTGGTGAAATCCCTCGCCTTCGTCCTGCCGACCAATCTCGGCTTGGCCCTGATTCTGATGTTTGCGGTGGCGTTTTTCCCGTTCGATGAGGTAACCGGGGAGCTGCTGCTGCCGATCCAGCCGACCCAGATCTTGTGGATCAACCTGGTCGCTTCAGTCACGCTGGCAGTGCCATTGGCCTTCGAGGCGGCCGAACCCGATGTGATGCTCCGGCCGCCACGCGATCCGAAGGCGTCCCCGCTTTCCGGGTTCGTTGTGTTCCGGACTGCGCTCGTAGCCGTGCTCATGGCCGCAGGCGCAGTCGCCCTGCCGGTATACGAGTATCACCACCAGCTCGGCGGCGGGCACACCCATGCGATCGCACTTGCCACTGCGCAAACGATGGCCATCACCTCCGTGATCTTCTTTCAGATCTTCTACCTCTTGCACAGCCGGTCGCTCCGCGGCGCGCTCTGGGAGGTCGGGGTGTTCAACAATGGCGTGATCTTTCTGGGGATCGCGCTGCTGGTCGGGCTACAGGCGCTGGTCATCTACGCGCCGTTCATGCAGACGGTCTTCGACACGGCCCCGCTCAGCGGCCGTGAGCTGGCCCTGGCCGCAGTCGTGGGCGCGAGCATTCTTCCCGTAGTCAGCCTCGAGAAGGCCATCCGCCGTCGGTACGGCTCAGCGCGAACGCGCCCTCCACGGCGTGCGATCTAGTACCTCGAATCTATCGAAGTGATAGGATTTTCGACGGCCCCGGGGCGAGGGGATCTATCGCGAGTTCTCGTCATCACGGTCGCGCCGCAGGTTCCCCCGTCCGCGCTGGTTGAGGTTCGATAGGGTGTCGCTGACGGTCCGCAGGACGCCCTTCGATTCGGTGACCACTCGGATGCTGCCGAGCGTGTCGGCTACCAGCGCTTGGCGCTCACCCATGGGTCGCGGGGGCCCCACCGTCGTGTCCACCTCCGTTTGATGTTCGAGCTCCGCGTTGAGCTCCGCACCCAGCAGAACCGCAACACTCGACAGATACCTCCAGAGCAGCAGGACGACGACTCCCCCCAAGACCCCGTAAATCTTGTTGAAATTGCCGAAATGTTCAGCAAATGCGGAGAAGACCAAGGACCCAGTAGTGGGGCCCGCCTCGCACGCTAGCCGCCACGGACTGTCAGGATACGTGCTTCTGCTTCCATAGATGCAGAATCTTGGGGAATAGCCGCCTTCAATGCCAGTCCGACGGGCATACCGTCGACTTCGGGCCAGATCAGTCCCGCGTTGGACGGGAAATGGAAAGCCAACCTGAGGCGGCACCACGCTCGCACCATGCTGGCCGCACACAAGAGCGCCGGCCTCGTCACCCTCTGCCACGGACGGTGTTGAATGGCGTGCTGAACCGAATCCAGACCGAGCAGCAGATCCACGGCGGACCGAGGGCGCTGCTTCGGGTCTCTGCTCATCATGGACTTGATCAGCCGTTCACCGATCCTTGGCATGCCGCGGCGTGAACTCGTAGGCCGTGCATCCAGGTCCGACAGGACGGATGCGAACAATCTGCTCGGATCGACGGCTGCGAAGGGTGGCGAGCCGCGCAGCATCTCGAGGTAGACGACGCCTGCTGCCCAGATGTCTGTCCGTTCGTCGAGCACTGCCATGCGCCACTGCTCAGGAGCCATGTACCGTGGGGTGCCCTCCGCCGTCGCAAGGCTCATGGGCTCCTTCGTTTGCTCGTATCCCTGCCCTGAGCACGAGGCCCATAGCCCGAAGTCCAGTATCTTCACGTGACCGGTGTTCAGCACGAACACGTTCTGGGGCTTGAGGTCGAGATGCAGGACGCCCGCATGGTGCGCGTGGTCGAGCGCTCGTGCGATCTCCATCATGATTTGCGTGGCGCGGCCTGGGCTCAGCCGGTGTGTGGCGAGCCGTTCGCTCAGGGGACTGCCCTCCAAGTACTCGAGCACCAGGTAGGGGTGCTCGTGCCACACCCCGACATCGAATATGCGCACGATGTTCTCGTGGTTCAGCTTCGCGGTGGTCCGTCCCTCCGCGGCAAAGCGAGCCAGAACGCTGGCCGGGGGTAGGTCGACATCTGGACGGGCGAACTTGGCTGCCACCAGACGGTTCAGCAGTAGGTCGCGGGTGAGGAACACCAGTCCCGTTCCACCCGAGCCCAACAGCCTCACGACCTCGAAGCGATCACCGACCCCGAACCGGACGCCAGCGTGCAGCTCGGTGAACTGCCCGAGTGGATCGAACGGCGGGTCCAACGACGCCTCCAGTAGTACTCTCGGTGCCTCATTTCGCCACAGGCTACCGTTGGAACCGGCACCCAGCGGAACGAGCGTGCGTATTCGTTCGACCGAAGTCTCCGACCTCGACGGCAGCGTCTCGTCAGCGAACCGCGCATGAACCCGCGTGCCCGAACGCCGTGAACTGGCGGCGGAATCCTCCTTCGGGCTTGGTTTGCGCTCTGGCACCATCTCACCTGTCGCTTGGCTTGCCGGCATCGCCCGAGCTTCCTGTTCGGCGACCGCGTTTCGAGACCGGTCCCACCGGGTTTCCCATTCGTGCCCGCACACCGAACAGCTCGAGAAGTGGGCGAGAAAAAGCACGCTCCCTTCGGCGACCTTGACCCGCCTCGTCCTGACACCGGGTGCGCTCGTTCCTCGGCATTTCTCACAACGCGTGCTTCTGGGGCGGGAGGCCGACAGGCTTTGCTGGCTCGTGTTGGCGTCGCTGGGGTGGGTGCCTTCGTAGGGCGATGCCGCCCCGAGCGAGCACCCACGGCTCTGGTATGGCTCCGCCGAATCTGCCCGTTCGCCCGTAGGTTCCTCGGCTGCGGACGAGTCGTCTCCGTAGGGGGTGCCAGTTCTCGTCATGATGCGTTTCGTGCAAGGGCTCTGGCTGCGGTGGCTCAAGGACTCGCAAGTCGTCCTGATCGGAGTCCGATCCGCGGCCGCGCGCGATGGGTCAGCCGGACTCGGTTGAACTCCTGAGCGTAGGTCCTGCCACGTGCTTCGGCCACCAGGGAGTTTCGTCGGGTGCTATCGAAAAACCCGACGCATCGGCGCCAGATAGGCTCTGGCCAACGAGCACCGTTGGGCTGGATTCCTCGACCGCGCGTAGGACGATGTGAGAACCTGGACAGCGTCCGCGTGACAGTCATGTTTGATGGCCTTCAAGACCCCGCCGCCGTTGCGCTACTCCACGGGGGCGTCGTACTGGGCGAATTGCTCAAAGTGCCCGGCCTGCTTGTTTGGCCGGCGCCTCGAGCGGTGCTTCGACGGGGTGAGAGGAGCTTGACGTCGCGGCCCGCGCCGCGTTGTCACCTTACCAGTCGAAGGGCGCCGCGAATACCGGCGTGAAGTAGCATGTACCCGACAATGGCAACGACGAGCGGCCACACGACGGGCGCGCCTTCGATCGAGCCGGTACCCACGATGCCTTTGAACGGTGCGTAGAACGGGTCGGTCACGCCACGAACGATCTGCACGAACCCCGCGCTCGGCCGCGCGCTCAAGAAGTCGAGCACGAGGCGCACGAGCAACAGCGCATAGAGGAGGCCGAAGACGTAGTCGAGGATCCGCGCGATCCGCGCCACGACCAACACGCGGCGGCGGCGCGGGCTCGCGACGCTGAGAGAATCGGCTCGTGTGTACACCGTGCTAGTCATTGGGGAAGCGTTCCTTCACGGCTCTCAAGCGAGCCGATGGCCGAGGATGATCCGAAAGAGGACTGAAATGACCGCGACCACGAGCAACACGTGGATGAGGCCACCCAACGTGAAGTGGAGCGCAAAGCCGAATAGCCACATTATGACGCAAGTAGCAGCGATGAGCCAAAGTAGATTGGGCATGGTCTTCCTTTCGGCTGCTACGAGTTCTCGTGGCAGCCTTCGTTCTTCGCCAGTCTCGTTCGCGAGCCCTGGCGGCGTTGTTCCTGCGACCTATCTCTCCTCTTCCTCTAGTGCTCGGTTGGCGTGTTCACCACGAGGTAATTCGGGCATCGTTCGTCGCAAAACACGATTTGTGCTGTGCCGCGCCCGGGACGACGCCCGTGGGACCGTGGCACGTGCTCGCGACGCCAGCGCGTTGCTTTTTGCGACGTTTCATGCTGGCATTACCTTCTGGTCGAGGCTCGGAGCAGGGGCTAAACAACGCATGCTCGTGTGCCCACGTCTCTGTGTGCGCCGCGGCTCGGTTGTTTCAGACTCCGTTTGGTTCACATGCGTGATTCGTGCCGCAGCGGGCTCGCATGTCACCTTCCGTCACACTCGGTTCGTCCATGGCCTGGCAGGTAGCCCTTCCTGTGAACCGCGAGCCGCAGGACCGGCCCGAGGCCGGCAGCGGGCGCCACAGCGAGTCTGGCCATCGGTCCCAAGCTGAGCTTCATGGCATGCCCCTTGAGGGGGACGATGTAGCCATCGACGGACGATGCCATCGGACGTGTGTCCGTATCGGACGCTACCATGTCTAGGCGGATGTCAGGTCAGCTCGCAACGGCTGGAGAGGCAGCCGAGACGCACCTCGAGGTCCTCGGACCCGCGCCAAAGCGCTTCGGAACCCTCGCGGGGGTGTTCACGCCCACGCTGCTGACGACCCTCGGCGTGATCATGTACCTGCGGCTGCCCTGGGTCGTGGGCAACGCAGGTCTGCTCGGCGGCTGGCTCATCATGGCCATCGCCATCGGGATCACGACGGCCACCGGCCTGTCACTGTCCTCGATCGCGACCAACACGCGGCTCGGCGCCGGGGGTCCCTACGCCATCATCGCCAAGTCCCTCGGACTGGAGGTAGGCGGCAGCGTCGGCGTCCCGCTCTACCTCTCACAGGCGCTGGCGGTCGCGATGTACGTGTTCGGGTTTCGCGAGGGCTACAACTGGTTGTTCCCCCGTCACCCGGCCCTCCTCGTCGACCTCGGCCTGTTCGCGCTCATCTTTCTCATCGCGCTGCTCAGCATCTCGCTCGCGTTTCGCATCCAGTACGTCGTCATGGCCGTGATCGCCATATCGCTGGTGCTGG
Organism: Polyangiaceae bacterium; assembly: GCA_016929495.1. Classification (GTDB taxonomy): domain Bacteria; phylum Myxococcota_A; class Polyangia; order Polyangiales; family Polyangiaceae; genus JAFGIS01. The sequence goes on along the minus strand of JAFGIS010000131.1, from coordinate 11,764 downwards.
TGTTCGGCAACGCTGAGGTGTGGACCAGCGGCCAGCCCATCGAGTGGCGGGGCCACTACCCCGGCGCTCCCGAGACCGGGATGACCGGCACCAGCTTCTGGATGGTCTTTGCGGTGTTCTTTCCTGCGGCCACGGGGGTGATGGCGGGTGCCAACATGTCGGGCGAGCTCCAGAGCCCGCGGCGGAGCATCCCCCTCGGCACGCTCACGGCCGTCGCCATCAGCAGCGTCGTCTACTTCGCCCTGGCGTTGTGGGCGAGCCGCGCCGGCACCTCGGAGCAGCTCGCCGAAAACTACACCATCATGATCGACCAAGCGCTTTGGGGCCCCGGCGTGCTTGCTGGCTTGCTCGGCGCGACCTTCTCGTCGGCGCTTTCCTCGTTCATCGGCGCGCCGCGCATTCTGATGGCGCTGGGTCGGGACGAGCTCATTCCCGGCGGTCGCTGGGCGGGGAAGGCCTCGAAGAGCGGCGAGCCGCGTCGAGCCATGTTCGTCACCGGCGGCATCGTGGTCGGCGGGCTGCTGCTCCGCGACCTGAATGTCATTGCGCCGCTCATCACCATGTTCTTCCTGATCACCTACGCGGTGATCAACCTCGTCATGCTGGTCGAGTCGAGCCTGGGCTTGGTGAGCTTTCGCCCGACGCTCAAGCTGCCACGTGTCGTGCCACTGCTCGGCGTGGTCGGGTGCACCTTCGCCATGTTCATCGTCAACCCCACCTTCAGCCTGGTCGCGTGGGGCGTGGTGCTCGCTCTCTACGTCTGGATTCTGAGACGAGGAGTCGATCGCCCGGCCGACGACGTTCGGAGCGGCATTTTCGTAGCCTTTGCCGAGTGGGCAGCGGGCCGGGTCACGGCGCTCAAGATGGAGACCGCCCGCGGCTGGAGGCCGAAACTGCTGGTCCCCGTCGCTGATCCGACGGAGCTCCGCGGCGAGTTCCGTCTCCTGCTCGATCTGGTCCAACCGGAGGGCAGCCTGAAGTTGCTCGGGCTGGCCACCAACGAGACCGTCCAAGACGTCACGCTGCGGATCGCTCACCTGGGCGAGCAGTACCGTCAGCACGACGTGTTCACGACCTGGTCGGTCGTGGACACGGTCGGCTACACGCAAGGGGTGGTCGCGGGCATGCAGGCCCTGAAGAGCGCGTTCTTCCGGCCAAACCTGCTGGTGCTCGCGCTTTCGCACGACGTGGGCCGGGACGTGGAGCTCGAGACTATCATTCGTGAGACGCGCCGGCTCGGCGTGGGCCTGGCGCTGGTCGGCATGCACGCCCAGGCAGGGACGGGCCGCGAGGAGGTGGTCAACCTCTGGGTGCACGCACCTGCCGAGGGCGTTCCGGTCGAGCAAGGGTTGACCCTCGGCAACGAGCATCTGGCCATTTTGCTTGGGTTTCGCCTGACCCGCGCCTGGCGCGTACAGCTCAACATTGTCTGTTGCATCGACGACGAGCGCGACCGCGACCGGGCAAGGCGGTACCTCGAAGAGCTGCGCGAGATCTGTCGCATTCCGCGCGAGGCCACCAGCCTCGTGATGATCGGCGACGTGATAGACTGCCTCTCCCGCGCGCCGCAGTCCGACATGGATGTGCTCGGTCTGCAGAACGCTTCCGCCGACGTCGCCTTCGTGCGCCGCGCCATCGACGCGTCACGCTCGTCGTGCCTGTTCACGCAGGACTCGGGTCACGAGAGCGCACTGGTCTGACGATCGACGCCGCGGTCATTGCCACCGACGCCAGCGGTCGGGTTCTCCAGGTGAATAGAATCGGCGACGTCCGCCCTTGCCAACGTTGGCAAGGATCAGGCAGAACGCGAGCCTACATCATCACGTCAGCTCTTCGGCGACCCCCACCGAGCTGCCTTGGTCGCCGCCTACCGCGGGACTCTCTCTTTCTGGCACTTCGCCCGGACTGATTCCCGACGAGGGGCCCTTGTCGCGCCGCAACAGCTCGTGGGCGATCTTCCCGACCGCGCGACAGGCCACGGCGTCGAAGGCTCCCCCGACCACCGCTCCGACGAAGGGGATCGCCTTCGACAGGCTCAGGACGCCCTTCTCTGCGCCGATGGTGATCAAGCGCATCCCCAGCTTCTTGTTGAGCTCGACGAGCACCCGTGCCGGGATCTGCTGGAGCGCCTTCTCCGCCATCCTTTGTCCCACGCGAACACCAGCGCGCTTCAAGGCCTCCTTGCCCGCGTCCCCCACCAACGAGAGAAGGACGAGCGTTTTCACGCGGTCCTCCCCCACGTCGTGACCGTGAAGGATGGCGATGGCTGCAGCCATACGCGCCTGGATCGCCCAGGCTGCTCCCAGGGCAGTTGGCACCGCAACCGGCAACGTGAGCAGGCCGCCGAAGCCAGTCAGGAAGCCTGTCGCGAAGTTCTTGACAGTCTCTCGTGCGACGAGGGACTTGATGCGCGCGTTATTGTCCGCGTAGCGAGGATCGGTCAGGTACTCCTGCGCAAGCTCCCGGGCCGACTTCATTCCGGGTGCCCCGGCGATAGCCAGGTCAGCGATCCACTGGAGGAGTGCGAGAGCCGTCGAATCGGTGCTCACCATGGTGCGTGCTCCTCATCATCGTGTGTGGCTGGCGCCCGCACCACAATGCGAGACGCACGCTGCGTAATCGGTCCCGGTTCGATGAACGGGTATCTCATGACGGCTCCTTCTGCTATCTTGGCCACAAGTCGCGCTATCCTGAATACTCGCAAGCGCTGCTTCGAGAACTGGATGCCCGTAAGTCATCGGTCGCTTCATGGCGATCTACCGCACGTTTGCCCGGCGCCGCGTATCGGTCCGAGTCGCGCTCCACGATGAACGGGTCGGGAGCAAGATCCCTCCCGAGCTCGGCGGGTCCGTCGCTCCTCGCCTGCGTTTTCGGCTCGCGATTTGGTGACTGAGCACGGCCGCCACGCGCGCGACGAGGAGGCCGAACGGATCGAGCAGCCACCTGCGCAGCCGCGAGCTCGCGTCCACGGACGTGACCTTGCGCGAGCGGGCGAAGTGATCCCGGATCCAGGCCTCTCCTTGCTCGGCGATCTGGGTGTCGGCGACCTCCACCAGAGCTTCCAGATTGACGAGCGAAAACGGATCGAGGTTGAAACTTCCGACCAGCAGGCGGCTGCCGTCGATGGTGGCCACTTTGGCGTGCAGCATCGAGCGGCTCCACTCGTGTACGGAGACACCGGCCGCGAGCAGCCTCCGATAGAGGCTCCTCGTGGCCGCTCGAGCGAACGGGACGTCGCTCCAACCGGCGAGCAGCAAACGGACCTGAACGCCGCGTCGCGCCGCGGCGATGATGGCGCGAACGATGCCGCGGTCCGGCAGAAAGTAGCCGTGGGCGACGTCAATGCGCTGCCGCGCTCTGGCGAAAGCCAGGAGGTACAGCCGACGCAGGCGCCACCCTCCTCCGAGACGGGACAGATGGATGCGGAGCGAGCTGTCGATAGGCCGGCGTAGCTCGTGGCGGATCACCTGGCCCAGATGCGCAGACTGCGGCCCGCGGATTTCGACGGCCAGATCCGCCCATCCCGGACGCCCTCCGTGGCTGACGTTCTCGTCGCCGATGTTGATCCCGCCCAGAAAGGCCACCTCATCGTCGATGAGCAGGAGCTTGCGATGGTTGCGGCCGAAGCGGCCGACGAGCAACGCCAGCAGCCGGTTGTAGATCCGGACCTCGCAGCCGCCGGCACGCAGCGCGGCTGCGACGCCGCGTCCTCCGCGCGCCGAGCCCCAGCCGTCGATCAGCACCCGCACGGCCACTCCGCGACTGGCGGCGCGCGTCAGCGCATCCACGAAGCGCGCGCCCACACCCGAGGCCGCGAAAGCGTACACTTCCAGGTGCACGTACCGAGTCGCCCGTGCGATGCCGCGCAGCATCCGCGGGTAGGCCTCCTCGCCCCCGTCGAGCAGTTCCACCGATTCGGGCGCAGAGGTCCCGCGACCGCCGGTCCTGGCTACGATGCTCAGGTCGACGGCGGCCCCTGTCGTGGCCCTGTCGGTTGGCTCTGGGTCGACTCGGTGCGTGGGCCCCTCGACGACGCGACGGGGATCCGCAAAGAAACCCAGTGGCTCAGACGCGGCACCCGCTGCGGGCACGCTTCCGCCCTCGCCCTCCCAAACCGTCAGGGCCTCTTCGTTTCGTAGCTCCCCCATGATGCCACCCGAAGCATCACGCCCGGGTCTGACAGCCGCCTGCAGGCGAATCGGCGACTGCGCTTCGCGTGCCATGGTACCGCTAGCTTCTCGCCCCCTTGCCCGTGGAGCTTGGAGGGTCTGAATGAGCAAGAGCGCCAGCGCGAGAACGACCAACACGTGAATGAATCCGCCCAACGCGGAGGAGGTTGCCCATCCGAGCGCCCAGAGCAGAACCAGGATGACGGCGATGGTCTTCAACATGGCTTGGTCAGCTTGGGGCTCGTTGCCGCAGTTCCGTCGAGGCCCGCCGCGAACTCGTTCCAGGCTCCTCGCGCAGGCCGGGGAACCCCTGAACGAGTGGCAACCCCGGCCAGGCCGGGGTGCTACTAGCGACTGCTCGCCTGCGTGGAACCACCGTTGGGCCCCCGAGCCGTCCCCTTGTCGTCCCACGGATCCGTTGAGCCCTCGACCTCGGGACTGTGTGACTTGCCCCGGCCTGCCCGGTTGAACGGCAGAATCCCGCCCAGATCGCCGATGACATTCACCAGGTCGGTATTGGAGGGAACCACTATTTTGGTGTTCTGAGACAGCGCAGTCTCTACCATGATGAGTTTCCTGAGCAGCTGCGCATTGCCGACGAAAAAGCGGTCGGCAGCCTCATTCACGAGCTGGATAGCCTGCGCTTCACCTTCCGCTTCGAGGATCTTGGCCTGCTTGATGCCTTCTGCCTTCTTGATCTCCGCCCTGCGTGCGCCGTCCGCCATGGTCTCCGTCGCCGTGGCGAAATCGATCGCGGCCACCTTCTCGTTCTCGGCTTTCACGACCTTGTTCATGGTCACTTGCACGTCCGCCGGCGGATCGATCTCTTTGAGCTCGGTCCGGACGATGTCGATGCCCCAGTGCCTCGTCTCGTCGCGCAGAGTCCGCTGGAGCTCACTGTTGATCTTGCCTCGTTCGCTGTTCGCGGACTTCAGGGTCAGCGTGCCGATGATGTTGCGCAGGGTCGTCCTGGCCAGGTTGACGATCTGGTACTGATAGTTGAAGACGCTGTATTGGGAGTTCTTGACGCTCTCCTCGTCGCTATTGACCTTGAAGTAGACCTGGGCGTCCACCCGGGCGTTGAGCTTGTCGCTGGTGATGATCTCCTGCGGCTCGGCGTTCACCATGACCTCGGTGATATTGACCAAGAACATTCGGTCCACCATGGGCACGATCCAGTTGAATCCGGGCGAGGCGAGGCGCCGATATTTGCCAAGTCGCTCCACCAGCCCCCTGCTGGTGGGCCGCACGACCCTGACTCCCGAGAAGAAGAGCACCACGACCAGACCGACTGCCAGAGCGATGTCGTACGTGAAGTACATGACGTTCTCCTGTTCGTTCGAGCGCCTGCGGCGTGCGGGGGTGGATCGTCACGGGAAAACGACCTCGCTCGCCAGCCGCCGGGCTGTGATCGCCGGTAGCGTGGGTCGCTACTGGCACCTGACTCTTAGGACCTCGGCCGTTCCCCGACCACCAAGGAAGTTTCGTCACGGAGCGTCGCAATTGACGACATCGGGTTCGGCGGTCCGGCGCGCTGCTCGTTGCGCTGGACCTCAACACGTCGGAAGCGTGCCCGAGTTTGTCAACAGGTGCCCCCGGTGCGTCGTCTTTTCCGAACCAGCCTGCTGGAATAACCTCCTGGTCGCAGGCGTGAGCAGGACCTAGATACTTCCGGGCGCTGCTCGTCGGCTCGAACACCGGCGAACCAGCAGGGAGTTCGATCGTGCTCAACAGCGAACTCCGCAGTCATTGGAAGGGAAATCGTCATGAAGAGAAGTAGTAGTGTGTCTGTAGCCGTATCGTTGGCGGCGGCGGCGCTGTGGTGGGGCTGCGGCGCCACCTATCCGCTACCAGCGCAGCGAATGGCCGATGCGGAGTCGGCCCAGAGGAGCGCTCGGGAGCTCGGGGCCGATAGCAAGCCGACGGCCCAGCTTAGCCTCAAGCTCGCTGGCGAGCAGATCGAAGCGGCGAAACGGGCCATCGCGCGCGGCGACAACCGACGCGCCGATTTTCTGTTGGTTCGCGCCAGGGCGGACGCGGAGCTCGCTTTGGCACTGGCTCGAGAGCAGGACGCCTTGAGGGAGCTGAAGACCGTCGCCGATGCCGCCACGGCTGCCGCGACCGCAACGGCCCACGCAGAGGGAGTAGAGCAATGAACAACCTTCGAAGCCTGGCTACGGGTCTGGTTCTCGGTCTTTTCATGGGCGCTGCCGGTTGCGCAAGCGTGGCGGCTCCCGCGGATCTCCTGACGGCACGCAGCGCCTATGATCACGCCAGCCACGGACCGGCCGCACAACTCGCACCGGCGGACTTGCTCTCGGCCCGAGAGACCCTCGCCGTCGCGGAACGGGCGTTCACTAGGACCGGGGACTCCCAGGAGACTCGTGACAACGCCTACGTCGCCACGCGGCGTGCGCAGATTGCCGAGGCACACGCGCGCACCGTTCAAGCGACAGAAATGGCGCGCCAAACGACCGAGCGGCGCCGGCTGACGGAGACCTCGAACGCACAGGTCACGGCCGCCAAGCTCGGGCACGCGGAGACTCGGCTCGCGATGCAGGGACAACAACTACAGAACGCCGACGAGAAGCTCACGACCGAGCGTGCCCGACGGCAGGAGGCCGAGCAGCGTGCGGCGCAAGCAGCGGCCGATCTGGCAAAGGTCGCCACGGTCAAACAGGACCCGCGCGGCATGGTGATCACGCTCTCGGGAAGCGTCCTGTTTGCGTCCAACAAGTCCGAGCTGCTTCCCGCAGCGCAAACGAGACTGAATGACGTGGCGAACGCGCTCAACCGCCAGGACGCGAACTCGAGTATCGTCGTCGAAGGTCACACCGATTCTCAGGGCACGGCCAGCTACAATCAGGAGCTGTCGCAGCGTCGTGCGCAGTCCGTGCGCAACTATCTGGTGGCACGCGGCATCGAGTCCGACCGCGTAACGGCTCAAGGCTTCGGTCTGACGCGTCCGATTGCGGACAATGAGACGGCGGAGGGTCGCGCGAACAACCGCCGGGTCGAAATCGTAGTCAGTCGGCGCTAGCCACGCTGGAACCGGCCGATGAGGCTTGCAGGGGGGGCTTTCACGGGGCCCGGGCGAGCTTTGTGGGAGCCCCCCTGGTGAGGAGCAGAGCAATGGTGAGGAGCAGAGCACGCAAGGCGAGGCGGACGACGGCCGCAAACAAGCGACTGGAAGCGGAGAGTCATGGAAACCGTGAAAGAAGTGCGAAGAGTGGCGGCGCAGCTCAAGCAATGGGACGCGAAGCTCTACGAGCTCGCGGCCAAGGTTGACGAGGCCGATGCGGAGGCGACGGTGGGCTATCGCAGACGCGTCGTCGATCTGAAGGCAGAGCACCGGATGCTACGAGCCAGGCTCCTGGAGCTCAAAGGTCCAGACAGCGTGAGGTTGGACACGTTCTGGGCCGGCATGCGCTTGGAACTGGTGCGACGTCGCCTTCAGGAAGCTGACGCACTCGCCGAAACACGTGGTTGAACTGGGGGCGGCCGCTTGGAGCATCGGGTCAGAGCCTGGGGCTACTCGACCACGCGCGCTTCACCTATGCTTCGCCGCGATGGGCACTCATCTCCTTGTCGGCAACCCCACGGCGCAGAGCGGCAAGAACAAGGAACGCATCGAGCAGGCGCTCTCGTTGATGAAGCGCGTGGGCATCGTGGGAGACCTTTTGCCGACGCTCCCGGGCGGAAGAACGATTGCCGCCGTTCGCGCCGCGCTCGATGGCGGCGCACACCGCGTGGTCATCGCGATGGGCGGCGACGGCACCTTCCGCGAGGTCGCCGCTGGGCTCTACACGAGCAAGCGCAGGGAGGCCGTCGCGATGGGGATGCTGCCCACCGGCACGGCGAACGATCAGGGGAAGAGCTTCGGCCTCGACGCCGCGCCCGAGGCGCTCGCCAGCCATTGCACCACTGCGGCAGGCCAGTAGGAACAGGCTATCGAAAGGAGCAGGTCATGGAAACCAGGGAAGCCCACGTCGGGAAGATGGAAGCGCAGCTCAAGCAGTGGCGCGCGAAGCTCGACGAGCTCGCCGCGAAGGCCGAGGAGGTCGGTGCAGACGCGAGACTCGACTATGGCAAACGCATTGACGACCTGAGGGCCAAACACCAGGCGGCGCATGCGAGGCTCCAGGAGCTCAAAACCGCGGGCAGCACGAGGTGGGAGGCCTTCAAGGCCCGCGCCGAAAGCGCCTGGAACGAGCTCGAAAGCGCCCTCAAGAAACTGACGGACTAGCTCGAAGGAGATAGGAGCTGGAGCCCGCAGGTCCTAGAGGAAGACTGCCTGCCGGGTCGCTGATGCTGGCTCACTCCGCGCGCACGGCCAGCACCGAGCAGTGGGCACGCCGCACGACCACTTCGGCGATGCTGCCGAGCGCAAGCCGTGCCAGCCCCGTGCGTCCGCGCGTCGCCACCACCACCAAGTCTGCGTTGAGCTCGTCGGCCGCTTGCACGATGGTTGCGGCCGGATTGCCTTGCCCGGCTATCCGGATGTCGCCGCTGACCCCGAATCGCTCCAGCTGGCCCTCGAGAATTTGCGATGCTGCCAGGCGTACGCGTTCCACCGTTTGCTCGCTGGGTCCGGGCGGAATAGGACCCAACAGCCCGAACTCGGCCCCCATCACCGACCACCGGTCGACGTCATGAACCACGACGAGTCGGCTCCCGCGAGCCTGGGATTCGCGCGCGGCCGCGCGGAGCGCCGGCAGAGCAGGGTCAGACAGGTCCGTGGCGGCGAGCACGACCGCGCCGCCGGATGGCGGTCGGACCACCAACACGGAACAGTGGGCGTAGTGCACTACCTTCTCTGCAACACTTCCCAGATGCACCCGTTTGAGGTCCGTCGCACCCACGCTGCCAACCACCACCAGGGTGGCGTCGATCTCCTCGGCCCGTCTCACGATGGCCGCGTACGAGTCGCCGAAGTCCACATCCACGTCGACATCGTCCGGGGAGCGCTCAGTGAGCCGTTGGATCCGATCCGAAAGCTCCTGGGCGAGCCTTCTTTGCAGCGCCACCAGGTCCGTCACGTCACGTTGCTGGCGTTGAGGGAAAAGGGGGTGCACGGGAAGGGCCTCGCGAACGACGTGCAAGGCGGAGAGCTTGGCCTGCTGACGCCGGGCCCAAGCGTCCGCCTGGCGAAGGGCCTCATCCGCAGATCGGCTGAAATCGCTCGCCACCAGGATGCAGCGGCTGCGCTCGCTATCGGGAGTGTCCATTCACGAAGCCTAGTACCGCGAGTCTGGTGAGGCGATGGGTCTTTCGACAGAGCAGTCGGGGGCTAGTGCATCGTTTCAATTGAAACGATTCCCAAGAACCAGGGGTACCGCGGCTCAGATCGGCGGGAAGCGGCGAAAAACCCATCGCTTCAATCGAAACGCGGCACTAGGCTGTGACAGTGACCGGATCACGCGCTCGTGTGGTCAGACGTCGTGTTTTCCGAACCGCCGTGCTGGAATTACCTGCTGGCCGCAAGCCTTGGCGGGACCTAGACAACATCGGAACCGGTGGCGCGCGAGATTCGCGAACTGCGCTCGGCGCTCGATTCAGCCAACGCCGAAGTGGAGACGACGCACGCAGACGCCGTTCGGCTCCAGGGCGAACGCGACGACGCGCTGCGTGACGCCGACGACGTGCGTTTGCAGATCCTCTCCGAGGTCGCCGCGGCCAGGGACGATGAAATCCGGGTGCAGGAACGCCTCGACGGGGCCCTGCGCATGGTAGACGACGGCCGCGGCCAGGCGAGTGAGGAGCAGTGGCGTCTCATCGAGGAACTGGAGGCACTGCACGAGGAATTGGCAGTGTGCCGGCAAGAGCTTGCCGAGGCGCGTCAAACGGGCCGCCGCCCGGGCGGCGGCTGAGCTCGTCCGCTGATACCAAGCGGGGTCGACTGCGCGACCGCGAGCCGCGTCCCCTCCACCGGGCGGCCGCTCGCAGCGCCGCTGAAGTTCCGCCGTAGCTGGGCGATGACGTCGAAGACCTCGTGCACCGGACCGCCGAAGTGATTCATCTTCGTTCCCGTCCGAGCAAGATCGATGCCCCTGTGCGCGAGGTCACGCGCAGCAAGGAGCCATGCGGGGACCATCGCGCGCGTTCTAACAGATGCGCCACGGCCTGCACGGCCAGCCGCGACACCTCGCCCGGATTCTTTCCGTGATGCGCGGCCTCCTCGAATACCGCGGCCACGAGCCGACCGAACTGCGCGGTCGTGTGAACGTGGGTCGTCATGGTCTCGTGCTCGGCTTGGCATGCCTGAGGGCGACCAAGAAGTCGACAGCGTACGCAATGCCCGCCAGCGCGGCGAGCACGGCGGAACCCAACGCAACCGCTCCGATAATGACCATTTCATTCGTCATGGACGGCTCCTTGCTGGCGCTGCTCGTTCAGGTGATCGAAACCCGTCGGCGGCAGCAGCCCGACGGATTCCGCGGTCAGCACAATTGCCTGCATGGCGCGTAGCGCGTCGCGGAGAGGCCGACCCAGGGCTCAAGACTCGAGCTGGTCGCTCAGCCACTGGCGCGTCTGCCGGAAGGAGTCCTCCAGCTCGCCGAATGACTTCTTGATGCCGCCTTTGACGTCATCCCACGTGGCCTCGGTGGCGGTCTTCGCCCGTTCGAGCTGTTGGCTCACCCGATTCGCTTCCTCGCGCAGCGCCTGGACCTTGGCCTCCGCTTCGGCTTTGGCGGCGCCGCGCGCTGCTGCCACTTCAGCGGTCAGCCGATCCACTTCGCTCTGGATCCGCGTCAGCGCGTCGTGCATATCCTCCACGAATTCGTCCTTCTGGGCGTAGGTGAAGTCCTCCGCCGCTTGCACGGGCCGTGTGGACTCCTCGGCCCCTGCGGCGGGTCGATCCGTGCTCGACTGACAGCCGGCCGCGAGGGCGGCAACGAGGAGAGATGGGATGACCAGGTGGCGGTGTTTCATGTTCGTGCTCTCACTTTCTTGGAGCTGAACGGTACACGTGGGGCCGCTGTTCTGTCTCACGTTCCCGCTCGAGGGCGCGGGCAACGGATCGTCCAGCGCCGGCTGTGGCTCGATTCACGGATGCGAGCGCGTTGACGTCCGTGGCTGTTGCCTTCACGCTTCGTACCAGTCCCACGTCGATCTGGCATCGCGTGTCCAGGCCGCCAAGGCGGCCCTTGCTCCTCGAGATCCGTACGATCACGCTGACGACCCTCTCTCCGAACCGACTCAGCGCGAAGCCGAGCCGTCGAAGCACGTGAGCTCGTAGCTTCTCCGTCATCACACTGTCGCGCTGTCGAATGTGGATCTTCATCTTGACCACGGCATTCTCGAAACCGGATGGGCGCCAGCTCCGCTGGTTCGTCCCGTCCATCTCGTCACCATAGACTTAAGTCCTGCTGCCCCCGTCGACCATGAGGAAGTCCGAGCGCCCAACGTCGCAAAAAGCGACGCCCGTAGCTCGCACCCTGTGGTTACCGAACACCCGTCCGAGCAGAAAGCATGCGATCTTGCGGACGTACCGATGGGTCCCAAGACTCTAGCACTACTTCGCCAGTTTTTTCTTTCCATCCGCCGCGTTTTGTGTTCCATAGGCGAGCGCGATGCGCGACCTCGGCGAGAAG
>JAFGIS010000130.1 GCA_016929495.1 Polyangiaceae bacterium | reverse complement strand
CATGGAACACATTTCCCGCCCAATGGAAAGCAGAATTAGATGCGGTCGCCCTGGCCCTGCGGCGCGCCGTGCTTGACACCGGGATAGGGTTTCTGCGAATCTTCCCGTCGCCGCAACCAGCGGAGGGAAGAGGAGGAACGATTGTATGGCAACGCATTTTCGCGATACGACGTCCATCGACGTGGTCGCTGACACGGCCCACGCCATTGCTGCGGCCCTGCAGAGCGATACGGAAGCAGCCAGTCTTGCGCCGATCTGGGACGCGGTCACGGCCAAGGCCGACGAGCTGGCGCTGGAGCGTCGCACACTGTTTCGCGCGGCGCGTCGCGCGCGAGCTCGTCTGTCGGTGCAGGATACGCTCTGGGACCGCATGGTGGCGGGATTGGGCCGCGCCGTGGTCGATGCGTGCGGCGGGCATCGCGACGCACCGGGCTATTCCCGCTTCTTCGCCAAGCTGACGCCCAGCGCGGCCCAACGCTTCGGCGTGCAGCGTGAAGTCGATACGGGACGCAATTGGGTGGTGGAGCTCGGCCGCGACCCAGCCGAGGCCCTGTCGCAGACCTGGACGCCCAAGGTCAAGGCTGCCACCGATGCGCTCGAGGTCGCCTCCAAGGAGCGGGACCAAGCCGTGCGCGCGCTCGGACCCCATCAGACGAGCGTTCTGCTGTTCATCGATGATGCCAACCGGGAGCTCGACAAGCTCGAAGGTCAGCTCAAGCAGCTCTTCCCGGGCGAGGCGGCACGTGTTGCCTCCTTCCTCGCCGCCACGCGCGCGCAGCGTTCCGCGCCCGCAGAGGAGCCCGAGCCAGCACCGGACACCACGCCCACGCCCGCGCCATAGCGGGCCGCGTCAAGAGCCGCGCGCTCGGTGTGCGCCGAGAAGGCAGGCAGCGGGTCCGGACGCCGGACCAGGCCTGGGTCGTGGCCGGCAGCGTCCAAGGGGTCAGCACATCGTTCGCGCGGTCTTGGCCATGAGTAGCGGCTCCGCCTCGCTGGCAGGGGCTACTCGGAGCCCGAGTAAGGGCTCCGAGTGCCGGGAAGCGGTCACTACAAGCCATGAGTGGGATCTGCGCCTGGGCTGCAGAGGTCACTACGAGTCATGAGTGGGGTCTGCGCCTGGGCTGCAGAGGTCACTACGAGTCATGAGTGGGGTCTGCGCCTGGGCTGCAGGGGTCACTACCAGCTGTCAGCAGGGTTTGCGCTCGCGGCGGAGCGAGCATGACGGGCGAATGCTCCGTGCAGGTGACTTTGCTCGGTCGACGGGTTGACCACCATCTGGCTCTGTTGGCCTCTGGGTCGCTGAGCCTCGGCACGCGGCGGCACGGTGTCGGTGTCGGGATCCTGCGCCCTCGAGGCAAGGCCAGTTGCGGCTGCAAGCTCAGCCCAAGGGCCATGGGCTCATGCAGGCTAGCGTGGACCCCTGGCGCAACGCACGCCCAAGGAGGTGACGCGACCCGTTGGCGCGCCACCGTTGCGGTACGCGGCAGCGAGGGGGTCGGAGCCATAGTCCCAAGCGCCACTCCGATGCGCGCGGAGCAAGCCGTCTGTCAGGTTCGCGCAGTTGTTGCACTCGGAATGCGGGTAGGGGACTGTGTATCGATCCAGGATCCACTCCCGCATGCTTCCAGCCAGGTCGCTTTGCTTCCAACGCCCGTCCCCAGCGGGCCTGCTGCCGACAGGCAAGACGTCCGCGTCGGCGCAGCCGGCCTCTTCGTCTCCCATACAGTCGTAGACGGCGAACGTCGGTCCGACGTCACTGCCCCTCCACGGATACTCACGGTCTTCATTCCCTCCCTGAGCCGCGTACTGCCATTCTGCTTCTGTCGGCAGCCTGCCTCCATCCCACAGGCAGAACGCAAACGCTTCGTACCAGCTCACGTAGTTGATCGGCAGGTTTTCGGCGTCGGCGGTGCCCTCGTCGTCTCTCCACGTACTGACGTATCGATTCGTGGATGAGTGGCCCAGGTGATCGCTGTCCTCGAAGGCCTCCGCATTCGTCGGCAGGAGGCCATCCCAGGCCGCGTCCCAGCCGCTCCCGACGCCGACGGAGGGGTGTTCCCCAGCCCCGGCCCTGGGGTTGTTCTGGTCCCCGTGCCACGTGTCATAGTCCGACAGAAACCTCCTGAACCTGCCCACGGTCACCTCGTACTTGTCCAGACAGAAGCTCGCTACCGTCGCCGGGTAGGCCGGACTCTCTCCGGGACTGCGGTTGTAGCTGCCTCCTTCCACGAGCAGGCTCTCGCAACACGTCGTGTTCTGGGCACCGCACACGAGCCCTCCGGTGCACGAGCGTCCCTGCCCGTTGCATCCGAGTCCGTCGCTGTCCGTCGAGCCCGCCGCCTCTTCTTCGCCCTCATCGGCCGCTGCGGCCCCAGCAGCCCCTCCCAAGGTGTCGATCAGCCCCCCCGTCGACAGACAGCCCACCGTCATTGTCCAAGCCGCAGCCAAACCCAAACGTCCAGCTTTCATCGGAACCTCGTTGTCGCCCGCGCGGATTCTGGAGCCGCCTGCCCGTCGGGACGGTTCTCTCTCGCTGGCCGCGCGATGGAATCGGATCTGTCTCACTCGAGACCCACGGCCTCGAGCCGAGCCCGAACCGTCTCCCAATCCTCGAGCTCGGCCGTGCCAGACTCGACAGCATCCACACGTGCCCGGATTTCCGCGGTCCAGGCAGCCGCCGCGTCGGCATCTTCAGGTTCCAAGCTGTGGATGAGCTCGTGCGCGATCAGGGCACGCTCGCTGCTGGGGAGCGCCAACGCCTCTTCGAGAACCCGGGCTGCCTTGACCATAGCGTCAGTCTACCGCCCGAAGTCGAGTGCCGCCAGGGCAGGGTCGGCGTGCCGCATGGTGCGGCGATCCACATCGCCTGTGGCGCCGCGACTTCGGCCGAGAGCGGCTCCGGCGTGACGCTCGATGACAAGCGGTGGGTCCGGCCCTGCGCCGGGAAGAATCAGCCGAGCTTCGCTCGTCGGCGCACGCTCTGCGCCACGCGCCGTCCGGAAACGACGCGCGCGACCTGCGCGTGTCACAGATCCTGCGCCATGGGTTGCTGCGCCCGGATGATTCCCCCCGGCGCAGGAGGTCGCGTTGGCTCGCGTGCGTCTCTGGTCATCGTGTGGCGCTCCGTCACAACGGCGAGCGCCCAGCAGGGCATGTTTCGAGCCTGTCGGCACTCTGCGGAGCAGCACGTGCTCACGAGCTGTCCAGCAAAAAGCGACATGGGCACCAAGAAAGTGGCGGGCGCGCGATCCGATGTCTTGCGCGCGATGGGCGGCCCCGATCCGTGCACGACGGGCGGCCTCGACGCGCGCGCGACCATCACCGAGCCTCGAGCTCGGCCGGGCCTTGATGGGGTAACGTGCAGCACGAGCTCCGGCCGCGTGTCACCGGCCGCTACCCCGGGCCGCGAGCGAAGTGCCGCCCTACGCTCACCGCCCCGTCTGCTCCTTCACGACCCTCCCCGTCGCCGTCGCTCTCTTCGCCACCTCCCGCGCCGTCCCAGCGGCAACGACGCGTCCACCCGCTTCTCCGCCGCCTGGGCCCAGTTCCACGATCCAATCCGCGCCGGCAATGACCATCGGATGATGCTCTGGTGATGCCCCACATCCGTCCGTGCTCGCTGGCTGCGCCAGCTGCGCGCGGCCGACTTCCCGCCTTACTCGTGCTCGCTCGCTTCGCGAGCTCCGCGCGAGTGGGGGAAGTCGGCGGGGTGCGACGGTGTAGAGGCTGCTCGGCTTGGCACGGTCGCGAACGCTAGCGCGCCTGGGGCACGCGTCGAAGCCAATACCCAGGGCGTCGCCTGAGGTGCGCAACCGCGACTACCGTGACACTTCCCTCCGGGCCAACCATGTAGACGACGGCGTAGGGAAACCGTGACAACAGGCACGCCCTTGTCCGCTGGTGGTACGGGCTGGGTGGCCACAGCAGTGGCGCCTCGCCGATTCGAGCGACAGTGGCACCCAACTCGAGGCGGAAGTCCTCACCGAGTCCCCGCAAGCGCCCGTTGTACCAGCGGACGGCCTCCTCCGCCTCGGCGCTTGCCGCACGATGAAACTTGATCTGTCTCACTCGCGACCCACGGCCTCGAGCCGAGCCCGAACCGTCTCCCAGTCCTCGAGCTCGGCCGTGCCAGACTCGACAGCATCCACACGTGCCCGGATTTCCGCGGTCCAGGCAGTCATCGCGTCGGCGTCTTCAGGTTCCAAGCTGTGAATGAGCTCGTGCGCGATCAGGGCACGCTCGCTGCTGGGGAGCGCCAACGCCTCTTCGAGAACCCGGGCTGCCTTG